>CAYSMK010000010.1:0-4605 GCA_964432205.1 uncultured Geobacter sp. | reverse complement strand
AATTCGGCCTATGGGTTGCGCTGGAAACGGCGTCGCCTCCCTTTTGCAAAGGAGACCTGACGGCACGGATTATATCTGCTGACGACAAGGGGCCTTTCCATCCAGGGAAGGCCCCTTGATTTTTTTGAGCGAGAGTGCCGCCGGCACCCGTGATCACAACTGAATAAACCATCTCCGAGCCGAATTACCTAACAGGATCTCCTCACGGAATTCGGCCTATGGGTTGCGCTGGAAACGGCGTCGCCTCCCTTTTGCAAAGGAGAATCTCAGCGAACGGATACCATCCGTGCGTAGGGGGCTCTTCTATCAAGGAAGGGTCCTTTTTTTGTTCAACGGTAGCAGATACAGGAGAGACAATACAGATGCAGATCCTGGTAAGCATTGACGACACCGACAATATCGACAGCAGGGGAACGGGGGAACTGGCGTCGCTCATCGCCGAAGAGCTGGAGGCGAACGGCTGGGGCCGGTGCGGCTTCGTTACCCGTCATCAGCTGTTCGTCCACCCCGACATCCGCTACACCTCGCACAACAGCGCCATGTGTTTCACTGTCGAACTGCACGAAGACAGTCTCATCCGTGTCATCAACCATGCCTCGACCTTTCTCGCCAGGGAAAGCGCCGAGGGTTCCGATCCCGGTCTCTGTGTGGCGGTACTGGACCGGTTGACCGACCCGGACAGACTGATCACTTTTGGCCGGCAGGCGAAAAGTGAAGTGCTCACCAAGGATGCTGCCTACGCAGTGGCCGGCAACCTCGGGGTCTACCTGTCGGAACATGGTGGCACCGGGGACGGGGTAATCGGCGCACTGGCCGGTGCCGGTTTAAGGCTGAGCGGCAACGACGGCCGGCTGAAAGGGCAGATCCGCTTCGCGCCCGACGAAAAGATACTCAGCGTTGCCAGGCTCTGCAACCGGGCGGAAATCGACACGGTACGCACCCTGGACGGCATCAGCCTGACCGGTGACGAGTTGGTCGGGTTGGGGAACAAGGTCAAGACCGTGCTGCTGGAGGGCAAGTCGGTGCTGCTGGTGAGCAGTGCCGACCCGGTCGCCGACGGTGCGCCCTGGCGCACCTGCTCGCAGCAGCAGCTGCGCAGTTACTGATCAAGCAGTGGGGGACTTGATGGAACCTGCCGTGACATTTACCGCGGAATTCCCGCTCGAACATGAAGAGTGGCTGACCGCCTCCCGGATAGCCGGTCGCTGCAGCGAATTCTCCCCGGACGTGGAGGAGGAACAGATCGCCGACAACCCCCTGTCCTGCTACAACTGCCGCTACCGCCGCTGGTCGTTTGCCTCGATCACGTGCTGTCGCCAGGAGCGTCCGTATCTGCTGCCCGGGGAGGCTCCGCTGGCAGCCACTGACAATGATGCACTATCCGCCGGCACCTGCGGCGGCTGATTCGCTTTCGACATATTTTTGTACCTTTCTCCGAGCTGTACTGCCTAACAGGGTCTCCCTCATGGCAGTAGGCCATCGGGTGCTGCTGGAAACGGCCGCGCCTTCCTTTTGATAAGGAGATTCCATCAGCGGCAAAAGCTGCCGCTGCCGGCCTCTCCCTGTGCAGGGAGGGGCCTTTTTTGTCACGATAATCGTTAATGGAGTAATTCACCGTTGAACAGTGACCTGCTGCGCATAGACAACCTGTCCTACACCTATCCGGATGCTGCCGAGCCGGCCCTGGCCGATGTTTCGTTCACGGTCGGTGCCGGCGAGTGCCTCTGCCTGACCGGCAGTTCCGGCTGCGGCAAGTCGACCCTGCTGCTGGCCATCAAGGGGCTGCTGCACGGCGGAAAACGGTCGGGGAATATTACCATTGGGGAGATTTCCGGTGACAATGGCTCCATGCCGGTCGGGCTCGTCTTTCAGAATGCCGAATCCCAGATTATCTGCACCACGGTGGCGGAGGAGGTCGCCTTTGGTCCGGAAAACCTCTGCGTTCCAGCAACGGAGATCGCCGGGCGGGTCGAGAGGTCGTTGCGGCAGGTGGGGCTTGCCGGCTGTGCCGAGCGGAATGTGGAGCGCTTTTCCGCCGGCCAGAAGCAGCGGCTGGCAATCGCCTCGATCCTCTCCATGGAGCCGGCGCTGCTCCTCCTGGACGAGCCGACCTCGCAGCTCGACCAGCCGGGGAAAGAGGCGCTGGCGGAGCTGCTCGCCGGTCTCAAGGCCAAGGGGCACACGCTGATCATCGCCGAGCACGATCCGCGCCCCCTTTTCGCCATCATCGACCGATACCTGATGATGGCCAAGGGACAGATCATTGCCAGCTCCCCGTCGTTTACCGACATTGATGCGCCGGCGAGCGCCCTGCCCTGCCGGACTGCCGGCACCGGAGAAAGGAGCACGGTTGCCACCGTGGAAGCGCTCTTTCTCAGCTATCCGGAAACGGGTACGGCGCTGTGCGGGGTGAATCTGCGGCTTCTGGCCGGTGAGCGGGTCCAGCTCTACGGCCGGAACGGGGCGGGCAAATCGACGCTCCTCCGCTGCCTGGCCGGACTGGAACAGCCCGACTCGGGAAGCGTTTCCCTGGCCGGGATCGGGAAACCGCATCCGGAGCGTCTGGCCGGGCATGTCGGGGTGCTGTTCCAGAATCCGGTCCGACAGCTGTTCGCCGACAGGGTCCGGGAGGAGGTAGCCTTCACCCTGCGCCGCCAGGGGCGGCCGCAGCCCGAGATCGAGCGGCTGGTGGCAAAGGCCCTGGAACTGTGCGGCATCGGCCACCTGGCCGAGCGGGCGCCGCTCTTGCTCAGCTTTGGCGAACAGCACCGGGTGGCGCTGGCCGCCGTGATTGCACCCCTGCCGCAGCTGCTCCTGTTGGACGAACCGTTCGCCGGGCTCGACCTGACACAGCGGCGCAGTCTGCTGACCACCCTTGGTCGCCTGACGGAGCGCCACGGCACCGCAATCCTGATCGCGTCCCACGATGAACTCCCGTGCGCCGGCTGGGCGGAGCGAACCGTGCTGCTGGAAGGAGGCGTCCTTGACGAACGGTTCCACTAGCACGGGCAGAGCCGGCCCGAAGCGGCGCCGGCTGAGCGATTATGCCGGCCAGTATCTGACCCACGACTCGCCGGCACATCGACTCGGCGTCGGCTGGAAGATCGGCATCAGCACCCTCCTGAGCGGGCTGGCCGTGGGGGTGCGCGGCCCCGGACTGCTGGCGCTCCTCTTCGTCACCCTGGCCTATTACTTCTCGGCCCGGCTCACCCCGGCAGATCTCTGGCGCGACTGCCGCTTCTTTCTGTACCAGGCCGCACTGATCATCGCCCTCTACTGCCTGAAGCATGGCGGATCAGAGGGACTCTGGCCGGGAGTCGGCGCCTCGGTACAGATCATCCTCTTCTTCCTTCCCGGCGCCGTGCTCCTCAGAACCACCCGGACCAGGGACGTCATGGCCGGACTGCGGCGGGTGGTCCCCTACCGGCTGTCGTTTCTCGTCTTTGTCAGCGTCCGCTTCGTGCCGTTCTTCCTCAGGGAGATGGAGGAGATCGCCGTGGCCCAACGGCTGCGCGGGGCACGACTGCTCCCCCGGCAGCTGCTCAACCCCGGCAACTGGCCCGACTTGGTCAACTGCCTGCTGCTGCCGCTCATGGTGCGGGCACTGAAAACCGCCGAGGAAGTGGCCAGGTCGGCCGAGGCGCGCGGCTTCGGCAGCCGCCCCGAGCGGACTTTTATGGGCGACAGCCCGGCGACGGCATCCGTGTCGCCCGCGCAGCCTGCCGGTGAGCCAGCTCTGCAGGTAATCACACAGCCGCCCTGTTTAACGGGTGACATCAACAGGAGAGAACCATGACCAGTACCGGCGAGCGGGCCTACCTCTGGCGCCGCTTCACCCTGCGGGAAGCGCTCTTGCTCGGCTTCTGCGCCACCTTCATCATCCTGACCAGGGCCGGGCTCCGGCTGCATCTGCACCTGCCGGGACACGTGATGTTCTTTACCATGTTCTTCTTCCTGCTCGCCCGCGGTTGCGTGCCGAAGATCGGTGCCGTCACGCTGGTCGGTCTGATCACCTGCCTGGCCAGCCTGCTCTTCGGCATGGGGAACGGTGGCCCCATGGTCCTGGTGAAGTTTCTCCTCCCTGCCCTGGTGGTGGAGGTTGTAGGGGCCATGTCCCCTGCCTTCGTCACCAGCATGCTGGCCTGCGCGGCAGTCGGAATTGTCGCCTCGGCGACCCGTTCCGGCGCCTCGGTCGCCACGGAATGGCTGATCGGCATGGAGGAGGATATCATCGTGAAGAAGGCGCTGTTCACTACGGCAATGAACGGCCTGTTCGGCGGCCTCGGCGCCCTGGCCGTGCCGGGCATCGTACGCCGCCTGCGGCGTAACGGCCTGATCGGGCAGGACGCCGAGCGGTGATTCCCGGGGGAGACAGGCAGCGCCTGACACCCCTGTTGCTGGCCTCGCTGCTCATGCATCTGCTCCTGCTGCTCGCCATGGTCGTCACTGGTCGGCGGGAGCCGGCCGACCGGCGCGTGGCTGTGGAGATGACGGTAGAGCCGGTAACGGTCAGTGGTGACAATGGCGGAAAGCCGGCCAACCCGAGCCAGCTGCCTGTGAGGAGGCCGGCAGTTGGTGGTGCCGCGCCCCAGCCTGCCCCATTGC
>CAYSMK010000009.1:0-156702 GCA_964432205.1 uncultured Geobacter sp. | reverse complement strand
CCCGTCACCACGGCCCGCCCCTCCCCCGCCGGTGTCACCATCACCGCATCGAGGCCGGGAAGCCGTGTCGGCAGGATCTCGGCGACCCGGCCAATCCCCGGTTTCCGGTACAGCGGGATCGGGCCGGCGTCGCCGTCGGGCACAACAGGCCGGACGACGAGCAGGCCGATGCCGGCAAACGGGCGGGGTGAAGCACCGGCCGAAACCGCTGCCGCGAGAACGGCCGCCAGCAGGATGGCGATGAGGAGGGAACGGCCCATCTCCCGCCTCAAAACAGCGCGGCCAGGTCTGACAGATAGGGAGCCACCTCCTCAGCACCATCCTCCGGCGCCCAGACCGCCTTTTCACCGTCCGCCAGTGGCAGGTAGGGGCCTGCCTTTGCCTCGAAGAAGATTGTGCCCGGGGCGAGGCTCACCGCCCCGTGGAAGATGCCGTGCGGGATATCGACCGCCAGGGTATCGCCGTCCGCCGCCAGCAGGATCTTTTTGGCCACCAGCCCCGCCTCGTCGAAAAGGATGACTCCCAGCCGGCCGCGCACGATCATGAAAGTCTCATCCTTGGTCGGGTCCAGGTGGCGATGGGGCCGGATGTAGGAACCGGGTTCGATGGCGTTCAAGAGCCGGTGGCAACAGAAGTCGTCTCTTGGATGGATGTTCCAGTTCTTGCGCAGCCGGGGATTTTCCCGCGCCTGGCTGGAAAGTTGATCGAGCAGCCTTCGGTCGACGATCTTCATGGGGACTCCGGTCGTGCTATTGACGCTAACGTATGCTCCCGCTGCCGGGAAAAACTGAATCGATCGTCTCTGTATAGTGAAAAATCGCCCTACTGGCAAGCTATTTGCCGCTCATCCAGCGAAGGCGCTATTGGATACTCACCCCATCGGCGATCACCGTCCCGTCGGTGACGGTCAGGACCCCATTCAGGGTCGTCTCACCCGTTATGCTTAAATAAGCGCTGTCGTATCCCCCCTGCAGAGTGATTGCCACCGAGCGGTCGCAGGCGAGCGATTCGTCGTAAGCGATCCCCCACAGCCTGATTACGCTGCCGTCAGCTGCCGCGTTGTAGGCATCCTGGATGGACTGGTAATACGAATCGCCAACGCTTACCTGATGGGAGGTATCCCTGAAAAAACTGCCGGTAACCGATGTGTCGGCGAACAGGGTCAACAGGCAGTTGCCGATTCCCGCACATACACCATTCGACCACCCGCCGAAAACGCTGTACTCGGATGCTGACGGGGAAAGCGTCACCTGGGTTCCCTGAGGGAACTGGGCGGAGCAGTCGGTGTTACAGGCGATCCCGGCAGGTGAGCTCGTGATGACACCTTTGCCGGTGCCGGCAAAGACGACGCTCAAGAGAGGATTGACCTGATCGAAGGTTGCGGTGACGGACTTCGCGGCATCCATGGTCACCGTACAGCTGCCGGTGCCGCTGCATGCCCCGGCCCAGGCGGTGAAGGTCGAACCGCTGTCGGGGGTGGCGGTGAGGGTGACACTGCTGGTCTCGGCGAAGTTGACGCTACAGGTGGTGCCGCAGGCGAGCCCGGCTGGCGTGCTCTGGACCGTACCTGTGCCGGTGCCGGCCTTCGTGACAGTCAAAGGGAAGACAAGCTGGTAAAGGTAGATTGTGCCGTCTGCACCGTTGTAGCTGTCACTTCCGTTATTACTTCTGCCACCTGCCGCGCTGATGTTGGCTGCCGGCAGACCGTTGCTGCCATAGTAAATGGCGATCCGCCCGCCACCGCCGCCTCCAAGGTTCTGGGCTGTTCCCCCTTTGGCGCTGATCGTACCGGTGCCGGACAGTGTGCCGACATTGATCCAGATCGCACCACCGCTACCGCCGCCGCCATACGATATATTGTTGTTGCCATTCGCTAGGATGCCCGTGCCGGTCCCGTTCAGGTTCAAAACGTTTGCCGTCAGCTTTACGGCTCCACCACCATTGGAACCGACGTAAACGTAAGAGGGGTCACCAGCGCTACCGCCACCGCTGCCCGGTTCATGGGGTTGCTGGAGGTTGCCGTAAAGTGGATTTGATGACCCTGCCCCTCCGGGACCACCATAACCTCCACCGACAGCAGCGCAGCTGCCTCCCGTCGTGGTCGGCCCCTGTGTAGCCGGATTATAAGTCATTCCGTAATATGCCGTGTTACCCGACACTTGCCCACCCAGGAAACCCCGGCCGGTGACGTCGATCTTGGAAGTGTCGCTGAGGGTGATCGTACCGGCCGAGACGTCCAGTTTGTACGCCGTGGTGGCTGTCGTTGCCGAATGGGTCAGCAGACTCCCGTTCTTGAGCGTGAGGCTGTTGGCGACATTCACCGGACCATTCACGGTGACCATGCTGCCGTCAAGGGTCAGGTTCGCGGTCGAGGTGATCCCGCCGCTGAACGCCAGATTGCTCCCGGCAAACGTCACATCCTGGTCAAAGCTGATGTCAGCCGAGACACTGGTCTTAGCGCCGCCACTAACCGTGACCTGACCATAATCGCCACCGGCGAGCGTCGTTACGTTGCTGGTCACCACACCGCCGTTGTCTATGACGACATCGCCCCTGGTACTGTTGGCGGCTTTCAGATATATTGTGCCGGCGCCACCGTTATAGCTGGTGCTGCCGTTATTGCTTTTGCCGCCAGCGGCACTGATGTTGACCGATGGAATGCTGTTGCTGTCGTAGTAAATGGCGATCCGCCCGCCACCGCCGCCTCCAAGGTTCTGGGCTGTTCCCCCTTTGGCGCTGATCGTACCGGTGCCGGACAGTGTGCCGACATTGATCCAGATCGCACCACCGCTACCGCCGCCGCCATACGATATATTGTTGTTGCCATTCGCTAGGATGCCCGTGCCGGTCCCGTTCAGGTTCAAAACGTTTGCCGTCAGCTTTACGGCTCCACCACCATTGGAACCGACGTAAACGTAAGAGGGGTCACCAGCGCTACCGCCACCGCTGCCCGGTTCATGGGGTTGCTGGAGGTTGCCGTAAAGTGGATTTGATGACCCTGCCCCTCCGGGACCACCATAACCTCCACCGACAGCAGCGCAGCTGCCTCCCGTCGTGGTCGGCCCCTGTGTAGCCGGATTATAAGTCATTCCGTAATATGCCGTGTTACCCGACACTTGCCCACCCAGGAAACCCCGGCCGGTGACGTCGATCTTGGAAGTGTCGCTGAGGGTGATCGTACCGGCCGAGACGTCCAGTTTGTACGCCGTGGTGGCTGTCGTTGCCGAATGGGTCAGCAGACTCCCGTTCTTGAGCGTGAGGCTGTTGGCAACATTAACCGGACCACCGACGGTGATGGTGCTGCCGTCAAGGGTCAGATTAGCAGTAGAGGTAATCCCGCCGCTGAACATCAGGGTGCTCCCGGTAAAGGTTACGTCCTGGTCGAAACTGATGTCGCCGGAGATACTCATCTTGGCGCCGCCGCTGAACGTCACCTGGCCATAGTCGCCGCCGACAACCGTCGTGATGTTGCTGGTCGCCAGACCGCCGTTGTAGACGATGACGTCTCCTTTGACCCTGGCTGCATCCTTCATGTAAATCGTACCGGCACCGCCGTTGTTGGAGGAGGAACCTCCCGTATAACTCTGCCCTCCAACCGCACTGATGTTCGCCAACGACAAGCTGTTGCTGCCGTAATAGATGGCAATCCGGCCACCGCCGCCACCCCCACCAAGGTTGTCAGAGTTGGACGACGTTCCCCCCTTTGCACTGATGGTGCCGGTGCCTGACAGGGTACCGACGTTGATCCAGATCCCGCCGCCGCTGCCACCGCCACCATAGCCGCCAGGCGATGCCCCGTCGGCAAGGATGCCGGTGCCGGTACCGTTCAGGGTCAAAACGTTTGCCGTCAACTTTACAGCACCGCCGCCATTGCCGCCTTGATAGTAGATGTTAGGGTTGAGCCAGGCAGCCAATAGCCCCCCACCGCCACTTCCAGGTTCACTGGGCTGCAGGAGATTGCCGTAAACCGCGCCCGCGGTCCCTTCGCCTGCGCCACCAGGACCACCGTAGCTGCCACCACTTCGTTTCGTGCCGCCTCCAGTGATGGTCGGCCCCTGAGTGACAGCGTCATAGGTCATGCCGTTTATGCTGCTGTTGCCCGCTGTGTAGCCGCCGAGGAAGCCTCTGCCGCTGACGTCGATCTTGGATGTGTCGTTGAGGGTAATTGTACCGGCCGTCACGTCCAGCTTGAACTTCGTTAGGGCTGTCGCCGCCGAATGGGTCAGCAGGCTTCCGTTCTTCAGCGTGAGGTCGTTAGTGACATTCACCGGACCACCGACGGTGATCGTGCTGCCGTCAAGGGTCAAGTTCGCCGTCGAGGTGATCCCGCCGCTGAACGTCAGGGTGCTCCCGGTAAAGGTTACGTCCTGGTCGAAGCTGATGTCGGTGAGGACACTGGTCGTGGCGCCGCCGCTGACCGTCAACCGGCCATAGTCGCCGCCGGCGACCGTCGTGGTGTTGCTGGTTGTCAGACCGCCGTTGTTAATGATCAGGTCTCCCTTTACTCGGGACGCGTCCTTCAGATAAATCGTACCGGCTCCACCGTTGTTGGCCGCGATTGCCCCGGTATCATTCTTACCGCCGGCCGCACTGATGTTCGCCAACGGCAGGCTGTTGCTACCGTAATAGATGGCAATCCGGCCACCGCCGCCACCGCCGCCAAGATTATCAGTGACAGACGACGCCCCCCCCCTGGCACTGATAGAACCTGTGCCTGAGAGGGCACCGACGTTGATCCAGATCCCGCCGCCACTGCCACCGCCACCATAACTGCCAGTCGATACTCCATCGGCAAGGAGGCTGCCGTTCACGGTCAGCAGGTTCGCCGTCAGCGTCAACAGGCCGCCACCATTTCCGCCTTGAAAGTTGATATTGGGGTTGAGCCAGTCAGCTAGTAACCCTCCACCGCCACTGCCCAGCTCACTTGGCTGCTGGAGATTGCCGTAGATTGCGCCTGCAGTCCCCTCACCTGCGCCACCAGGACCACCGTAACTGCCGCCACTTCGTTTCGTACTGCCTCCAGTGGTGGTCGCAGCCTGGGTATTGACATCATAGGTCATGCCGTTAATGCTGCTGTTACCCGGCGTATAGCCACCCAGGAAGCCTTTGCCGGTAACATCGATCTTAGAGGAAGCATCGATAATTATCGTTTCTGCGACAATATCGAGTTTCCATTGGCCAACCGTTGGCACTGTCCCTTGGGTCATAACAGTTGCTAAGGCGCCATCAATAATACTGACATTCCCATAGCGACCACTGCTAACCGGCGTTAACTTGTTGGTGGGGATATTGCTGTTATTCAAGATTAAATCTGGGTTTTTTGCATTGTCCTTTAGGTAGATCGTGCCTGCGCTACCGTTAACTGAGGCAGTATTGTCGAGACCGACTCCGCCGGTTGCGCTAATGCTTGAGACTGGCAACCCTAGCGAATTGAAATAGATGGCTATTCGGCCACCGCCCCCCCCGCTCGCGGCATTAATGCCATTGCCGGCAGAGCCTCCTTTTGCACTGATACTCCCTGAGCCAACTATGCTCACTGCACCGATGTATATGCTGCCGCCACTGCCGCCAGAAGCATCAGTAACAGCACCATCTGCCGCAATGACCCCATCGAGTGACAAGCTGGCAACATTCAGTCGAATCAAGCCCCCACCATTGCCGCCCGCCGTCCTGGTAATCACATGGCTAAGACCAGTGAACAAGTCGTAATAGTATCCTCCACCACCACTTCCTAGTTCATTCGGATTTGTCGTGTCTCCGTAAGCAGCATTAACTTCACTACCTCCACCATGGCCACCAAAGCTGCCACCGTTATTATTGCAGCTTCCACCGCTAGTCGTGTTCCCCAGGGTGTACCCCGGAGCATATGAAACTTGATCCGGTGGGTTATTCGGCTCAGGATAACCGCCGAGATATCCTTTGCCGGTCACATCAATTTTTGAGGTAGCATCAACAATCATATTTGCGGCAGTAACATCCAACTTGGATGTCTCGGTCTTTGTCGCCGCGAAATGGGTGAGTATGCTGGTGCTTTGCAGCGAGACGTCGCCGGTCACGTGCAGCGGCTTCTTGAGGGTAAGTGTACTGCCGGACAAAGCCACATTCCCCGCCACCGTACCGGTGTCGGCCACCGACATGATGCTGCCGGTCATGTTCAGGTTGGCGGCGAGATTAAGAGCCCCGTTGACCGTCAACTGGGAGCTGTTGGTAAGATTCAGGTCACCGTAGGCCACGCTCAGGTCACCGGGAACCGAGGTACTGGGGGAGAGGTCCAGGGTACTGTGGTCCATTGACAGCGTATCGGCCGCTACTCCTCCGCTCACCGAAACGTAACTGTTAGTCAACGTCAGATTGCCATAACGGCCAGTCGGCAATGCATAGGGCGCTGCGGACGTCCCCTGGTTCTCAATCACCAGATTCGTCTGCTGCAGGGTGGTGAACTGGAGCGCGAAGTCATTAGCCATGACGTTCCCGGCCAGGTCACGCAGGCGGCTGAGGGTGATGGTGTAAGATGTGCCCCCATCCAGTGCCGGCACCGGCAGTATCTGCATCGCCTTGTTGTCGGTAGACAGGCGGTACATGCCGGTCACCCAGGCGCCGTTGTCAGTGCGCTGGAACCTCAATGTGTCGCGGTTGACAACACTCGCGGGATCAATAGACTCGCTGAAGTAGATAGTGACCGGCATGGTGGCGCTGACATCGACTGCATTGTTTGCCGGCGTGCTGCTGATGACTGTCGGCAGCACAAGGTCCGCCGCCTGCAGTTGCAGTTGGGCGGCACCAAGAGTACCGTCGGCGGTCTGCGCAACACAGGAGAGCAGAATCGGCGCATAGGGAGCTGCATCTGTTGCTACTCGGAAGTCGAGTTGTCGGGTCGTCTCAACTTGAGGTTGTCCGAAGTCGATGGCAAGCCCCCCGTCGCTGGTGGCTCCCGCGGCATTACAGTAGAGGTTGGTGATGCCCATCCCGGATGCAACTGCAATCGTCGCATTGCCGGCGTCGCCCGGCTTGTATTTGACGTTTTGGCCAGGGGAGGTGATGGTGATCTGCGGAACGTTTCTGCTCTGCGCTTGATAGAGAGATTGAATTTCCGGAGCGGTCAGCGCCCGTTTATGGATGGTGATCCCTTCCAATTGGCCACTGTAGGAGCCGGTCTGACGCTCATTGCCAAATGCAAAAACTGCTGCAGGGTAGACCTCGAACTGTGTGCTGGCCAGGCCGGTGCGCACCAGTGTGCCGTTCAGGTAAAGACTTGGCTGCTTGTTGTTATAGACTACGACAACGTGATTCCAACCGGTCAGCGGCGTCGGCGAGTCGTAGACCAATAGGGAGGGCATGTAGCCATAAGTTATCGCGCCATAATCCATGGTGGTTTCTTCAATGACACTGATGCCATTGGTCCCTACCGACACCCCGGCCGTGGCACCCAGATAACCCAGGTTATAAAAATTCACCGGGGCAATGGCAAATCGCTGTACGCCAGCACCATCCATTACGTTGGAATTTGATTCCGGGGTACTCTCCCTGGTCGCCGTCGGCTTGGCCCAAAACGACATGGTGAAGTTGTCAGGGGCGCCGTCGATGAATTTCGGTGGGGTGTCGACAAAGCCACCCGAACCGGAGAAAAGGGCCGAATCGATAACAAAACTTCCCGATTGTGTTCCGGGTACCCGGCCGTCCGTAAAGGCAGAGGAACCATAAGCCGTGCCGTCGTTCCCGGCCCCGGAGTAATCCTTCCATTCGCCGTCCATGGGCCAGTAGCCCACCAGGTCCGGGTCAGCCATGGGGGTGGTGAAGGTGATGGTCTGGTCACTGATGACGGTGTTCCCCAGCAGGTCGCGCACGCCAGCCTTGAGCGTAAAGGTGTAGCTGGTGGCGTAGGCCAGTTTGCTCTGCGGGGTGACGATGAGCGATTTCGCGTCGGTGGTGATCCGATAATCGACCGGAATCTGGCCCGCTGCCGAGGTGAGCGTCAGCATGGCGCTGGTCACCGAGGCCGGGTCGATCGGCTCGGCAAACTGGACCAGAACCGACATCCGTACCGGCACGTTGCTGCTGCCGCTCGCCGGGGTAATCGTGGCTACAGCGGGGGGCGTGGTATCGACGGTGAAGCTGCTCTCGGCAAAGCCAGGGTGGCCGGCAGCGTTGGTGGCCTCCACGCGGACGACGTGCGGGCCGTCGGCCAGGGGGTCGAGCAGGTCGCCGGAGACCTTGCTGACCATGGCCCCGTCCACCATGACCGTTATCGTGCCAGTGCTGACCGTGTAGTTGAGGGTCGGTTGGTTGGTGGCCATTGTCCCGGCCGGCGAGGTGATGGCGATGGCCGGGGCATATGTTTCGCCAAAGGTGGCAGTGACGTTCTTGTCGGCGTCAACGGCCAGGGAACAGGCGCCCGTGCCGCTGCAGGCGCCGGACCAGCCGGTGAATTCCGAGCCGAAACCGGGAAAGGCGGTGAGCGTCACGACCGATCCGGGCGCAAAAGCGCTGCTGCAACTGCTGCCGCAGGAGATGCCGGTCGGAGTGTCGGTGACAATGCCGCTCCCCGCGCCGTCCTTGGTGACGTTCACGTTGTACAGGGTGCTCGGTGTGAAGAGGAATGACCTGCCGGCGAGGGTGAAGACGTTGCCGTATTCGGTGGTGAGGTTGAGGCTCGCCGACCCGTCGCCGCGGGAGATGCCGGAGCCGGCATCGGCGCCGGCCTGGGTGGTGAAGCCCTGATAATCGAAGCGGATGTTGCCGTTCTGGAATATGACCACCTCGAAGCTGTTGGGGACACTCTCCCCCTCTTCGGTGTACGTCTCGGCCTGCCATTCGATGACGATCCGCTCCGGGTTTGTCTTGTGCTGGATGAATACCCCGCCGCTGAGGCTTGAGGAGAGGTCCTCGTTCCAGGTCGCGATGACCGGGCCGCGGCCGGTGGAGGCCAGGTTGAAGGAGTAGGCGGAGCCGGTGGCGTTGAACCAGACGTTGCCGTTGGTGTCGGCGGTGATGCCGGAAAAGTTCTGGCCGTAGAAGGCCAAGGACCAAGGGAGGGGGTAGGTGACGCTGGCGTCATCGCCGTAGGCGTAGTCGTAGTCAGGAGATACCGGCTTGAGGCTGCTGCCGTCGGTGCCTTCCCAGCTTGCCGGGCTGGCTTCCGACAGGTTGTAATAGCCGTCGGTTGCCGCCGCTGCCGATGAGATATTCAGCAGTAGCGCCGCCAGCATCAGGACAAGTGCCAGCACGATTCCGGCCTTTTTCATCTTTTCCACTCCTATGACATCCCAGGAAATCACCTATTCTGTGAAAGCGAGTCTAAAGAATCTATGTGCCCAAATAGTTCCTACTTCCCCTGACCCTGCTCAGGCGTGCGGCTCAGCAACGCCTTGAGCCGCCCCACTTCCTGTCGTCCCTGCCCTTCCTGCTCCGGGGATAGCCGCTTCGTCACCTTGTCCAGCAGTTCCCGCTGCCCTCCGGCAAACACCGGCCAGGCGTAAGCCTTGGCGTCATTCTGTCTCACGCCACGGCCTTTAGCGACCCCTTCTTGTCGTCAAATCTGCTTTAATCTTTTAAGGATTTTATCGCAAAGTTTCCTTGCAGAATCTGGGCAGCTATTTCTTGCCAAATTTTCAATTGACTGTAACCGCTCTTCCGGCAAGGTTTCGTCCAAGTGATTCAAAACAAAGGTCTCAAAGTTGGCATCTTTTTGAATTATTGGCAGTAAACTTCTAAGATTCCCCCACGACTGGGATAGTATTATGCTGACAGACTCACTAAACCCTTCTGCAATGGCTCCATCATCGCATTGATGATAGCGTTTATACCATTTATGCAATTGATTCCAACTTGTTGCCTTTGCCGCTAGTTGTTCAGCATTTATTTCATCTTTTTTACTACATGGCTTTGAAGCATCTGCGAATGACATATTGGCTGAAATGACTATACAACTCGCTAAAAACAATAGGTATTTCATCATAGTAAACTCCTATTTTATTGTAATAGTTTCAATTGTATCGTTAGAATGTAAATCGCTCAGGAATTCAGTTGCGTTATCAGTTGTACGAATACATCCTAGCGTTTTAGATTGTGGACCACGCCTTCCAGAATGAACTCCCATTCCAGTTCGGCCTGGTACATTGAAAACAAAATTTCCATTTGAACCATAAGGGCCGGTAGGGCCACTCTCTGGATGCCTGTTATAATGTGAAAAGTCATAAGTGCCATTTGGCCAAGGTCCATTGCTGGTTGAAGTTGTATTATTGCCTGCAGGAAATTGAGCAACTTGATTGCCTTGGCTATCAAATACTGTGAGTGTCCCCGCCCCTCGATCAAACGCCAAATCCGACAAACCCGCAGGGTCTGTTCTATTAACCGGATTATTTTGGACGTATGCAAAAACATTAATACCCCCGGTGTAACCGATAGGGTCCTTTGAGATAAACCTCCCCTCCACCGGATCATAGTATCGTGCGCGGTAGTAGTAGAGGCCGGTCTGCGGGTCGTATTCGCGGCCGGTGAAGGTATAGCTATTCTTGAAACTCGTCTGCGGCGTAAGCTTGCCGAAGCTGTCGTAGCTGTATCTCTGGACAGTGCTTCTGTTGGCGTCGGTGAGGGCCGTTACGCTCCCGATACCGTCGGCGTGGTAGTAGTAAAAGCTGTTGTTTCGCTCCATCGCCAGGTGCTCGTCGATGTTCTGGCCGTGGGTGTAATAGGTCTTGGTGGTCGTGGTGCCGTCGGTCTCGATCTCTGCTGCGATGTCGTCCCCTTCGTAGACGTAGGTCCAGGTGATAGTTTTCGTTGTTGTGGTGAGCTTCTTCTCGATCCTTCTCCCGAACGGGTCGTATTTGAAGCTGACGGTCTGCGTTTCCGCCCCCTTGCTCTTTTCGATTCTGGTCAGCCGGTTCTCGTAGTCCCAGGTGAGCGTCCAGCTCTTGTCCGGGTTGCCGGTGAGCCGGTCGGTCTGGTTCCCCAGGTTGTCGTAGAGGTAGCTGAGGACCTTGCCGGTGGTCTGCCGGTTGGCCGCGTCGTACTGGTATCTCGTGTCCTTGGGGCCGGGGCCGGTCTGCCGGTTCCCCACTGGGTCGTAAGTGTAGCCCTCGGTCCCCTTGGCGGTGGTGGCCTGGGTCAGGCGGTAGAGTTCGTCGTATCCGTACGTCTCGTTTATGGTGCCGCTCTTGGTCTTGCGGTTCCCCACCTGGTCGTGGGTGTAGCCGTAGCCGGCGATGGTGGTGCTCTGGTACTGGTGGTTCAGGCTGGTGAGCCGCTGCAGGTCGTCGTAGCCGTAGGTGGCGATGATCTGGTTCGGATAGGTGAGGCTCTCTCTCCTCCCCAGGAGGTCGTAGCCATAGGTGAAGGTGCCGGCGGGGGTGGTGATGGTTTTCAGCCGGTTGGCACTGTCGTAGCCGTAGACGAGCTGTTTTTGGTCAGGGGTGGTTGGGAACCAGGTGACCTGTTTCTTCTGGCCCAGGGGGTCGTAGTCGTCGTAGCTGATGGTTCTGCCGTTCGTGTCGGTGACGGTCTTCAACCAGCCGTTCTGGTGGTAGGTGAAGGTGTAGCCGATGGCCGCATTGGTGGCTGTCCAGAGCCGACCGTCGGGGTAGTAGGTGTAGGTCTCTTCGCTGGTGTCGGCGTAGCGCTTTTTCGTCAGGTTGCCGGTGGTGTCGTAGCTGTAGGTGATGAGCACCTGTTCCGCTGTGGGGTTGGTGGCGTCGATCTTTTCCTTGAGGTTGCCGCCGTCGTAGTACGTGTATCTGATCTTTTTCCCCATGGGGTCGGTCTCGGTTTCGAGCCGGCCGACCTTGTCGTAGGTGTAGACGGTGCCGGGGTTGCCGCTGGCGATCTGGTTGGCGTCGCGTACTGCGGTGAGGCGGTCGGCGCCGTTACTGCAGCTGGGGCAGCTGGCCGAGCCGTAGTCGAGTCTGGTGGTCTTCTGGCGGGCGTCGGTGATCGCGGTGACCTGGCCCTGCTGGGTGTACTGGTAGCTGGTGGTATGGTTTTCGGCATCGGTGATGCCGGTGCGGTTGCCGTTGTTGTCGTAGTCGAATCGGGTCCGGTTGGCCGGGAACTTGGGGGTGGCAGCGGTCGATTCCTTGAGGAGGATGGTGAGCCGGTTCAACGGGTCGTAGTCGAGGACGGTGGTGACCGCCAGATCGGCACTGTTGGCGTCGGTCAGTTTGTAAGCGATGAGGTTGCCGTTCTTGTCGTAGGCGGTGAGGTTGAGCCGTACCCCGTCCGGGAAGGTGGCGCTCCTGAGCAGGCCGGCGCTGCCGTTGGACTTGGTGACGGGATCGATCGGGTAGTAGCTTAGAGTGGTGGTGGCGTTGCCGGCGTCGGTGATGCTAGCGATGGTGCCGTTGCCGTTCTGGCGCAGGTAGCTGACCAAGGTGGCGCCGGCGGTGATGCCGGGGGCGGTCCGCCTGGTGACCAGGTAGCTCCCCCCCTGCCCGTCCGGTTCGGTGTACCGGTCATAGGTGACGGTCTGCGGCGTGGTGCCGCGCAGGTCGGTGACGGTCCTGAGCTGGTAGTAGTTGGCAACGGTGTCGTAGGTGTAGGTGAAGGCGGTCTTGATCGGGGGAACCAGGGTTGCCAGGCTGGCGATCTCCACGGTCTGCGGGTCGACGGCCGGGGTGCGGGTGGAGAGGTTGGCCGGCTCGGTTTCGGAGAGCAGGTTGCCGTTCGCGTCGTAGCTGTAGAAGGTGGTGAGACGGACGGCGCCGTCATGCGGTACGGTCACGGCCCGCAGGGTGGCGTCCGGGTTGTAGTAGTAGTCGGTGACCTTGCCGTACGGGTCGGTGGCGCTGCTGATCCGCATGGCGACGGGATCGTAGGTGTAGACCCAGTTGTTGCCGTCCTTGGCGGTGATGGTGAAGGTCTGCGGCGCTGCTCTAAAGAAGTCGAAGTAGATCCAGTTGTAGGCGTCCGGCACCGAGCCGATGCCGGACGGGACGTTTGAGCTGGCCGCCAGGATGGGGGTGCCCAGTTTGTCGGTGGCCGATTTCAGCCGATTGTCGGGGTGGTAGGCGTAAAGGGTGAGTTGCTGGCTCGGGTCCTGTTTCGTCTCCAGAAGGCCGTTGGCCCCGTAGGTATAGAGCCACTGGCCTTTCCCTCCCGGCTGGGTGACGCTCGCCAGGTTGCCGCTGCCGTACCCCAGGAGATAGGGGTTCCCCGCCGGGTCGGTGATGCTGTTCAGCTTGCCGGTGCCGGCTTCGTAACCGAAGGTGACGGCACGGCCGGTGGCGTCGGTGACGCTGGCAAGCCTGCCGGCGTTGTAGGTAAGGGTCAGGGTGTTCGTGTAGCGGTCGGTGAGGAGGGTGAGATTGCCGCTTGCGTCGAAGTTGCGGACGAGACCGTCCGGCTCGGTGATGGTCCAGCTGTTGTCGGCATTGCGGACCAGCCGGGAGTAATCGCCTTTCGGGGCGACATAGTCGCTTTTGTACCGTTCGTAGACCCGCCGGGTCCCCTCATCCCAGAAGACCATGGCGTTCCCTGCCCCGGGCTTGAGGGTGGCTTCGTAGGTGTGGCTCCAGCCGTTGCCGATAGCGCTCGGGGCAAAGGGGATGGAGCGGTAGTTGAGGATAACGCCCAGGGAGAGGGGGCGGTTGTTGTTCAGGCTGAACAATTTCTGGTCGTGGGAAAGCCGGCCGGTGCCGACGTTGACGCTGGAGCCGGTGTTTTTTTCGTTGCAGGGATTGTTCCCGTCACCGCCGCGGCAGAGGGGCGGGGCCTGGGTCGTGTCGAGAATATGGGTGAAGACGTCTTCGTAGACCCCGCCGGTGGGGTAGTCGGTCATCTTCTTTCCGTCGATGAGGCCGCGATAGTCATCGACGACTTTGAGAAAGTAGGAGCCCTGTTTGTTGCGGAAGGTGCGGGCCTGGATGCCGTTTGCCGGGATCATGACCTGGTTCGGTGACAGGTCGATATTGTTGCCGACCTGGGTCATGGTGACCACACCGTTTACGCAGGTATAATCCCGGTAGATGTAGCGAATCACCCGGTCGTCGTTCATCCCCTCCTGGATGCAGTCCACCGCCACCGCTTCCAACCCGATCACCGACGCATACCCCTGCGGATCGCAGGTGTGCTGCGCGGCGAAGCTACCAGGCACCACACAGAACAGCACAAATCCCAGTATCACCAACTGCCCAAACACTGCTCCCGCTGCTGACGTGATGCGGCCGATTCCCCTCATGAGCTACTCCCTGGAACTATCGAGTTATCGTTGTAAATGGCGCGCTAGCAACTGTGATGGAGTCAATGACGTTTTTGCACGCAGCGTGGCCACAGCCATCTCAATTGCAATACACTCCTATCACTCGCGCCACCATATCTCCCTCCCGCAGCCGACTTCAAACAGCATGCATACAAACAGACGCGAAAGATCAGGCGACCACCCTTTTCCTCAAATCTCGGGGTGATAACATACAACAATCAAATCGGAGTTTCAACAATAAGTCGAATATTCGGAACAATTCAAGTCGAACTCATGCTAACATTTTTGCAAGCAAACATCGAACAATCAGGGGCAGTCAGAACAAGAAAAGAAAGGCAGGCGGGGACCGAAATGGCGCGCTCCCCCTGTAACGATGGCAACATGCAAAAAGGCAAAAAGGGGACGGGCTGCTTTTCCCCGCCCCCACCTTCTTGGAGCAAAAGACTGTGATTGTTTGACAGCACTACCGCGTGCCCAGGGCCTGCAAAGATCGCAAGTCCACTTATCCGTTCGATCAGCCGTCAGGCCAGAGACGCGCCAATTTTCCCCGGTGTCGGGCAATCGTGCAGCCTCAGGCATAGACGGAAGGACGTGGCGTTTTACCTGTCCACCAGGGCGATCTGGTTTCCGTCCGGGTCTTCCACAACTGCCATGGTACCCCACGGAGAGCGTTCCGGCGGTTCGGCGAACCGCACGCCGGCAGCCTCCAGCTCCCGGCAGAGCTCTACTATGTCATCCACCCGGAGCGTCACGCCGGTATGCCTGCCGACCAGCGGAAAGGCAGCCTCGTGCACGGCCAGGGCGACCCCGAAGGTGGCACCGCCCCCCGGGAAGAACTCCATCATCATCTGACTCTCCTGGGCAAGCGGCAGCTTCAGCCGCTCCAGGTAGAAGACCTTGGCCGCCGCCAGGTCACGGACAAAGACCACCACGTTTTTCAACTGCACCGCCATAGCGAGCCCCCTTGAGCTGAAATAAGATGAGAAATTACCAGAGAGCCCGCCCGCTGGCAAGCGGCGTCTTGCCCACCTTTGCGGATACAAGATTCACAGGGTAGTTTGCTCCGGATCTGCGTATGAATGCCAACTTGTATAACCTGTCAGCATTCGGTATATTTACCCCCATAAACTCAATGTCATTGACGTTAGACGTCTAAAAAGAGAATGGAAGAAATTAATGACAGAAGACCTTCGCTGGAAACAACGCTTCGATAATTACCTTCGGGCCTTTGAAACTCTTCGTCGGGCGGTGGAGTTGTCTCGGCAGCGTGACTTGTCTGAGTTGGAACAGCAGGGCTGTACCCAACAATATCCTCAACTCCCCTCGTATATTGTTACAATTCTCTCGGAAATGAGATTCATTCGCTTGGGAATTACCCCCCGTCCTTAATCTCAACGTAAATCCTTCAGACTCTGTAAAGCACGTTCATTGCGTGGATTTATCTTGATTACGGACCAGAACTGTTGGATTGCTTTGTCATTTTCATCTGTCATAGCGTAGTTCATACCTAGATAGAGATGGGCTGTTTCACTTTCTGGATAGTTGTTGACAAGCCGTAAAAGATACGGTCTTGCATCGAGTGGTTTATTGCTCTGCATATACGATTCTGCAAGTAACCCGAGAGCATTGTAATTGTTAGGGGCGTAGGAAAGCGCTGTCAGGCAGAGTTGTTGTGCTTCCAAATAGTTGCTTTCACTATTCAACTTGGTTGCTTCAACAATGAGAGACTCAACATACCCCTCTTTTACAAAATTCGTATTTGTGCTTGTTTCATACCAGGTTCCGGGAGGCACCTTTGCCATGGCGTCTTTCCAGAGAGTTACCGAGTTTTTCCAGACATCCACCTGCCTCCAAGTGATGAAAGATAACAGAATCACGGCAATAACAGTAGGTAGCCAAACCTTTTTTACGTTGAGTTTTTTGAATGCATCGTCTGCAGCAAGAACGACAAAAGGAGCTACTCCGAGCATGGGATAGTACAGATATCGGTCGTTCATAAGGGTAACTACTGGGACGACGTTTGAAACAGGCAATAGGCCGATAACAAAAAGTGAAAGCCAGAAAAAATAAGTGGGATTGCGCTTGATAAGCCAGAGCCATGCAATTATGAATATTAGCAGGAAGATGCCGCTCGAAATTATAGCAATATCAGGTGAGGTCTTGAGAGGGGCGTTGTATATGATTGTAAGATTTGTAGGTATAAACAGAAGCGACATATACCGTAAGAAGACCGGAAACATATTCATGCCGGTTATGGTAAAACTGCCGCCATGATATGGGACTGTACCGCCACCAGGCCCTTCATGGGCTACGATAGTCAAAACTGCGAAGATGCCAAAAAGCGCCAGATAAGGAATCAACCACTTTATTGTATCCACAGTGATTTTTTTCCTGTTTAGAGCAAATTCCTGAGCAATCAAAAAGAAAGGTAGAATTACGGCAATTGGCTTTGTACAGAGTGCAAGCATAAAGCCCACAACAGAAAGGAGATACCATCCATGCTTGCTGTGCGTTTCATCCCTATTCCAAACATCCCATGAAAACCATGCGGTAAGAAAGAACAACATGGAAAGCGTATTTTTACGTTGCGATGCCCAAGCTACGGATTCAACTTGAACTGGGTGAATGGCAAAGAACAGTGAGGCGATAAATGACTGAACATTAGTAAGGCCAAGCCGAAGTAGTAATCGGTAAAAAATAAGGCTGCTTACAGCATGTTGTAGTACATTGATGACCTTGAACGCAGCCGGATTCAAACCCCATATTTTGTAGTCAAGCATATATGAGAGAATGTGGAGTGGCGCGTAGTTACCGTTGTATGGGGACAAAAAAATAGATTTGATATTTGTAAAGTTAACATCCTGTATAAGGTGGTTTTGAGTGATATAATCGACATCATCCCAGTTGATGAGAAATTCATGCCAAACAACCTTGCAGTAAACTATGGCAATAAGGATTATCAGCGTTGTGCAGTGAATGATATGGGGATGATGAGTGTATAAGGATATTGCATTGTCCCTGATGCGAAGTAGCTGTTTCACTATTGTTTAGCCTCAGTCGACATTGTCCTTCCAAGCCAGATCTAACAGCTGGCAATAACACGTTATGCAGCCATAGTCAACAAGCAAACACAGCAAACAGCCCCCCCCTTTTGCACAAGCCCTGCATTGTGAATTCCGTCCGCTACTTACGTGTTTCCAGGCCCTCTTACGATGCTTCTGCCCAAGACAATCTGAATACCCTCTTGGCCTTTGCGTACAGCTTCCTTCAGACTCCGCCTGGCGGCAGCAGCCTTGCTGTTCGGCAAACAACTCCCAGCATCAGGGTCAGGAGGGGACTTAGACTTGCCAAAAAAAACATCAGTTCACCACCACAGTGAGCAGACAGCGCCAGTCAAAGCGCTACACATCATGATTGGCGCACAAAGAGAAGGCCCGCCGGAGCGGGCCTTGATACCAGATTACGGAGCCGGACAGATATTTACTAAATTCGAATTAACAGTATTTGAGCATTTAAGGTACGAACTGGGTACTGCGTAAAAGTATACAAACATAGGTGCGTCCACGTATGAGTTATATACCTTAGCCGGAGATAGTACTTCTATGCCAGCTGAGTATTGTTGTGTACTTGAAACAGTGATTTTTGAATTGGCTACACTTGTGGGACGATATACCCCATATGCATTATTGACTCCTGATACCACATTAATTTCAGATGTTTCTATATCAAGTGTTGAATTTATTCCAGCCACTCCAACATATGAATTACTAGTAATATAATTTTGTTCAGTTATAACTGAAATATCAGAGTTTTTTACTATAAGTTTTGCAGGGCCATAGCTGTTTCCGTTCCACCTTCCTTCAGACTGAATTGCCCATATATGAGTTTCACCATTATTTGAAAGGTGCTGCTTAATACCATCCAGCGTTAATGCAGAATCAAAACTGTAAATTTGCCCAAAGAACTCAACATTGCTCACGTTAACTTGATTTGAGCTAGGGACATTAAGACTATCCATTGACAAATTTTTTATCTCTACATTAGTCGAGCCATTTGCAACCTCTGTAGCACCAACTAACCTTGTTGCCTGCCTACCGCTACCTTCAACGGTAACAAATGATTTGAATACGATAGTTCCAGCTGACTCATATGTGCCAGGCATTATTTTTACAAGGTAAGGCATGGTCGCGGAAGCATTTGTAATTGAATTAATTGCGTCAGAAGGGTCTGTAAAATCACCGCCGCTCTGGGCAACGACTATGACGTTCGCGTACTTCTTAGCATACACCGCATCATGGTTATGATCACCGGCGGCAACGGTTGCGGATGTTGTCCCCACCGGGAGTTTACTTACGGAGATTTGCCCGCTGATTTTGGCGTCGGTCACGGCACCGTTAGCGATCTTGGCGGTGGTGATAGCGGTGTCAACGATGTGGCCGGTCTTGATACCGTTGCCGCTGTTGGTGTCCTGGCTGGTGGAGCCTGCTGTGGCTTCCTTGATCTTGGCTGATGTCACTTCGTCATTGTTTACCGCGCCGAATGACGCAACCGGGATGGCCAGCATTACGGCCGCGATGAGTACTACCATTTTTTTCCGCATGAACTCTCCCCTCAAGTGTGATTAACGCGCCTAAGCACGTACCTGCACTTCGCAGGCTCACATTTCTACCGAAAAGCAAGGATGAAAGTAAATCAGCCGGATGGAGTATTTTTGGAGTATTTGGTGAGTTCGGTGGAGAGGCACTTAGAGAATCCACATCCTGCGCGCCTTCTTGAGGGCATCGTGCCTGCTCTTCTACTGCAGCTTTTCGTAGATGTTCGTTATGTGGGTATGGACCGTGTGGACGCTCAGTATTGATCATCAGGGGAGACGCCGTGAAACTCGCCGATCACCTTCCGTGCTATCTGCGGGCTCATGGGCGCCCCTCCCGCATGAAGTTCGTAAAGGGCCTCCACCAGTTCTCCCCCGGCAACCCCAGGTCGAAAAGCATGTGTCGGTCTCTATCGTGCCGAGGCCGGCAAGTGCTTCCTCGGCGGTCGCATAGGCGGCCGCCACCTTGATACCCGGTTCGCCACCGAGTACAATTTTCAAACTGCCCAGCAGTTCGGGATCGTCTTCCACAAGTGTCACCAGCAAGCAATTCACCCCCACACATTTTGTTCCTGATTACTACTGATCGTCCACTAGCCGTAGCCAGCCTTCAGGTCTCTTGCCTGCCCGGTGGTGCCGCCGCAGGCGAAAACATCTGGCTCTCCTGAGAGAGCGGCAGCTTCAGCCGTTCCTGATAGAAGACCTTGGCCGTTGCCAGATCCCGGACAAAGGCCACAGAACTAGATAACAGAGGAGCCGGCCCGCTGGAAAGCCTGCTTTTGCCCCCTTGCCGCCGGGGAGTAATCGGGTACACTCATCGCATGGAGGAGCCCATGGAAAAGGTCTTCACACCCCGCCCGGTCTACGTCGCCGCCTCCTGGATGGCGCCCGTCGGGCGGTACACCGCGAAAGAGCTCGGCGCCTGCACCTTCCTGGAGCTGGCTGCCCGGGTCGATGCCATCTTCGGCGACAGCCCGATCCGCCGCCGTGAGATCGACGCCGTCGTAGTCGGCTCCCAGAACCCGGCCGCCTTTTCCGGGGTGGACAACACGGCGGCCAAGATCTCCGGCGTGCTCGGCATCTCCGGGGCAAAGTCGGTACTCATCGACACCGCCTCGTCGTCCGGGGCGTCGGCACTCGAAGAAGCGTACCTGCAGGTGGCTTCGGGGCGGTGCGACCATGTGCTCGCCATCGGCATCCAGAAGATGAGCGACGCCTCCACCCCGGAGGCGACCCGGATCGTTGCCGGCGTCATCGACCGGGACGAGGCCGAGTTCGGCCTCACCATGCCCGCCTGCGGCGCCCTGGTGGCCAGGGCGCTCATGGAGCGGCTCCGCCTCACCCCCACCGAGTGGACCGCCTTCTCGGCCATGCTCACCGAGCGGGCCCACCGCTTCTCATCACGCAACCCCGAGGCCCACCTCCGCTTCGAGATCCCGGTCGCCGACTATTACCGACAGATCGTCACCGGCAAGAATTACCGCTACTGGTGGCCGCTCCGCTACCACGACTACTGCCCCATGTCCGACGGCGTGGCGGCCGTCATCCTCACCTCCAGGCGCCAGGAGACGCTGGTGGCCGGCGTGGGGAGCGCCACCGACATCCCCACCATCGCCGACCGGAACTATTTCCACTCGTTCCCGGCCAGCGTGCGGGCCGCGGCCGAAGCGTACGCCATGGCCGGGATCAGGAATATCCGCAGCTTCGCCGGCAAACTGCACGTGAACATGCACGACCCGTTCAACGGTTTCGGCCCGATCAACATGGTCGACCTGGGACTGCTGCCACGGCACCAGCTGCTGGACGGACTCCTGGACGACCGTCTCACCGGCGAACGGGGGATGTTCCCCACCAACCTGACCGGCGGCCTCAAGGGGCGGGGACACCCGCTGGGCGCCACCGGCATGATCCAGGTGGTGGAGAACCACCGCATGATCCGGGAGGGGCGGTTTGAGGCCGGGCTTTCCCACTCCATCGGCGGCCCCATCAACAACAACGTGGTCATCCTCCTGGAACAGAGCACCCACCATGCGGCGAGAGATCCGCAGCCGTACCGGCCGTGGGGACTCCCCCCCCTCGGCTCCCTGAAACCGAAGGAGGTTACGGTGGAGAGTCTCCTGGCCGTCTCCGGGGCCGTGGAAGGGACCTTCGTCACCGCCTCCACCCGTTTCGATTACCAGAGCGGCGATCCGCAGGCTACGGTCATCATCGTCGCCTGCCAGGCCGGGGGGCGGAAATTCCGTTTCCTGTTCGGCATCGGCGGCGAAAACTACCAGGAGGTGATCAAGATCCTCCCGGGCGACCGGGTCAGGCTGGAACAGGCCGACGGCGGCCTCCTGCTCAACCGGATGCCGGTGCGCAAGTTCTACCGTCGCACCCTGGACGGGCTGGTGGATCTGGCCGGTACCGGCTGGCGCTTCATCACCGGAAAGGAAGAGGCTCTCCAGTAGCCAATGGATAAACACCAAACCCCTTGAGATAAGAGCAGTTAAACGTACTGGTCCCTTCCTGAAAATCAGTTTACAAAGGGCGGCAAATATTCTACAGTGTGCCCCACTAAATCCCCGCCGGAGCGCCTGTATATGGACGATCTGAAGTCTACCCCCCTCTGTGACTCCCATAAATCATTGCATGCCCTCATGGCCCCCTTCGGCGGCTGGGAGATGCCGATCCAGTATACCGGCATCATCGCCGAGCACCGCTGGTGCCGGGAACGGGCCGCCCTCTTCGACATCTGCCACATGGGCGAGTTCATCTTCCGGGGCGACCTGGTGGCCGACGGCCTGGAGGATGTGTTCACCTTTTCCGTCAAGAGCATCCCGGTCGGCCGTTCACGCTACGGCTTTCTCCTGAACGAACGGGGCGGGATCATCGACGACCTGATCGTCTTTCGTCTGGCCGAGAACGAGGCAATGGTCGTGGTGAACGCAGCCACCAGCGACAACGATTTCAACGTGATCCGGTCCCGCTTGAAGGAAGGCGCCGACTTTACCGACATCTCGGCGAACACCGGCAAGCTCGACCTGCAGGGACCCAGCAGCCGCGAAATCATGACCGCCCACTTCGGTCCGGCCGTAGGCCAGCTCCCGTACTTCAAGTTCATGCAGACCACCCTGCTCGGCGTAGCTGCCATCATCAGCCGTACCGGGTATACCGGCGAACTGGGCTACGAAATCTTCCTGCCGGCGGACAAGGTGGTCGAGCTCTGGAACCTGCTGCTCGCCGACGACCGGGTGAAGCCTGCCGGCCTCGGCGCCCGGGACGTGCTCCGTATGGAGGTGGGGTACAGCCTCTACGGCAACGACCTGGACGAAACCATCACCCCGCTGGAGGCCGGTCTGGAGGCGTTCGTCAACTTCGACAAGGCTTTCATCGGCAAACAGGCCCTCATTGCCCAGCAGGCCGCAGGGCTCTCCCGGGTCAAGGTCCCCTTTGCCGTCTCGTCCCGCCGCTCCCCCCGCCATGGCTACAGCATCTCCAACGGCACGGAAACGGTCGGCGAAGTGACCAGCGGCGTCTTCTCCCCCATGCTCGGCTACGGCATCGGCCTCGGCTTCGTCCCGCCGGCGCTGGCGCAAACCGGCACTCCGCTCACCATCAGCCACGAAAAGGTTGCCATGGGGGCGACGGTATGCGACCTGCCGTTCTACAAGAGCGGCTCGCTGAGATCGTAGACTTCCCAAGTCCCCCTTTCTCTGAAAGGGGGGAACCATCTGGTGCAATCAGACCAATCGTATCGATTCCTTAAGGAGGGAATATGGAAATATTTTTCAGCAAAGAGCACGAGTGGGTCAAGGTCAAGGACGGCATTGCCACCGTCGGCATCAGCGAGCACGCCGCCCATGAACTGGGCGACATCACCTTCGTGGAACTGCCGGCAGTGGGCAAGAGTGTCAAGCAGTTCGAGGTCCTGGCCGGCATCGAGTCGGTCAAGGCGGCCAGCGACATCTACGCGCCGGTTTCCGGCAAGGTGGTGACGGTCAACGAGGCACTGGAAACCACCCCGGAGATCGTCAACGACGCCCCGGAAGATGCCGGCTGGATTGCAGTGATGGAGGCAAGTGACCTGTCCGAACTGCAAAACCTGATGACCAGGGCGCAGTACGAAGAGTACCTTAAAGGGCTTTAGAGGAACGAGGTTCGGGAATCGAGAAGGTGAAAGACCAATCAAGGCCTTTCCCTCGTTCCTCGCTCCTTTATCCTCGTTCCTTTTTACAGAAAGGGCTGAGAGATGAGTTACTGTCCCCACACCGTCGACGAACAGAAGGAGATGCTCGGCGTCATCGGCGCCGCCAGCGTTGCCGACCTGTTCAAGCCGATTCCGAAGAAGCTGCGGGCCAAGTCGTTCGACCTGCCGGCCGGCATGTCGGAATTCGAGATGCTGCAGAAGATGACCGAACTCGCCGCCAGCAACGCCCAGGGGGTCATTCCGTTCATCGGCGGCGGTTTCTACGACCACCTGATCCCCACCGCGGTCGATCATCTGTCCGGCAGGTCCGAGTTCTACACCGCCTACACCCCCTATCAGCCCGAGTGTTCCCAGGGAAGCCTGCAGGCCCTGTTCGAGTATCAGACCGCCATCTGCCGCCTGACCGACATGGAAGCGAGCAACGCCTCCCTCTATGACGGCGGTACGGCCGTGGCCGAGGCGGCCCTCATGGCGCTCAGGATCACCGGCAGAAACCGCCTGATCCTGGACGGTTCGGCCAATCCGTTCTACCGCGAGGTGCTCAAGACCTACCTGGCCAACCTGGATGTGGAGATCATCGAGCTTTCGCCGCTGGACGGGGCCATGAACAAGCCCGACTGCCTGGCCGCCCTGGACGACGCGACTGCGGCCGTCATCGTCCAGAACCCCACCTTCTTCGGCGGGTTCACGGACCTGACCGACGTGGCCAAGGCGGCACACGCCAAAGGCGCCCTGCTCGTCACCGCCGTCTACCCGGTTTCGCTGGGCCTGCTCAAGAGCCCGGGCGAGATGGGTGCGGACATCGTGGTCGGAGACGGCCAGAGCCTGGGGAACCCCCTCTCCTTCGGCGGCCCCTCCTTTGGCTTTATCGCCACCCGGAAGAAATACATCCGCAACCTCCCGGGCCGGATAATCGGCGAGACCGTCGACCGGGAAGGGCGGCGCGGCTATGTCCTCACCCTCCAGGCCCGTGAACAGCATATCAAGCGCCACAAGGCGACCTCCAACATCTGCAGCAACCAGAGCCTCTCGGCCCTGCGCGGCCTGATCTTCCTGTCGCTCATGGGCAAGCAGGGGCTTGCGGAGCTGGCCCGCCTCAACTATGAAAAGGCCGAGTACGCCAAGGCGGTGCTGGGCAGCATCCGCGAGGTGACCGTGCTGGCGGGCTCCCCCACCTTCAACGAGTTCACCCTGAGCCTGCCGCTACGAGCCACCAAGGTGGTGGAAAAGCTTCTGACCAAGGGGATTGCGGCCGGCGTACCGCTGGGTCTGTACTACCAGGATGCCGACAACTACCTGGTGGTCACGGTTACGGAAAAACGGAGCCGGCAGGAGATCGAGCTGCTGGCAAAAGAGCTGGAGAGTGTCCTATGGAGCTGATTTACGAGAAATCCGTTGCCGGCCGGAAAGGGGTGCGGCTGCCGGCCAGCGACGTGCCAAAGGCCAAGGCGTTGCCCAAAAAACTGCTGCGCAGTGAGGCAGCCGGCCTTCCCGAGCTCTCGGAACTGGATGTGGTCCGCCACTTCACCAACCTGTCGCGCCGCAACTACTCGGTAGACACCAACTTCTACCCGCTGGGCTCCTGCACCATGAAATACAACGCCAAGGGGCTGGAAGCGGCAGCAAACCTCTTCGCTCCGTTCCATCCCATGACGGCGCTCCTGCCGGGCGGCGAGAAGCTGACCCAGGGCTCTCTCGGACTGCTCTTCGAGCTGGGAAGCCTGCTGGCGGAAATAACCGGCATGGACGAGGTGACCACCCAGCCGCTTGCCGGAGCCCACGGCGAGATGACCGGCATGCTCCTGATTGCCGCCTATCACCGGGCCAAGGGGAACCGGAAAAGATACGTCATCGTCCCTGATTCGTCCCACGGCACCAACCCGGCCAGCGCCGCCATGGTCGGCTACGAGATCGTCACCATCCCGACGGCGCCGTACGGCGACATGGACCTGGACGCCTTCAAGGCCGCCCTGAACGGCGAGGTGGCGGCGGTCATGATGACCTGCCCCAACACGCTGGGACTCTTCAACCCGCACATCAAGGAGATCTGCGACCTGGCCCACAGTGTGGACGCCCTGGTCTACTACGACGGCGCCAACCTGAACGCCATCATGGGCAAGGTCCGCCCCGGCGATGTGGGCTTCGACGTGGTTCACGTCAACCTGCACAAGACCTTCGGTACCCCCCACGGTGCCGGCGGTCCCGGCAGCGGTCCGGTCGGCGTCAAGAAGGGGCTGATCCCGTTCCTGCCGGTCCCCCGGATCGTCAGGAAGCTGACCGGGGCCTACACCGTGGAGCACGAGAACCCGGAAGGGATCGGCCGCACCGCCAACTTCTTCGGCAACTTCGGGGTAATGGCCAAGGCCTATGCCTACATCCTGATGATGGGAAAGGAAGGGCTGATCCAGGTGAGCGAACAGGCGGTACTGAACGCCAACTACATCATGAGCCGGCTCAAGGACCTCTACGAGCTGCCGTACGACCAGACCTGCATGCACGAATGCGTCCTTTCGGCCAGCCGGCAGCTGGCCCACGACGTCCATGCCATCGATATCGCCAAGTACCTGATCGACAAGGGGTTCCACCCTCCCACGGTCTACTTCCCCCTGATCGTCAAGGAAGCTATCATGATCGAGCCGACCGAGACCGAGTCCAAGGCGACCATGGATGCCTTCATCGCCGCCATGCGCGAGGCGGCGGAATTGTCCGAGAGCGACCCGGACGTCCTGAAACGTGCGCCGGTGACCACCCCCATCTCCCGCCTGGACGAGACCAAGGCGGCCCGGGAGCAGAACGTCTGCTGCCCGTAGCGACGCACAATCTTGCAGTTTCACCTTCAACCCATTGAGCATTTTGCGCGCCCCTGTCCGGTAACCTCCCGGTCAGGGGCTTTTTCTTGCAGCTGCCCAAAAATGGAATATAATCCTACAGCCTGCCGGAGTTGCAGAATCGGCAGCGTTATAATCAGTTGTAAGGGGAACCGGAGCGAACGCGGACCCCGTCATCTGCCGAATTCAGATTGAACGGAGAGGGTACCAACCATGTCCTTTGTCGGCGATTTAGAGCACATGCCCATAGTCGATGTGATCCAGCTGCTCCATTCGACGCGAAAATCCGGCATCCTGAGCGTGAAGAGCCGCAGGGGTGAAAGCAGGTTGGTCTTCAAGGACGGCTACATCGTCAGCGCAAACCATCTGAACAATGCACTACGCATCGGCAATATCCTTATCGAGAGACAGCTCGTCACCCCGGAAATACTCGAAGTCGCCCTTCAGGAGCAGGAAAGCGCGGGGGATGACCGCAAGCCGTTGATCATAACCCTGGTGCAAAACGGACTCATCGGGGAAAGTGATGCCTACCAGGCACTCGAGCACCTCATAGAGTTGACGGTTGTCGAGATACTGACCTGGAAGAAGGGGACGTTCAGCCTGGATGTTGCCCAGGCCCACGTTGCCGATGGCTACCGGTACTATCCGGAACGGATGAGCAAAGAGATAAACGTCGACACGCAGGGGGTGCTGATGGATGCCCTGCGCATTTACGACGAAAGGATGCGGGACGGCACACTCCCGGAAGAAGAGTCTTTTGACGGAGACGCCGCATCCGGTGAGTCATGGGCAGGCGCACCGGAAAAGCCGGCCATCACGGCCGACGTCCTCGGCCTGGACGATCTCGATGCCCTTGAGAAGGTGATCCCGGATGTTTTCCTGGGGGTAAAGGCGTACGATCCGGCCGAACCCCATCGCCAGGCCCTCGCGGGCGAACTGCGGGACCTGCCGCTTAGTGACCAGGAAAAACTGTTATCCTTCCTGGTCTCATTTTCGCAACCGGACCCAGGCCAGCTGCCAGCCGGTGGCCCGGCCCTGGCCGTCATCCTGCTCAGCCGGGATCCGCTCGTAAGGCATGCCGTCATGACGGTGTGCAGGCATGACGGCGTGTTTGCCTTCACCACGGACGAGGAGGCGAACATCGACCATATCGTGGATCAGTCCCTTGCAAGGGATCTGCTGCCGGTCCTTCTCGTTGATTCGCCGGAACGGGCCGCCGAGGGATTTTCGGCGGACAGGATCATCGCCCTGTGGCACCAGGAAAAAGCCCGCTATCCGCACCTTTCGATCGTGCAGCTTGTCTCGCCACGGGATCACGCATGTGCCCTCCAGGCGGTGGAGGCTGGGATAAGCGTAATCCCCAGACCCTGCAGCGAAGAACGGCAAGAGGCCGTAGCAACCGATGTAATCGGCTTCATGAAGGCGCTGCAGGCTTGGCTGACACACGCTCCTCCCAGTCCGGACCAGCAGATTTTGCGGCAGTTCGCGGAACGGATTCGTGAACTCGGCACTCTGTCGGCAGCGCCGAACATCTCCTATGCGCTCCTGGGATTTGCCTCTGCCATGTTCGAACGCGCCATCACCTTCGTGGTCGTAAAGACGGAACTGATCGCAGAACATGGCATTGGCGTCAAGGCGGACAAGAGCGCCGGACCGACTCCGCCCCTGCGCTTCAAACTCCCCCTTGACCAACCTTCGGTTTTCCAGGAGACTGTCGCCGGCGGTCGTTTCTTCTACGGCCCCAGCAGCGACCCGCTCCTGACGAAACATCTCTATGCGGAGATTGGTGCCCCGCGTACCGCCAAAATACTCCTGGCCCCCATCATGAGCCTTGGCCGGGTCATCGCCCTCACCTACTGCGATTTCGGCGCCACGGCCGGCAATGCGGTGCGGGCCGATCTCATGGAAACCCTGGCGCACCATGCCGGCATCGTGCTGGACAACGCCCTTTTCCGAAAAAAGTTAGAAAACCGGGTACAATCACCATAGGCAGCATCACGAACGCTACCTGCGCAAAGGATAGTCATGGACCTGAACATACTGCATCAGATCCTGGAAATCGCCTTCCAGAAGAGAGTTTCCGATCTCCACTTTGAAGTGGACAATCCCCCCTTTTTCCGGGGGAGGGGGCAGCTGATCCGCTCGAAGATGCCGAACCTGACGGCCGCTGACACCGAATTCATTGCCGCCCAGATCCTGGAGCAGAACGGCCAGCAGCTGAGCAACGACCTGAAAGAGCTCGATGCCTCCTATGCACTGCCGAGCGGCGGACGTTTCCGGGTCAGTATCTTCCGCCAGCGGGGCAATTTCGGCATCGTCATGCGTGTCATCCCGCCCAATATCGGCAGTTTCCAGGAACTGAACCTGCCAGCCGTACTCGGCGAGATCGTCAAGGCGCCAAACGGTCTGATCCTTGTCACCGGCCCCACAGGAAACGGGAAATCAACGACCCTGGCATCCATGATCCGCTTCCTGAACGAGCAGTACAGTTACAACATCATCACCATCGAAGATCCCATAGAGTTTCTCTTCACCTCGCAGCGGAGCTGTATCATCCAGCGCCAGGTCGGTATCGACACGAACAGTTTCAACGCCGCCCTGACTGCCTCCCTGCGCATGGACCCGGACGTCATCATGGTGGGGGAGATGCGCGACAAGGAAACGATCGATGCCTGCATCAAGGCTGCGGAAACGGGTCACCTCGTCCTCTCGACCCTGCATACCCAGGGCGCCGTTTCGACGATCAACCGGATCGTCGGTAACTTTCCGCCCGAGGCACAGGAGATTCTCCGGCAGAGGCTGGCGGACATCCTGGTCGCCACCGTCTCCCTGCGTCTGGTCAAGGGCAAATCCGGCGAAAGCATCATCCCTGTGGTCGAGATCATGCGCGCCACCACGACGATTCAGGCGTGCATCCGGGAAGGGCGCCTGGACGAGATCGAAAAGCACATAGAGACCGGCAACTCTCTCTACCAGATGCAGACCCTGGACCAGCACCTGCTGCAACTGTGCAAGCAGGACCTCATCACCGTGGAGGATGCCAAGCGCATCTCCCATTCCATGGACCTGGAACGCAAGCTGATGTTCGACAATTAAGTATTTGGTGGGATTACGTCGTGCAGGTTGGGCAAAGCGCAGCGTGCCCAATTTGAACCGTCGGTACTGTTGGGCTCGGCACGAAACCGCCTTTGCCCAACCTGCGAAAAGATGGATGTGACATTGTACTAAATCCTGTCCAGCGCTTCCTGCACGTTGGTAACCAGGTTCAGCAACCGGGGGCCGATATCGTCCTCCAGCATATGCCGGCGCAGCTGAAAGGCGGCGCCGGCGCAGTTGAAGACAAGAATCCGCGAACCGTCCGCTGGAACCAGGGCGGTCGCCACTGCATGTACGTCCTTTTTCCAGTCCCCCAGGGAAAAACAGACCCCCCGCTCTTCATAGTCTTTCCGTGCCTGTAGAAACCCGGCCTCGATCTTCGGCCACAGCTCCCCGCTTCGTACCCGGATATGCTCAAGAAGCTCCACGCGCTCCTGCTCCGGCAGTGCACAGAGAAGAGCACGCCCCATGGAGGTGGTTGCAATGGGGATCTGCGAGCCCACATCGAGGGTAAGAGTGACCGTTGAACTGCTCCGGTATGCTTCGACGTACAGCATGTTCAGGCGATCCTGCACGCCGATCGAGACCGAGGCCTGGGCATACTCGCCCAGTTCCCGCATAAACGGCCGCGCGATCTTGCGAACATCCATGTTGGCCAGCATGGTGTATCCCAAGGCCAACACGGAGGTCCCCAGATAGTATTTTCCGTATTTCTCCGAATAATTGAGGTACCCAAGACCGGTCAGTGTGTAGGTCAGACGCGAGACGGTCGGCTTTGGCAGACCGGTGCGCTGGGAGATCTCCTGGTTCCCCAGAAACCGATCGCCGGGCTTGAAGCAGCGCAGGATCTCCAGCCCCCGCGCCAAAGCCCGTACAGACTGACGCTCGCTCTCCTCACCCGGTTCGATACCATCCGTCGCCATGTCAACTCCTGTAATCATGGTAAGTTGCCGAACAAAGTTTGCACAAAGGGCGATGGAAGTCAAACGGAAAAACTCCGACGACATGTTTCGCAGAATGAAATACACGTATCACCTTTTCCCTGGGGCTACTGGCGACACGAACATCATGACATACGACACTCTTCTAAAATAACCCTGTTATATCTCAAGTTGTCAGTCATTTTTTTGTTTACACTTTGCACGTTATACGCTAATGGTAGTTCCAATAACAAGAACTATGTTTCGCTATGCGAAATCAAAAAACCAAGTACCCGATATTACGACGTCCCCAGCCAACCGGGCGGGCAGGAACAGACTTCACCGATGAGGAGCATAGGAAATGAAGAAAATCCCCAAATACAACGTGGTATCCCTGCGCATCAATGATGATGAAAAAAAGGCGTTGCAACTGGTCAGCCGGGTTACCAGAAAAAGCGTGTCCCAGGTCATGCGGGAGGCGATGCTCCAATACTCGCACCATGTCAGTATCAACGGCCTCAAGAAGGAACCGAGGTCGCGTTCGTCGCGCAGAGCCAGGCCCCTGTCCGTGGGAGCAGGAGACGAGTGATGATCAAGGAAAAACATATGCAGGTGGTGCGAACGACGGAGAAGGCGCTCATGCTCATGGATATCCTTGCCGAGGGAAACAGCAGCATGAACATCGGAGCCCTTGCGTTCAGGTTGAGTTGCAACCGGCGGGAAGCGTTGCTCCTCCTGATAACGCTGGAAAGCAGAGGACTGGTTTCCTGGGATGAGAGGAACAAGATCTACAGCCTCGGCGACGAATCCAGGCGCCTCGCCGTCAAGTTTCTCGACACCGTAGACAAACCCAACAAACGGGTAACCGCCCCCCTCCCCCGCAAGAGGGGGACACGCCTCGCTGCTGTCGCGCAGTGAGTTTCCCGACTCCGGCATGTACTTCATTCCCCTGAGTGTGCTATTAAGGAACAGATACTCCACACCCACAGGGGCGCGTCATGCCCGACACACGAAAAATCGGCCAACAGCGGTGGCGCTGCATTGACACCGGTCCCGCTGACGGACCGACCAATATGGCCATTGACGAGGCTCTTCTCTTCTGCTTCGACCCGAACGGGTCACTCCCCGTGCTCCGCCTGTATGGTTGGACTCCGGCGGCACTGTCGCTGGGGCGGTTCCAGAATGCGGAACAGGTTCTCGACCTGGACCGCTGCGATGCTGCCGGCGTACCGGTTGTCCGCCGCATCACCGGCGGCGGTGTCATCTACCATGCCGCGGAACTGACCTACAGCCTGGTCTGTGCCCCTCACCACCTTCCGCCAGCCGCCTCCATCAAGGAATCGTTCCGAATTCTCACCTCGTTCCTCCTTTCCCTGTACCGGCAGCTCGGCCTCGACGCCTCCTACGCGGTCGACCGCCTGCCACCCGGCACGCCGTTCGGTGAACGGACTCCGTTCTGTTTTGCCGGCAAGGAGAGCTACGACATCCTGATAGGCGGCAGAAAGATCGGCGGCAATGCCCAACGACGGCTGAAGGACGCCGTCTTTCAGCACGGCTCCATTCCGCTCACGAACATGACCGACGCGGGGGTGCGCTTTCTGCGGGAAGTTCCTGTCGGGGTGAAGGAAGGAACCACGAGCCTGGGGACTGAGGGGATTCGGCTGGAGGAGAGGCCGTTGAAGGATATGCTGATAGCAGCCTTTCAGGAGAGCCTGGGGGTGACACTGGAGACCGGCACGGTCAGCACCCGGGAAGAGGATATTGCCGGAGAGCTCCTCGTCAAGTACCGCGGGGTCTCCTGGAACCTGGGAGGAACCAGCGAAGGGTGACCTGACTGTTGCATCACCCTCACTGGGCCACCGCGCCGAACTCGACCCGACTGGCTGACATCCCCTCTTGTTTCGGGGGGGCGAAGATATCGCCGCTCTTTTCGAAGATCCGCTCCTGCGGCAGCCTGCCGTCGGTTACCAGGAAGTTGCGTACCGTCATTGCCCGTTCCCGTGCCAGGGTCCGCAGCTGCGGCTCTCCCACCACGGTGTTGGCCAGTATCAGCTTCTTCATCTCCGCATCGGGCAGGTTCTTCAGGGTGCCGATGATCGTGCGCGGCTTCGGGAACTTTTCCTTTTCATACACACTCTTCAAAAACACCGAAGACTCGGCCGGCAGGATCTCAACGCTATCCGTGGTCTGGCCCGCGACGTCCCGCTTCTCCTTTACCAGGGCCAGCAGCTTCTCGGTCTTCATCTTCTTCAGGAGCAGTTCGCTTCGGTACCCTTCCGCGTCCCGCTCCCGGTCGACAAAGCCGGTCAATTCCAGCTTGATGGCCGGTCGGTCCAGCAGCGCCTTGGCCAGATTGCGCAGCTTCCCCTCCTCGGCCGCGTTCAATCTGCTCGTTCCCGGGGCAAAGGCAACGCCGCTGAAGTCGTCGCCGCCGCCGAACATCGACTGGAGAAGGGAGAAGGGGGACGTTGCCGCCTTGACCAGCAGGTTCTTCAGCATCTGCCAGACCACTCCCCAGACGCTGAAATCAGGGTCGTCGGTACGGCCGGCCACCGGCAGGTCGAGCCGGATCTCACCCTTCCGGTCCTTGAGCAGGGCCACGGCCAGACGAACCGGCAGCCTGGTTGCCTTGTCGCTCGCCACGGCATCGCCAAAGGTCAGCTGGTCCATGAACACCTTGTTTTCCGCCTTGAGGCGCTTCTGCTCGATCAGGTACTTGAGGTCGAGGGTCAGCTTCCCCTTGTCCACGGTGTAGCCGAGGTAGGTCCCCGAGTAGGGGGTCATGGGGGCCAGCTCGATATCGCTGAAGCGGATCAGGATATCCAGGAACAGATCCCCCTTGAGAGGGTTGATCCGGCCGGTAATGCGCAGCGGCGACTGGTTCTCCAGATTGCCCCGCAGGTCCACGTCCGCGGCCTTCCCCTCCTCCGAAGTCAAACCGCTCACCCTCCCCCCCAGATTGACCATGGTGGTGGAAAATTCCCGGCTCAGATGGCGATCGGTGAAATTGAGTATCCCATCCTGAAGGGTAACGGTATCGATCCTGATGCTCTTGTTGGGGGCAGCGACCGCGGCAGGAACCGGCGCGACCGAAGGCGCGGCTGCCGCGGGAGCCGCTACGGGCTTGGCGGCCGCGGCCTCTGCGGGATCGGGGTGGTAGAGCTCCTGCAGGTTGACGACACCCTGCCGATTGATGATGACCCGGGCGTAGTAGTTGTTGAGCGAAACACCGGCCAGTTGCAGGGAGAAGGGGGCAAGGGTGCCGCTCACCCCATCCAGCTGGAGGCTCTCCCACTTGAGCAGGTCCTCGTTCTCCTCGGCATCGAGGCTGTAGAAGTTGCGCACCCCCATGCTCCCCTTGAAACTGCCGCCAATCCCGGCTGTACGGGCGGCCAGGTCGAGGGCCAGGGTCGCGTCCAGTGAACCGTCGGCCAGCACCACGTTCACCCCGTCCGGCAGGTATGGCTCGGCATCCAGCACCGGAATCCGCACCAGCGTCACGTTTCCCTTGAAGAGGAACGGGGCCGGGCAGATACGGCCGTTCGCCTTGAGGGACCCCTTCTGGCCATAGCCGGCAGCAAAGCGAAACGGCATGGGGGCCATCCGGGGACCACGCAGGTCGGACAGGGAAAGGCTCGCCTTCTTCAGGGTAAAGGTCGGTGCGTCTTCACGGGTATGGTCGGTAAATGAGGCATTCAGACCGCCCATCGTCACCTGCTTCACGGCGAAACGAAACGGCGTGCCCTTCTCGTCACGCTTTTCCTGCTTGGCCGGCGGCGGCGCCGCCACGGCCCGTTGCGGCCTGAGCAGACGCATTGGCGAAAGGACACCGCCGGCGTCGCGGGAGATGATCACTTCTCCCCCCTGCTGTGTCACCCGGTCAACCGTAAGGGACTGCTCCTTCTGGCTGTAGGCCGCCCCGTTCACCGCCAGGAGCGGGATCTTGATCCCTTCCCGCTTGGCAAAGGAGAGTGCCAGTTTTCGCAGCTCCAGGTCGCCGCCGGCGATCCGCACCCCCTGCTCTGCCGAATAACTGAGCTCGCCGCTGGCATTCAGCCGCCCGGAAACCGGTGCGGTGAGATAGCTGGCAAGGTACGGATACGCGGTTTCCAGTACGCCGTTGGTGAGGACCGGACGGACGGTGAAGGCCAGGGGGGTTACGGACAGGGTGCCGCCGGCAGCGAACTGTTCGTTGCGGGGGGTAGTGAACCCCAGGGACAGGTTGGCGGTTTTCCCCTCTTCGGTGGAAAAACCGTTCACCGAAATTGCCAGTTGCTTCACCTCGGCCGAGAAGCCACCGGCTGGGACGGCATCGCTGAAGCGGACCGTGCCGTTGGCCACCCGCGTCTCGCCAACGGCTATGAGCGGTTTTGCAGCCTTTCCTGCCGCCTTTTCCTGTGCCTTGCCGGCTTCAGCAGAGTGTTTGTCCGCTGCGCCGCGATCCGTCAGTCGCTGGAAATTCCACTCTCCCCTCCGGTTCCGGGCTACGGTAACCACAGGGGTGTCCAGGGCAATGCTCGCGGCCCGGTATTCGCCACTGAGCAGACCGAGCCGGGCAATGGCCAGCTTTCCCCCTGCCAAGGTAAACAGCGGCTCGCCGCCACGTTCCCTCAGGTCGATCCCGGTCAGGGTGGCCGTGCCGGTTGCGGCGATATCCGGCTTTTCCCCTTTGGTCAGTCGGTGGCTGACAATAAGATCCGTGGAGAAACGGCCGGCCGTTACCCGAAGCGGCAACTCCCTGGGGAAATAGGCGGCATAGAAGGGGATCTCCAGGTTGTGGAGCCTGATGGCGACCGACGCCTCCATCCCCTTGGCAAACGGCTTCATCTTCCCCTCGAAAGCCAGGGGCGCGTCATTGACCCTGGCGGTCAGTTTCGGCGCCACGTACCGGTCGGCCAGGTAGGGGATGTTGCTGATGAAAGGAATCTGAATGAGAAGCTGCCGGACGGTATGCAGCTTCGGCGTCGACAGGGCGTCGTCCCGGAAATCGATCGAGCCGTTGCTCACGACGATATTGTTGAGGGAAAACCGGGCCGGCTCGCCCGGTGCCATCTTCTTCGCTTCCGGCTTTTTCTCCAGCAGATCGCTGAAATTGAACCGGTTCGGACCGGTCCTGACGATGCGCACATGGGGTGCGGCCAGGCTGATGTCGGTAAGGACCGGCGCCAGGCGCCAGACAGAAGCGGGACTCACCCGCACCCGGGCGCTGCTGAAGGAGACGAACGGGAGGCTGCTCCCCTTTTCGCTCAGCCTGACTCCCTCCAGCCCCGCAGTCCAGGTAAGGGGATTCAGGGAGATCCGGCCGACGGTGAGGGTGCGGCCGGTCGCCCGGCTGACCTGCTGCTCCATCTGGCTCCGGACGATATCCGGGAGGATGAAGGCAATGAACCCGGCGCACAGCAGCGCTGCCACAACCACCCCGATCAGCCATTTACGCCAGCGTGCCATTATGTTCTCCATGTGTGCTGTTCTGGACTCTGCTGTAAACTATAGCGCCGGTGAGCGGCGAGTCAAACCGAGATTCCGGTTGCGCCTCGCCCCTGATCAGGGTAGAAAAGGAGAGGAGGTGTCGATGGAAATCCGCAGAAAACCGGCCTGGCTGCAGAAAAAGGTCTCCCCGGCAGCCAATGCCGACATGGAACGGCTCCTGTCCGGCCTTTCGCTGCACACGGTCTGCCAGGAAGCCTCCTGTCCGAACATAAGCGAATGTTTCCGGCAGCGGCAGGCCACCTTCCTGATCCTGGGCGCCATCTGCACCCGGCACTGCACCTTCTGCAACGTCGGAAAAGACTCCCCCCTGCCGGCCGACCCGCAGGAACCGGGGCGCGTCGCCGAGGCGGTACAGCGGCTGGCCCTGGCCCATGTGGTGATCACCTCCCCTACCCGGGACGACCTTGCCGACGGCGGTGCCGGCCACTACGCCGCAACGGTGGCGGCCATCAGGAGTTCGGCGCCGGAGACCGCCATCGAGCTCCTGATCCCCGACCTCCGGGGGGACCGGAAGGCGCTGGAAACGATCCTGAATGCCGGCCCGGACATCCTGGGGCACAACCTGGAGACGGTTCCCCGCCTCTACCATATCCGGGCCGGCGCCGATTACGGCCGCTCCCTGGAACTCCTCCGGATGGCCCGGGAGATCGCCCCGGAGATCCCGACCAAGTCCGGGGTCATGCTCGGGCTGGGGGAGACGGAAGAGGAACTGCTTGCCGTCCTGCGGGAACTGCGCGGGGTCGGCTGCGCCTACGTGAGCCTCGGCCAGTACCTCGCCCCCAGCCGCCGCCATCAGCCGGTGGTGGAATTCGTCCCGCCCGAACGGTTCGAGCAGCTGAAAGCGACGGCTCTGGAGCTTGGGTTCGCCCATGTGGAGAGCGGTCCGTATGTCCGCAGCTCCTACCATGCGGACCGGTACCGTCATTCCTGAGTCGGCTGAAATCTGAGGCTGGCGGGTATTGAGGCGGCTTGTGAGTCGAACTGACTTGGTTCATGGCTGGGACGCTACCAACAACACTCTTTACAACACTATCAACAATATGATTAACTATGTGACACAGAGTACTGGGGAGGCCGATCATGCCGCATATATCTGCAAATGACTTGAAAACAAAGGGAGTAGCCGCCATTGAGGCAATGCTAGCCCATCAGCCGGAAGCGGTTATTTCCGTTCGGGGCAAGGAACGCTTCGTAGTCATGGATATGAACCAGTACCACTACCTGCGTGAATGCGAACTGGAAGCCGCCCTTGCCCAGACCCGCGCCGATCTGGCCGAAGGTCGGTTTGTGAAGGAAAGCGCGGAAGAGCACCTGGCACGTCTGAAGACTTATCAATGACCTGGTCGCTGGTATTTACCGAACAGTACGAAAAGCGCGCCCGTCGCTTTCTCAAACGTCATCCCGAGCTTGAAAGGCAGTACCTGAAAACCCTGCAACTGCTGGAGGCGAACCCGTTCCATCCCTCACTGCGTCTGCATCCCCTGGCAGGGAGACTGACCGGCCTCCACTCCGTTTCCATCAATCTCTCCTATCGCATCACCCTGGAGTTTCTGATCAACGATCAGGAGATCATCCCGGTAAATGTGGGGGATCACGATGCGGTGTATTGAAGAGAGCCTGTTCGGTTCAGAAACATAAAGGCCCGGTCGACAACTGTCGGCCGGGCCTTTTCCTTGGTACTTAAGCGCACCGTCCTACTTGACCGGCAGCTCCTGAATCGCTCCCGGCGGGGCGATCGCCTGCGGCTGCTCGACAACGGGTGCGACCGGGGCAGAAACGGGTGCCGCCAGCGGGGCTGCGTGAGCCGGTGACGATACGGCCGGCGCGGAGACTGCCGGTGACACTGCAACGGGTTGGGCTGCTGCCGTCTTCTCTTTCTGCTCCGACGACCGGCCATTCCCCATCAGCGACACCATGGCGTCGAACAGGTCGCGGTAGAGGGTCGACACCGACGCCTTCGGCTGCAGACGCGATTCTTCGCTCTTGGCCAGGGCGCGGCCGATGCCGGCCACGGTCTTGAACTTCACCTCGACCTCGTCGGCGACATTGGCCCTGGCCTCGTCAAAGTCGGGATACTGAAGGGCCATGAACGCCGGGTAGCTGATAATCCGCTGGCGGAAATTTGGATATTCCCAGAGCACGGCACCGTCCCGGTCGAGAACCTGGGCGGAGAACGTCAGGAAGTTGTACTCCCCGCCAAGATAGGAGAGCAGATTGCTGGAATAGAACTTGTCCTGGCGGGTCAGGCCACTCACGGTCACCATCATGACCGCATCCACCTTGTGCCGGTCGACGAGCCCCTGCAGGGCGTCGGGCCGAAAAAAGTACTTGTTGTAGAGCACGCCGCCGTCGTCACGCCGCTCCCGCCGGGCACCCAGGCCGGTAAACAGCTGCTCCGGATTCTCATCCAGCAGCCGGACGGAAAAATAGGAGCCCGTATCCTTGAGGAGCGCCACCAACTCCTTCTCGTTCTTCCGGTTTGCCTCTTTGATGAGGGAGACGATGGCCCCCTTTTCCGGGTGACGGATATCGGATTCAGCATCCACCAGGATCGGTGCCACCCCCAGCACCCGAACCTTCTTTTCGTACGACTCCCTCGGGACATTGTAGTAGTTCTGGGCACACCCGAAGCCTGTCAACATTACGAGACCGATCGACACCATGTTCACTGCACGTCGCACATCAAACTCCTTTGCCTGCGTTGGTCACGGATGGTCGGGTCGTCCCTGCCCTTATAACAGATGGCAAGAAGGTTGACCAGAGCAATTCCATGGCTCTCAGCGATTCATTTCGGATTCCTGGGTGTCCCGGAAATGCTTCAGCTCGGCATGAAGTGACGCCGTTTCCCCAGTCAGGACGGCAAGACTTCGCTCCATCTCCGTCGCTGATCCATTGACCACTTCGGTAGACGCCGTCACATTCCCCATGAGGGCGACAATCCTGGCGGTCCTTTCGTGCTGTTCGGCAATAGCGGCGCGGATTTCCCTGCTCTGGACGGCGATGTTCTGGGAGACCTCGGCGACCTGTTGGCTGGTCTGCTGCTGCTGGAAGGTGGCTACCTTGATCTCCCTGGCAATCGACATGAAGGCGTCCAGGGCCTGCTGCACCGAGGAATTGGTCTGCCGTTGCGCCGCCATGGTCTGCGATATTCTGCCGATCTGTTCCCGCAGGTCCTGGAGAGACTCGGAAAGATTCTGGACCGTAACAACCTCTTCCGAGGTGGCCCGCAGGATCATGGTCGCCTTGTCGGTGGATAGCTGCGCGGTGCGGTTGATGTTGTTCAGCGCATCACTCACCCGGCTGACGAGGGCCATCCCCCGGTTGACAGCCTTGGCACTGCTCTCGGCCTTGGTCATGTTTTCATGGGATTCCTGTTGAACCTGCGCCACCAGGTCGGCAATCTCACGCGTCGAACCCGAGGTACGTTCGGCGAGCTGGCCGATCTCCTCGGCCACCACCGAAAACCCTTTGCCGGCGCTGCCTGCCTGGGCGGCGAGAATGGCGGCATTGAGTGCCAGAAGCCCGGTCTCGGAAGCAACCTCGTCGATGACCGTAACGATCCTGCCGATTTCGTCTGATTTATTGCCGAGGTTGCGCACCGCCTGGTGCAGGTCCCCCATGGCCTGCTCGATGTCGGCGATCCCCGCCAGTGCCTCACGCAGGGTTTCAATGCCGATAACCAGCGCTTCATGGGAAACCTGTTTGGCCAGGGAGACCGATTCGCTGGCATTCAGCTCTATCTCCCGGACCGTTGCCGACATCTCCAGCACCGAGGCGGTGGTCGTCTCGGCAAAGCGGCCCAGTTTCTCGACACTGTCGGCAACCGCGCTGCCGGCATCGATGACCACCTCCACATCGTGCACCGTCCGCTCGGCCCGCTCGTGGAACAGGGCGGCATTGCCGGCCACGTCCTCGACCGTGCTGCTCATCTCCGTAGCAATAGCCGAAGAACAGATCGACAGCTCCATCAGTTCGGCCGCGCTCCCGCCAATCTGGCCGACCGCAGTATCCAGCTCCATCAGCGAACTGGTGGTTTCGTCAACGGCGTGCCGCTGAATCTGGACCGCATCCCGCACCGCCCCGGTCACCGTGGCCATGGAGTCGGTAATCCTTGCCATGTCTCCCCTGATGGCCAAAACCCGCCGGACCGTTCCGCGGAGCGTGGCGGTCATCTTGGCAAAGGCAGCGGCCAGAATCCCCAACTCGTCACCCCGCGTGACCGGGACCTCCACGCCGAGATCACCGTCGGCTATCCGTTCGGCAGCACCGGCCAGGAACACCAGAGGGGTAACAAAGGCACGGTGCACGGCATAGAGCAACAGGACGGCAAGAACGACCATGGCGGCTGCCCCGGCTGCAAAGAGGAGATAAACCCGCTGCAGGGCGGCATTGAGCTGGACCGACATGGTCTTATGAATCATCGTCAGCTTGCGGAGGAGAAGCGAAGCGTCAGCGGAAATCTTGCCATAGGCGACCATTACCGTGACGTCATCAGGCGAATACCGGCCGATGGCAAGGAATGCCTGGATCTCCTTGCGCAGCTTTCCCCAGGGGGGCGCGATCTCCCGGAGTTCATCGGCGCGGATAGCGGCGAGGGTGTCATCGCCGGTCAGCCTGCCCAGGATGGCGTCAAACTGGTTGAGACCGTCACGGGCCAATGCGAGGGTCTCGGGAGTATCCGGCACCACGACGGTTTCGGCCAGCCCCCGCAGGATCATCTGCACGGAGGAAACCTGTGCCTCGATCTGCTCACCTGCCGCATGGATACGGTTCATGGTGGTCACCCCCATGATCCCCGTGACAATGAGTCCACCTATCAGCAGCAGTATCAGTGCGATCAGGAGCAGCATTTTGCTCCTGATGGATATGTCAGCCAAGCGCCGCGTCATGTGCTCTCCTCCGGGAGACAGCAGGTACTTTCCTCGGCAAGCCCCTACTCGACGGGATGTTTCGCTGCCTGCCAGCTGGCAAGGCCGTCACGGAACCACATGACATTCTTGTAGCCGGCCTTTATGGTCAGCGCCGCAGCCTTGTACGACTTCCACCCCGTCGGGCCGTCGCTGTAAAAGACCATTTTCTTCTTCTTGTCAGCCGGCAGTTTGGCGAGATCGAACGTGTCCATCGAGGCATCGAAGTCGGCGCTGAAATCGCTCTTTTCCTTGTACGGCAACGGCGTTGCCCCGGGAATGTGCCCCTTGCCGTAATTCACGGCCGACCGCATGTCGAAGAAGAGCGCCGACTTGCCATCCACAAGCGCTTTGGCCCCCGCAGCATCGATCACCTTTCCCCCCTTGAGCACAACCGGGGTTTGGGGCTTTTCCTTCTCGGCCGCACCGGCATTGGCGCCTGACATCAGCACCATGAGGAGTACTGCTCCGTTCAACAGATACCGCACCACGCTACCCATCATCGTTTACCTCCTGTTGTGTTGTGTATGCCCAGTCTTAGGAATCGATCCACGCGGTAGCCGGCCGTTGCCGCCCGTGCTGCAAGAGTTGACGCGCTCTTCAGCAATGCCTTTCGCCGTGCGACAGGAACGGTGCCATTTTTCGCCGTGCCGGCCAGTACTGCCAGGGCAGCGAGGTACAGCCAGCTCACCAGCAGGTCCCAACGCTCTTTGACGAACCACTCATACCCGCCGCTCTCGTGACGGCCGATGAAGGTTGCCACATCCCTGTCGGAGAGCAGTTCGGCCAGTTGGGATTCCCCCGGTTCCGGCGCGATCACCGGCGCCCCCTGCCAACGCAGGAGAGCTGCAAACAGTGCCGCCAGGGATGGCACATCCAGCGCCGCCAGAGGATCAACCCCCTCGCCGGCCTCGGCGTGCAGCGCTTCTTCCAGCGGACGGAACAGGCCAAAACGGTGCGCCAGGTCAGCAGAGGCGCCGTCATTCCCCTTCTCACCGAAGAGTTCGCCCGCCCGGTGCAGACAAAGCCAGGAAAACGCCAGAAGTCGGGCAGTGTAACCGGTCAGCGTCGCAACCGGCTCCATCTCCCCGCCCGCGGACGGTTCGGCAACCAGACTTTCCAGGAAGTCCAGCTCTTTGGCAATTGCGTTCAGGATCGGCTGCGGATCTTCCGTCAGCCCGGCGCTGGCTGCCAGGGCAGCCAGGAACTCGCCGAGGTCGGCACAGAACGCATGCTTCGCCTTGTCCAGGCTCTTTGCCGGCAGTTCACCGAAGGCCCCGGCAAGGAGCCCGCTGTGCCGGTCGCCAAGCCCCCGCAGCCGGTCGATGAGGTCGGCGTAACGAACCTGTTTCACCTCCTCGTCCAGGCTGGGGGCCGGCCGGCCGTTGAGTTGGTGGCACAGTTTTCCCCAGGTGCCGAACTCGTCGTCCCAGATCTCCCTGAAGTCGAGGAAGGCATGGTATTCGTACGCCTCCATCTCCACGAACAGCCCCTGCTCGCACAGCTCGCGGCCGTTGCGGATATACTCAAGGTTACTGGCATAATCACGGAACAGGTAGTAGTGACGGCCATCCCCCTTGAACGAGAGCGCGTCGCCAAGGGTCGTCCGGCGCAGTTCCATATCGCCCGATCCGCTCTTTACCGCAAAGGAGGTGGAGTTCCTGATCCAGCCGGAGGTGGAAGCAAATCTGTTGTGGTAGACGATGACGGCCCGCTGCTCGCCGGCCCGGTTCGAGTAGGCGAAGACATCTTCGTTGACGTGGGAGCCGCTCCAGAAGTCATAGAACACGAAACTGTCGGCACCGGAAAAGAGCCAGCGCCGCCGCATCAGCGGGAAGATCCTCCGTTCGTGCTCCCGCACCAGGTGTTCGTCCACCGGTTCGTCCCAGTAGGCCTTCTTGTATTCCATGCCGTACTTCTCGTGGAACCCCTCCACCTGGCCATGGCCGATCATCGGGAGCCCCGGCATGGTCACCAGCAGGACGCAGGCGCCGAGGTACTTGCTCTCCTTGCCGAACTGCTCGACCGCGGTCTTCTCGTCCGGATTGTTCATGAAGTTGACGAACCGCTGCAGCACCTGGGGGTTGAACTCCATGACGTTCTTAACGGTTTGCCGGTACTTGGCGTTCTCTTCCATCTTCAGCATGTTCATGAAGGCACTGTTGTAGACCCGATGCATCCCCAGGGTCCGGACGAAGTACCCTTCCATCAGCCAGAATGCCTCGGCCAGGAGCAGGGTGTCTGACGCCTCGGCCGCCACCCGGTCCACCACCTGGCGCCAGAACTCTTCGGGCATGGCCGCATCGAACTGCTCCCGGGTCAGACCGTGCTCCCCCCGGGACGGCACCCCACCGTGACCGGGCTGGGGGAACCAGAGGCGCTGGTAGTGCTTCTTGGCCAGGGTCATGGCCGCATCGAAACGGATGATGGGGAACATCCGGGCAACATGGAGGATGGTACGAATCACCGCCTCCCGCACCTCGGGATTCAGGTAGTTGAGCTGGGCCGTGTCGTTCCACGGCGTGCTGGTGCCGTCGTTGCCGTGGTAGATGTAGCGGGTCCGGCCGTCGCGGTGGCCATAGTGCTTGAAGACCACGGCCGCATCCCGTCGCTCCCAGTAGCCATCCTCGATATGGAGGCTCACCTCGGGCGAGGAGGAGAGATCCGGGCCGTTGAACTGGTAGGCCGGGTACGGCGGATAGTCCAGCTGGACGAACCAGTCCGGGTGCTCCACGGTCCACTTGGAATAGATGCCGGTATGGTTGGGCACCATGTCGCTGGCCAGCCGGATTCCCCGTTTGAGTGCCCGCTCCCGCAGGTTCCAGAGGGCCTCTTCTCCCCCGAGATCGTGGGCAATGGCGTAGTCGAACAGTGAGTAGGCGGACGAGATCGCCTCCGGATTGCCGCACATCTGCTTGATCCGCTGCGAGGCCGGCGAACGCTCCCAGAGGCCGATCAGCCAGAGGCCGGTGACCCCCCAGCGAGCCAGCCGGTCCAGTTCCGCGTCGGGGATCTGGTCGAGCCGCGTGATCTCTTGGCCATGCTGTTTCGACAGCTGCCCCAGCCAGACATAGACCATTTTGGCCAGAAGGACCACATTGGGCATCCAGTCCGTATCCGCCGAAAAACGCTCGGGCTCGGGATAATAGTCGTTTACGCCGGTCCCGCCGGCCCGGCCGAACTCGAGGACCGACGCCCCTCCAGGCTCGCCGCGGGGAGCAAAGATGCGGCTTTCCTCACGGACCAGTGCAAAGGACGAGAGAATCTCGGTCAGCAGCTCATCCGGCAGGATTGCGCGCCAGTTTTCCCGAATGTACTCCAACTGGTCGTACAGGGAAGTTGGTGCCGCCTTCAAGGGGAGGCGGAGCAATTCCGGCAGGGTCAGGTTGAACGGAGCCACCACTGGCGACTTGGCCAGTTGCCGCTCCACACCAGCCACTGCCTGCGGATAGCGACTGCCGGCCGCCAGTTCATTGTCGTCAAGGAGGTCGCGGAACGGATCAAGCGCCCGGTTCTCGGTTGCCAGCCTGAGCAGCAGCAGCTCGGCCGCAATCGCCTTCTTCCTGGCGTGATCGGCACTGTCCTCGGCAAGCCAGGCAGTCGCATCGGCACGGTCCCCGAACAGGAGGTCGGTACCGGGAAAGAGGGAGGCAAACCGCTCCGCCACAACGAAGAGGTCGGACGAGTCGCAGGAGAAACCGGCAGCGGCCAGCGCCTGCTCCAGGATGCCGGGGTGCTGTTCCCCGGTGTAGCGGTCGATAACCACCCGGAATATCCGCAACTGCAGGGAATAGAGACCGAGCATGCCCGCCTGGACCGGCTGCCCGGTGCGGCCCGGCTGCCGCGAGAGGCGGGCGGCCAGTTCCCGGTAGAACATGACCGGCGGCAACTTTCCGTCTTGAATGGCGGTTGCTGCCGGCCCGAGAGAAAGAGTGTCCCAGACGGACCGGCGGAGCTGTATGGAAAAGGGGAAATACCCCGGGGCAACTCTGTTGCGCTTCATGTTGATCCTTCCGTGCAGATATGGTGAATCCGTGCGTCATGAACGCTCGCATCGGCTTGGTACGCATGATGATGGAGACTACATTGACGAAATGCAACAGAAAGTTATAATAGAGAAAAATTTAATTAATTAAAGAATCCTATATGCGGCGCAGCCTCACGACAAAACTGACGATCGTCACCAGCGTGGTCCTTCTCATCACCATGACCCTCTTCGCCTACCTGAACATCCATGGCGTACGGAGGCTCCTCTTGGACGACGCAGTGAACAATGCCGAACTCCTCAGCGAGACCCTCATCAATGTGACCCACTACCAGATGCTGGTCAACGATCGCAAGCAGGTCGACCGGATCATGCAGGATGCCGGCAGACAAAAGGGTATCGAGTGCATCCGGCTCATCAACAAGGAAGGCCAGATCATCTTTTCCACGAACCCCAAGGAGGCGGGTACCGTTCTGGACAAGAAGGCCGCTGCCTGCACCATGTGCCACGCCAGTGGGGAGCCGCTGCTCCACGCCTCCACCATGAACAGAAGCCGCATCTTCACCCTTGCCGGCGGGAAGGAGGTGCTGGGGCTGGCCAAGGCCATCTATAACGAGACGAGCTGTTACGTTGCCGATTGCCATTTCCATCCGGAAAGCGCCAAGGTCCTCGGAGTCCTCGATGTGATCGTCTCCCTGGAAAACATGCAGGCCCAGCTCAGCTCCTCCCGTTCCTGGGTGATCGGCCTGACCATGGTCCTCCTGCTCCTCATATCCCTGTTCCTGGCCCTTTTCACCCAGCAACTGGTCAACAAGCCGGTCAAGCAGCTCCTGGATCACACCAACCTGCTGGCCCAAGGTGACCTGACCCAGACCATCCCTTTCTGCTCCGACGACGAACTGGGCGAACTGGCCGAATCTTTCAACTCGATGACAACCTCCCTCAAGAAGGCACGCCAGGAACTGCAGGGATGGAACCGGACCCTGGAACTGAAGGTCGAGGAGCGCACCCGGGAGATCCAGTCGATGCAGGCCCAGCTCGTTCGCTCGGAAAAGCTCGCATCCGTGGGCGAACTGGTGGCCGGTATCGCCCATGAAATCAACAACCCACTGACCGGCATCCTGGTCTACTCGAACCTGGTGAGCGAAGATGCCAAGCTGGACCCGTCACTTCAGGATGACATGGCGGTGATTGTCCGGGAGACCGAACGGTGCGCCAACATCGTACGGGGACTGTTGAAGTTTTCCCGGGAGTCGACTCCCCACAAGACCTGGGCAGCGCTCACACAGGTGATGGATGCAGCCCTTTCCCTTGTGGAACACCAGACTCTCTTTCAGAACATCACCATTATCCGCAACTACCGGAAAGTCCTGCCGTTGGTCTATCTCGACCCCGGCCAGATCGAACAGGTCTTCATCAACATGGTGCTCAATGCCGGCCAGGCGATGGACGGTAACGGCTCCCTGACCATCACCGTCGACCTCACCCCGGACGAGCAATCCCTCTTCGTCCGGATAATCGACACCGGTTGTGGTATTGCAGAAGAGGCTCTGGCCAAGATCTTCGATCCGTTCTTCACCACCAAGGAAAACCGCGGAACCGGTCTCGGACTGTCTGTTTCGTACGGAATAATCAAGAATCATGGCGGAAATATCGAAGTGACCAGCCGGGTTGGCGAGGGAGCCGCTTTTACCATCGTGCTGCCGATCCTCCCGGACGAAGAAAACGCCAGCCCTTTTCCGGATCAGGATACCGACGGGGTAATGGGACATGACCACCAACACGGCTGGGACTCCGCAAAGATCGCCGAGGATTCCAATCGTATCGTAACCAATTGACCGGGACTCAACCGACCGGCAGATCTCCCCCGGACTCCCCGTCGTCCTCCGGCTCGAAGTCATCGTCCATGATCCGGTCCAGAAACGTGCGATTCTCCTCCACCAGCTTCCGCACCTCCCGGGCCAATTGGGTCAATTCGCTCTCCGGCTCCTGGTCCCCCATCAGTACCCCCGTTTCTTCACCAGACACCGCCGATACAGGTCGTCATACTGTCGACTGGAGCTGGCCCATGAAAAATTATGGCGCATGCCGTTACGCACCATGCGCCGCCAGCAGCTCTTGTCGCCAAATGTCGCTACTGCCCTCTGGAGCGCCTCCCAAAGGGCGGTCGCGGTATAGTCGTCAAAGGTGAAGCCGTTTGGCTCCTTCGCTCCGCAACGCTCATCGCTGATGGTATCCGCCAACCCGCCTACCTTATGGACCACCGGCACGGCACCGTACCGGAGAGCAACCATCTGCGCCAGGCCACACGGTTCAAAACGGGACGGCATGAGAAAGATGTCGGCACCGGCAAAGATGCCTGCCGCCAGGGCTGGATTGTACCCCAGCGAAAGGGAGATCTTCTTCCCCTCAGACTGGGCAAGGGAGGCAAATTCCCGGACATAACGATCGTCACCCTCCCCGAGTAGTGCCAACTGGATGTTTTCCGCTGCGATGCGGGGAAGAGTCTCGACAATCAGGTCGAATCCCTTCTGTTCCGCCAAGCGGGAAACGATGCCGACCAGGGGGATGTTCGGGTCAACGGCTAGCCCCAACTGCTTCTGCAGCCGCTGCTTGTTGAGCTGCCGGGCGGCGAGGGAGCTGGCGGTGTAATTCTTTGCCAGCGCCCTATCGGTGGCCGGGTCCCACCGCACCGTGTCGATGCCGTTAAGCACCCCGATCAGGTCGTCCCGACGGGAACGCAGCACCCCGTCCAGGCCGCACCCCAGCTCCGGGGTCAGAATCTCGTTGCGGTAGGTGGGGGAAACCGTATTCAGGAGGTTGGCGGTCAGGAGCGCCCCCTTCATCAGGTTCACCTGGCCGAAGAACTCCAGACGTTCGATCCGGTAACAGGTCTTGTCAAGTCCCATCTCCTCAAGGGCAGCCCGGGGAAAGATCCCCTGGAAGGCCAGGTTGTGGATGGTGAAGAGGGTGGCCATCCCGGCAAAGAACGGATCGCTGTGGTGTTCGTAGCGGAGAATGATGGGCAGCAGGGCCGTCTGCCAATCGTGGCAGTGGAGGATGTCCGGCCGGAAATCCATCCGTTTCAGCATATCGAGTACGCCACGACAGAAAAAAGCGAAACGGCGGTGGTTATCCGGGTAATCCCCTCCCGGAGGACCATAGAGGTGATCGCGGTCAAAAAAATCACGGCTTTCAAGCAGATACACCGTAATATCGTCGATCGTCGTCTGTCGGAGGAACCCCTTGTATGAACTGGAACCGCTGAGAACCTCGATGCTCTTCCTCGCCTTGCGGATCGGCAGTTCCAGACGGTTCAACGTCCGGTAGCACGGCATGATCACCCGGACGTCATGGCCGAGCATCTTTAACTCCCTGGGAAGCGAACCAATCACATCGGCAAGCCCGCCCGTCGAAGCGAGCGGAGTCATTTCCGATGCCACAAACAGTATCTTCATCTGGTAAACCTCTTTGGTTGGTGACGTAGTCTGGTGGCTGAGTCGTTAGTCGTTACTTCGGTCTGTACCGTTAACCACTTGACCACTCAACTCAACTGTTGTCTCAGATATCCGCCTCTCGGAGGAAGGCAGCCGCATCCTCGGGAGAGGTGGGGTTGATGTAAAAACCGGTTCCCCACTCGAAGCCGGCAATCTGGGTGAGCCGGGGAACCAGTTCGATATGCCAGTGGTAGTCCCACTGGATCGACCCCCAGTAGTCGGGCTTTCCCGGCCGTGGCTGATGGGGCGGCACCGTATGTAGGATGAAATTGTACGGCGGGTCCTTCAGCACCCTTTTCACCCGCATGAGCATGTCCTTCAACGCCGCGGCCAGTTCCGGCAATTCGGCGTCGGTCATCAGGGCAAAGTCATGGCTGTGGCGTTTGGGATAGAGACGCATCTCGAACGGGAAGCAGGATGCGTACGGTGTGATCAGGAGGTAGTCGGGCGACTCCTTCACTACCCGTGTCCCCTCGGCTATCTCGAACTCGATCAGGTCGCAGAAAATGCACCGTTCCCGGACCGAATAGAAGTCCCGACAGACCCTGAGCTCGGTGGCGGCCACCGGCGGGGTCAGGGGGACGGCGATCAGTTGGGTGTGGGAGTGGCTGAGGGTGGCACCGGCCCGCGTACCGTGGTTTTTGAAGAGAACCATGTAGCGGAAACGGATGTCCTTGCGCAGGTCCAGCAGGCGGACCCGATAGGCCTTGAGGACGTTGGCGATTTCGTCCACGGTCAGGTCGGCCATGCTCTTGTTGTGGTCCGGGGTTTCCACGATCACTTCGTGGGCGCCGATCCCCTCGCGGACATCGTAGAGTCCGTAACCGCGGCTCTTCAGGTCGCCCTCGATCCTGAGCGCCGGATATTTGTTGGCAAAGACCCGCACCTGCCAGCCAGGCGTATTGGGTGCGCCCGACTTCCGGATGGCAAAGATCTCCTGCGGGGTCTTGTCTTCATAGCCGTAGCAGAACGGGCAGACCCCGCCGCTGTCGCCGGCCGCCTCGACCTGGAAATCCCGGGGCCGTCGCCCCCGGTCGGTGGCGATGATTACCCAGTGCTGCTTGATCGGGTCCCACCTCAATTCTGACATATACTCTCCAAAAAACCGTTCGGGGCAAAACTGTAAAACCGTTCGGGGCTCAGGGCTCGGGGTTCGGAACTGCGGAAAACCATTCGGGGCGAGAAGAGCCCTGCTCTATCGCCCTGAGCCCTGAGCCCTGAGCCCCGAACTAGATCAACCACGTTTCCAGCTCCAGCTCCGGTCCCACGTACCTGAGCCGCATCGGGGCATCGGTTGGCCAGCGCCCCACTTCGTCATCGCCCCGGGTCAGGGTGAGAAAGGCAAAAAGGTAGCCGCCGGCCTCGGGATGCAGGATATCAAGCGGCACCCGCGCTTCGCAGATCTTGATGATCTTCCAGAGGCAGCACGTCCCGGTGTCGTGCCACTCGGCTCCGTCCCGCACCTGGAGCAGCCCCTGTTCGCCGCTGAGCCCCATGACCAGACGGTACTCGCGATCGCTGATCAGATGCAGGGTCAGGACATCGCTCGGGTGCAGCATCTTTTCCAGGGACTGCTGTCCGTCGACCCGGAAATAGAAGGAGTGCCGGTCGAAGCCGTAAAAGAACGACTGGAGCATGCTCTCGGCCGAATGCATGGCCGATGCCTGCTTGGAGAGGTCGAAGAGACCGGCGGCAAGCCACTCGAAGTAGTCGGACACAATGCCGTTGATAACCGGCGAGATCAGGGCCGCCGGCTCCCGCACGAACCCGGCGGGGCTCTTCTTCTTGATCGGCTCGTACAGCTCGGCCGGTACCGGCTGCCCCAGCAGCCGGTACACGTTCATCAGGTGGCGGCGGAAGAGGAGGTCGAAGCGATCGCTATGGGGCGAAAAGTGGTCGTCACCGTACCACCAGAACCAGTCGCTCCCCTCGGCGGCGAAAAGCGACCGACAGATGAGGGCGGCAGTCCCGTCGGGCTCGTTCGGGAAATCGGCGACCGTTCCGGCAGCAAGGAGTTCGGCAACCCGGGGATGGCTGCGCACGGCCGCATCCCTGGCCTTGTACAGATAATCCCACCCGAGATTCTCTTCCGGGTGCCCGATCCAGATGCCGTAGTTGGCATTGATCCAGGAGCCGGGGTAAATGTGATCCAGCCGCCGGTGCACCGGATGTTCCGCCAGGAATGCCGAGCAGGTGGTGAGCCGCACGTCCCGGTCATCCGCAAGGGTCCGGTAGAGACTCGTGAGAAACGGATAGCCGTTGTCCTCGTAGTATTCCCAGGCGTTCTCCCCGTCCAGGATGACCGGCACGACCCTGGTACCGTGGGTCTGGCGGCCGATGGCCAGGAGTCGCTCGCGAAAATCGGTGACAGCCCGCGCACCATCCCACTGGGAATAGGTAAAACCGATCAGGTCGGACAGGGCGTGATCCCGGAAGAACATCGCCAGATCTGCGGCGCCGCGCTGGAACCGGTACGACTGATAGAGCGCCTCGCGGCCGTGACCGAGCCCCTCAGGAAGCGTATGGAGCAGCACCCCCTCGTCGGTGGCAACCCACGTGAGGCCGCAGTCGGCAATGATCTCCAGGGCCTCGTCGCATACCGACCCCTCGGAAGGCCACATGCCGGACGGCGCAAAGCCGAAGAGTCTGGTGAAATAGTCGACAGCGGTGGTGACCTGGCTTCTGGCGTCCTGCGGGAAGCTGAACGGCAGGGTCGGCAGGGTCGCCTTCGGCATGGCGGTAAGGGCGTTCCGCACGTCGCAGAGGAGCGGCAGGATCGGATGAAAATAGGGAGTGACCGACAGTTCAAGCTTCCCCTCGGCATGCAACCGCTTGTAGAGGGGGATGATTTCTCCCAGGATCTGCCGGTGCGTGGCAAAGAGGAGCTCCTTGTCGGCCGCCGTGAAGCCGCTTCCTTTGCGCACCAGTTCCTGGAGTGCCGGGTGCCGGCGCCTGGCTGCCTCGCCGGTCCAGGCCAGGAAAAACCAGACCTGGAGGTCGAGGATGTCCTGATCCCGGAACAGACGGAGCCGGTCCTTTGCCCGCTCCCCGCCATCGCCGCCCGCCAGGCAGAAGAGCTCGAAGTAGCGCCTGGCCGGTTCGATCAGCCGCTGGCGGTTCGCGGCAAAGAAATTCTCCAGGATGAACAAGCGGTCATCATCTCCCATGTCGGCGGGATGCATCCGGCCCCGGGAAAGGAACGGATCGACCGCCTGGCCGGCGGCATACTCCTCAAGCTGCTCCAGGAGCGACGGCACCAGGTTGAACACGGCCCGCGCCCCCGCCACCTCATCCACAATGGCCGCCATGTCGTAGTAATCCTTGATGCCATGGAGATACGTCCAGGGAAGGATATACTCCCCCCGGAGCGGGTCCTTGTAATAAGGCTGGTGCATGTGCCAGAGAAATATGACCGACAAAGGCTGTTTCATAGAGTCCGTTCAGCGTTCAGCGTGCTGCGTGCTGCGTACAAAGTTGGAATCGTTTCTCCTGAACGCTGAACGCAGCACGCTGAACGGTCTTTTCACTGCAGCTCCTTCTTCCAGCTCTCCACCTTCTTCTTGTACTCGTCCAGCAGCTTCTGGGCAGTCTTGGGGTCTTTGGCCTCGGCCACCAGGTGTACGCAGGAGGCGTACTGGTCCGGCAGGACCAGCAGCCAGTCCTCGCCGAAGTGCACCTTGATCCCGTCGATGAAGGTCGCTTCCTTGTCCAGACTGTCCTCGCTCATCTTGCGCATGATCCCCCCCTTCATCTCCCAGATGCAGGAGATGGAGGTCTGCAGGAAAGTCCGGTGCGGGATCTCGGCATGGATACGGGAGAGGGGAACGCCACTGGCGGCGATCAGCTCCAGGGTCTTGGCAATGGCAAACATGCCGTCAAAGGCTGTCTGGAAGCGGGGGAAGGCGAGACGGCCGTCCATGGAGCCGACCAGCACCACCTCGGAAGAGAGGGCCGCCTCCATCATGGCCCGTTCGCTGTTCTTGGTACGGGTCACCTGGCTCCGTTTTTCCTGGGCAATCTGCTCCACCACGGACGGGGCATTGACGGGTACCGCGAAGATCCCCTTGGCGCCGCTCTTCAGGAGCAGAGCCACCATGAGCGGCAGGAGTTCGGCAGACTCATAGATCTTGCCGGCCTCGTCCACCAGGGTGAACGCCTCGGCAGAAGGGTCGAGCCAGAAGCCGGCCTGGGCCTCCAGGGTGACGACGATCTTTGCCAGCTGCTGCAGGCTGGCCGCTTTCTCTTCGGCCTTTTTCGCGCCCCGCTCCTCGTCCACATAGGCGTTGAGACCGGTCACCTCGCAGCCGAGCTCGTTCAGAATAGCCGGCAGGACCTGGCCGGCAGGCGAATGGTTGAAGTCGACGACCACCTTCAGGTTCTGCTTTTTTAGCGCCTCCCGGTCGATGGTCCTGAGGAACCCCTCCCGGTAGAACTCACTTACCTGCGGGAGTTCGGTGATCCCGCCCGGTTCCTTGTGGTGGGCACGCCGGAAGTTTTCCTTATAGAAGATCCGCTCCAGGTTTTTCCCCATGGCACTGGAAAAATCGAGACCGTCGCCGTCCAGGAAGACGATCTCGGTTGAGGCGGGATCGTCCGAGGCCTGCCGGAAGAAGATGCCCCCCACCTCGCCAAAGGTCTTGAGCTTGTAGCGGACCATGGGGAGCGGGATCATCTTCAGGTCCCTGACATTGACCCCGGCAGAGAGGATGCCGCCGAAGAAGCTCCGCTTAAGCATCCGCGAGGAGAGATAGGCATCACGTCCCCCCAGGACGAAACTCCCCTTGGGGAGCGAGGTGCCATAGGCGCACCCCAGCTTGGCAACGAACTCAGGGGTCAGCTCGATGTTGGTCAGCCCCTTGATCATCGCCCCCTCGAACAGGGACCGTTTCCACTTTTCACCCCAGATCAGGTTGGCCGTCACCGTTGAGCCGGCCTCGATCACCTTGCGGGGCCAGATCTTCACATCCCGCTTGATGTAGGTCTCTTCACCGATGGAGGTCTCTTCGGCAACGATCCCCCCCTCCTCGATCACGACCCCCTGGCCGACCCGGACACTGTTGCAGATGACGCTGTCGGTGATCTTCGCGCCTTTCTTTACGTAGACGTTGTCCCAGATGACGCAGCGGGAGAGCTTGACCCCCGCTTCAATGGTGCAGTTGCGGCCGATGACCGTATCCTTGATCTGCGCCTCGCCCAGGACCTGGCTGTTGTCGCCGACCACCACCGTCCCCTGGAGGTGGGACGGGTCGCCCAGACGGACATCGGCGCCGAGCCGCAGGTCCTTTCCCACGAAGTCCTGCTTCGGCTCGTCGATCCGTACGTTCACCTTGCCGCGGAAGATGTCGTGGTGGGCCTCCCGATAGGAATCGGTGTTGCCGATGTCCCGCCAGTACCCCTTGGCCGGATAACCAAAGAGCGGCTCGTTTTTCTCCAGGAGCGTCGGGAAAAGGTTCTGGGAGAAGTCGAAATTCTCTCCTTCCGGTATGTACTTGAGCACCTCCGGTTCGAGGACGTAGATGCCGGTGTTGATGGTATCGGAGATCACTTCTCCCCAGCCGGGCTTTTCCAGGAACTGGGTGATCCGCTTCGCCTTGTCGGTGATGACCACGCCGAACTGGAGCGGGTCCTTGACCGACGTGAGGGTGATGGTGGCAATCGCCTTGTTTTCCGCATGGAAGTCGATGATCTTTTGCAGGTTGAAGTCGGTCAGAAGGTCGCCGCTGATGATCAGAAACCGCTCGTCCAGGTATTTTTCGGCACACTTGACCGCCCCGGCAGTCCCCATGTCCTCCAGGGGGGTCACGTAGGTGATCTTCACCCCGAAGTCGGTACCGTCACGAAAGAAGTTCTTGACGATGCCGGGCTGATGGTAGAGCAGCATGATCAGGTCGGTAATGCCGTGTTTCTTCAGGAGTTCCACGATGTGCAGCATGATCGGCCGGTTGACGAGAGGGATCATCGGCTTCGGAACGCTGCTGGTAAGGGGCTGGATGCGGGTACCGAACCCGCCGGCCATGATGACTGCTTTCATTAACTGCCCTCCTATGGGAAAGTTGATCATTGAAACAGAGGCAACCAGGCATCAGGTAATAGGTAAAGGTAAAGGTAAAGGTAAAGGTAAAGAACCCCGAATCTCTTTTCTCTACCTCTACCTTTACCTCTACCTGTTTCTCTTCTTGGCCAGAAGCCGCTTGATCTCGTCCTTCAACTCCTGCGTGTCACTGGATTTCACCACATAGCCATCGGCCAGCCAGGCCGAAAAGTCGTCCTTATAGCAGGAGAAGGCCGTGGAGAGGATCACCACCATGTCCTGGCGCTCCTTGACGATCTTCTGCAGAAGATCGAGCCCACTCTCGTTCTTCAGCTTGATATCCAAGAGTGCCACGTCGAAGCTCGCCCCCTGGAGCTTGTCCATGGCCTCGGCAATGGTGCCGGCCGTCTCCACCGCGTACCCTTCGTCGGCCAGTTCCTGGGCGAAGAGGAGCCTGATGGAGGCCTCATCGTCCACAACGAGAATATTGGTCATCTACTGATCCTCCCTTCGAAGCGGAATGACAAAAGTGTATGCCGTCCCCCCCTCGGGACGATCGGCTATGGAAAACGTGCTGCCGTGGCGCTCCAGGATGATGCGGCAGAGCGGCAGACCGACACCGATGCCAAGCTCCTGGGTGGAGGTAAACGGGGTGATCATTGCCTCCTTGACCGCATCATCGATGGTGGCGCCATCATCACTGATCGTCACCCTGAGGCCGTCACCGTCACCCATGGTAGCAGCCCAGATGGCACCGACCCCGGGCTGGGTCTCGATGATGTGCTGCAGGATCGTTTTCAGGCAGTAGGCAATCTGCTTGTAGTCGAGCAGGACGGTGGGTATGTCCGGGTCGAGATCCAGAGTGAGGGCGATGTTCCGGCCGGCCAACTGACCGCTGAGCTCCCGACAGACGTTGCGCACCAACTGGTTGATGTCCCAGCGGTCCATGACCGGGTAGAGTGATTCGGAATAGTACAGCACCTCCTCCAGCACATCCTCCAGGTGCTTGGCCTCTCTTACGATCTCCTCCAGGTAATCCCGTTTCCGGGCCACGTCTCCCACGTCCTTCAGGAGCGACCTTGCGTAGCCGCCAATGGTCATCAGGGGGTTACGGATGGAATGGGCGATACTGGAGGTGATCCGCCCCACCACCGCCATCTTCTCCATCTTTACGATCAACTCCTGCTGCTCCTGCAGCTTGATGTTGGCGGCGGTCTGCTTCTCGATCTCCTCCTGGAGCTTTTCGTACAGGGACGCGCGCTCCAGGGCGAAGGCCACCGGAAACGTGAATATCTCCATGGACTGGAGGTCCTGGGTGGTGATGGTCCGGTGGGTCACGAAGTTGTCGGCCAGAAGAACGCCGATGCGCCGGTTACGGGAGATGAGGGGCATGACGAGGAAGCTGTCCACTTCCAGGATACGCGCCAACTCCTCACCGACCTCCGGATTGTGAAAGGCATCCGTCACCAGGATCGGCTTGCGTTCCCGAAGCGCCCGGTTGAAGACGTGCAGCTGGTCGGAATACGGCACGGTCAGGCGTTCGAGAACATCCTGAAACTTGACCTTCTCCGAAGAGATTTTGGTCTTGTGGAAGTGGCGAGCCAGCTCCTTGAGGGTGTAGTTGCCCTGCTCCAACTCGGACCAGATCCGCCACGCCTCGTCATAGTTCCGGGGGCCGACCCCCAGGTACCCCTTGAGGCACTGCCGCTCCCGGTCGGCCATGAGGAGAAAGGCGCGGTTCATGCCAAACCCTTTACCCGAGGTAATGGCGGTCATGGCCACCGACAGGACCTCGTCCAGGTCGAGGGATGTCTGGAGCACCATGCTCAGTTCATGGAGAAACTTGATCTCGCGGGTCTTGCTGTCATGGAAGGCGATGAGGGACTGGAGCTGGCCCCGCTGCTGAAGGAACTCGTCCACGAGGTAGCGCAGCACGTCGTGCATCGGATAGTCCCGATCACTGAGCTGATTGAGGTCCTTTCTGAAGCCGGGACACTCCAGACACTTCTCCACCAGCCGCTTGCGGTGCGCGACGTAGAGCTCCTCCTCCCCCGCAGCGACATAGGGGCACTCTTCCGGCCTGATCTCATTGTTGAGCCAGCAGCATTCCCATTCCACTAAATCTGCTCCTGAGGCTGTTTCCCCGGCACGGGGCGCGAAACGCAATCAGTATAGCAGCCCGCCACGCCCTTTCAAGGCAACGGGCAAAAATGGCGTGCAGGGATCATAGTGCCCTGCACGTGGTGGAGGAGAAAAATCCCTTTTGAGGGCATTGACGAAGCAGTGGAACCGGGCGAGCAGCTACCGGCTCACCCTTCCTTTTTCCCGTCGTCTTCCTTGCGGGGCTTGATCTCGATTTCGTCCTTGCCATCGGCCGCCCGCTTGAAGTTGCGGATGCTCTTGCCGATGGCACCACCGATCTCGGGAAGCTTACCGGCACCGAAGACAACCAGGATAATGACCAGGATTACTATCAGTTCGGGCATACCGAATCCAAACATTGAGAAACCTCCGCGGTTACTGTATCTTGCGCGAGGAGTATTGCATTGTCCCTGAAAAAAATCAAGGGCTGCCACTGCTTGCCGGTGCAAATATTTACAGCCTCTAATTAGTCTTGGATTTTTCATCACAATCTGCTATATAGTGTGTCACTTTTGCAACAAATAGTCATCGTTTCTGGATGGAGCCTCATGGAAACCAAACGGATTCTGCTCGTTGAAGACAACCCGGACGACGAAACCCTGACCCTGCGCACCCTCAACAAACACCGGATACCGTGCGAGGTCACCGTGGTGCGTGACGGTGTCGAGGCACTCCATTATCTATTCGGAACCGGCCCGTTTACCTCCCGTGATATGTCGGCCATGCCGAACCTCGTGCTGCTGGACCTGAAACTTCCCAAGGTGGACGGACTCGAAGTACTCCGCAGCATCAGAAACGACGAACGGACCCGGCTCATCCCGGTGGTCATCTTCACATCGTCCAACGAGGCCCACGACATCCAGCAGAGCTATGACCTGGGCGCCAACAGCTATCTCCGCAAACCGGTGGACTACAATCACTTCAGCGAAGCGGTGAATCAGCTGGGCCACTACTGGCTGGAGCAGAATCTCACCCCGCCGTCCCTGGGCCACTACTCCCCTTCCGGCTCCTGACGGCCGCATCCCTCGCCCACTCTTGCCGCCAAGCCGATCCCCATGTTTTTCTCGGCGGGGCCGGCCAGACGTGCTATTATCCCCACACATGAATCGGTTCAGGCTCATCAGCGACTACCAGCCCCGAGGAGACCAGCCCCGGGCCATCACGGAACTGGTGCAGGGTATCGAGCGGGGCGACCGGGACCAGGTACTGCTCGGGGTAACCGGCTCGGGGAAGACCTTCACCGTGGCCAACGTCATTGCCGCCACCGGCAGGCCGGCCCTGGTACTGGCGCCCAACAAGACCCTGGCAGCCCAGCTCTACGGCGAGTTCAAGGAACTCTTTCCCGAAAATGCCGTAGAATACTTCGTCTCCTATTACGACTATTACCAGCCGGAAGCGTATCTCCCCACCACCGACACCTTCATCGAAAAAGACTCGTCCATCAACGACGAGATCGACAAGCTGCGCCACTCTGCCACCCGCAGCCTCCTCACCCGGCGGGACGTGATCATCGTCGCCTCGGTTTCCTGCATCTACGGCATCGGCTCACCGACCGAATACCAGGCCATGCACATCTTCTTCCACGAAGGGGACGACTACGGGCGGGACACCCTGCTGCAGAAGCTTGTGGATATCCAGTACGAGCGGAACGACGTGGACTTTCACCGCGGCACCTTCCGGGTGCGGGGAGACAGTGTCGAGGTCTTCCCGGCCCACGATGACGAACGGGCCTATCGCATCGAATTCTTCGGCGACGCGGTGGAGGCGATCAGCGAGATCGACCCGTTGCGGGGCCAGGTGCTCTCCCGCCTCGCCAAGGTCGCCATCTATCCGGCATCCCATTACGTGGCCACCCGTGAAACCCTGGAGCGGGCCATCGAGGAGATCCGGGTCGCCCTCAGGGAACGGCTCCAGTGGTTCCGGAGCCAGAACATGCTGGTGGAGGCCCAGCGACTGGAGCAGCGGACCATGTTCGACCTGGAGATGCTGGAAGAGATGGGGTTCTGCCAGGGGATCGAGAACTACTCCCGCCACTTCGACGGCCGGCAACCGGGAGACCCGCCGTACACCCTCATCGACTACTTCCCGCCGGACTTTCTGCTCTTCATCGACGAATCGCACATCACGGTCTCCCAGGTGGGAGGGATGTACCGGGGTGACCGGAGCCGCAAGGAGACCCTGGTGAACTACGGCTTCCGCCTCCCTTCGGCCCTGGACAACCGCCCCCTGAACTTCCCGGAATTCGAGGCCAAGCTGAACCAGTTGGTCTACGTTTCCGCCACCCCGGCCGACTACGAGCTGCAGAAAGCGGGCGGGGTCGTGGTGGAGCAGGTCATCCGCCCCACCGGCCTCCTCGATCCGGTGATCCAGGTCCGCCCCGCCTCCGGCCAGGTGGATGACCTGCTGAACGAGATCCGGACCACCATCGCCAAGGGGGAGCGGATACTGGTCACCACCCTGACCAAGCGGATGGCCGAAAACCTGACCGATTATTACCGCGACCTGGGGGTCCGGGTGAAGTACCTCCACTCGGACATCGACACCATCCAGCGGATGCAGATCATCCGCAGCCTTCGCCTCGGCGAATTCGATGTGCTGGTGGGGATCAACCTGCTCCGGGAAGGGCTGGACCTGCCCGAGGTGTCGCTGGTGGCCATCCTGGACGCGGACAAGGAGGGGTTCCTCCGCTCCGAGCGCTCCCTGATCCAGACCTGCGGCCGCGCCGCCCGCAACGTGAACGGCCGGGTCATCATGTACGCCGACAGTGTCACCCGCTCCATGCGGGCCTGCATCGACGAGACCACCCGCCGCCGCACGCTCCAGGAGGAGTTCAACGTCAGCCACGGCATCACCCCGCGCACCGTGCAGAAAGGGCTCAGGACCATCCTGGAATCGATCGAGGAGCACGACTACTATACCGTGCCGATCTCGGCCGAGGCCCAGGAGGAGTACATCCCGCTGGAGAAGATCCCCGGACTGGTAAAGAAGCTGCGCAAGGAGATGGTGGCCGCTGCAAAAGAGCTGGACTTCGAAAAGGCGGCCGAGCTCAGGGACCGGATCAAGCGACTGGAAGATACGGAACTGGCGCTGAGGTAGCGGAATAGCCTGATCCGCGAGATGAGCGCCTCGTGGCGCGAATGTGCCCGAGCGCCAGCCGCTGTAGGCGAAATGGAGCAAAGCCTGCCCATCGTGTCTGATCCCGTCAGGGCGAGTTGATGGGCCGGCGCGAAATGAGCCGTACAGCGGCGGTGCGAGGGCGCTTTGAGTGGAGCGAGGTGGTCGTCTCACGAACTCACGTGAAGCAAACCAACCAACGGAGGGAACCATGTCACTCACCCACGAACTGACCCAATGGAGCCATGAACAGAAGTGCAAAAAGGCCGTCGAGGCCCTGGGGCAAAACGGCTTCACCGCGGTCTACTGCCGCACCTCCCAAGAGGCCCGCGACTACATCGTCAAAGAGGCGGCCAATGCCCAGTCGATCGGCTTCGGCGGCTCCCGGACCGTCGTCGACCTGGAACTGCAGGCGAAACTGCGGGAGCAGGGGAAGGAGATCCTCGACCACGGCACACCGGGACTGTCGGGCGAGGAAAAGATGGCCACCATGCGCCGGCAGCTCACCTGCGACCTGTTCCTCGCCGGCACCAATGCGGTGACACTGAACGGCTGGCTGGTGAACATCGACGGCAACGGCAACCGGGTGGCGGCCCTGACCTTCGGCCCGAAAAAGGTGATCGTGGTGGCCGGCCGGAACAAGCTGGTGGACGGGAACCTGCAGGCCGCCATCGACCGGATCAAGAACTACGCCTCCCCGGCCAATGCCCGGCGTCTGAACCTGAACACCCCCTGCGCCAAGACCGGTTTCTGCAGCAACTGCAACTCGCCGGACCGGATCTGCCGGATCACCACCGTCATCGACCGCAAGTCGAAGGCCATGGACTTCCGGGTGCTGATCGTCAACGAGGATCTGGGACTGTAAAAATGGGCTCGGGGCTCGGGGCTCGGGGCGATTGTGGAAACTTGGACCGTAAATGGGAAGTATTGATAACGAAGATATGGAAGGGACGGTAGCCAACGCCGTAGAAGGTGAACGGGGTTGTTACCAGTCCCCAGTCCCGAGTCCCCGGTCCCTGCTTTCCAACCTGCTCGACCTGCTCTTCCCTCCCCTCTGCCATGTCTGCAGGGAGTTCATCGGCAGAGGGAAGAAGATCCACCTCTGCCCCACCTGCAGCGCCGGGTTCACGCCGATCGGACCGCCGCTCTGCACGATCTGCGGCACGCCGTTTCTGACCGGGGGGGGGATGGACCACCCCTGCGGCAGATGCCTCAGCCACCCGCCGCCCTACGATGCGGCCCGGGCCGCCTTTCTGTTTCACGGACCGGCACGCGACCTGATTCACCGTTTCAAGTACAACCGGCATATCCAGCTGCGGCGCCCGCTGGGGCTGCTGCTGGCCGAACGGCTGGCGCCGGTTGTCACGCAGTGGGGTGTGGACCTGCTGCTGCCGGTGCCTTTGCACCGCCGGCGACTCAGGCAGCGGGGGTTCAACCAGGCAGCCCTGCTCGTGGAACTGCTGGCCGGGGAATGGCGGCTCCCCCTGGCACGGCACCTCCTCCAGCGGACCCGTTGGACCGAACCGCAGGTGAATCTGCCGGCGCACGAACGGCCGGGCAACGTGAAGGGGGCATTTGCACTGCTACGGCCGGCAGAGGTGAAAGGGAGGCGGATTGTGCTGGTGGATGACGTCTTCACCACCGGCAGCACCATTGCCGAGTGCGGCCGGGTGCTGAAGCGGGCGGGAGCGTCAGCGGTCTACGCAGTGACCCTGGCCAGGGCGGTCGGGGAATAGCCCCTTTAAAATACCGGACCATTTCTTTTCTTGTAAAACAATATTTCATTTGATATGCTGGCCACCCTCAAACAACCCCTAACATCTTGAAAATTATGGAGAATAGATGAGCACGTCATTTGATTTCAAACGGTTACGCCGGTTCATCACCATCTATGCCGTTGTCCAGGTTGTCCTGGTTCTCCTGCTGGTCTACATGGCGGTCAATTTCCAGGCCGGCCTGCAGGCCGAAGGGCGACCGCAGCGTTTTCTCCACAGCGTGGTGGCCACCCTGGTCCTCCAGCTGATGCTCTTTTATCCCATCAGAAAATTTGCCGCCAACGAGGCGACACGGGAAGTGGAAGCCTGCGCCACCGACCTCGACGCCGACACGCTGAAAAAGATGCGGACCCGGCGGACCATCGGCGATGTGGTCAAGTGCGGGGCCTTCATCTTCTTCGTCACCTTCATCCTGAAGGCGCCACAGGACCGCTTCGTCCTGAGCATTATCTTCTTCACCTTCATCCTGACCTTTCTCTCCTACTTCCAGTGCTTCAACTTTGCCGCAAAGCGGGAGATGAAGCAACACCTCCGGTGAGAACCGCGTGCATTGCGCAGCGACTGTGCCCGAGCGCCAGCCGCTGTAGGCGAATGAAGCAGAAGCGGTCCATCGTGTCTGAGCCCGTCAGGGCGAGTTGATGGGCCGCTGCTTCATGAAGCCGTACAGCGGCGGTGCGAGCGGCGCTCGGAGCGAAGCGATGTGCACGGTTCTTATCACACTGAAGGCCTGAAAAAGGCCGCCATCTCCGCCAGCACCTCCTGCCCGTCGCCGGTCGACGTCCTGGCCGGCGGCAGGGAGTGCAGAAACAGCCGGCCATACCCCTTCGAAACGATCCGCCGGTCCAGGATCAGCACCACGCCGCGGTCCTCCCGGCTCCGGATCAGCCGTCCGAATCCCTGCTTGAACTTGAGCACTGCCTGAGGAACCGTGTACTCCATGAACGGGTCTCCCCCCCGGGCCGCGATCTGCTCGGCCCGCGCCTCCTGCACCGGATCGGTCGGCACCCGGAACGGCAGCCGGGTGATCACCACCAGTTCCAGCGCCTTCCCCTGGACGTCAACCCCTTCCCAGAACGAATCGGTACCGAACAGTACCGCTCCGGGACTGTTTCTGAACCGGGAGAGGAGCAGGTGGCGGCTCATCTCTCCCTGCCGAAGCGGCACCAGTCCGGCATCGAGCAGGTCTTTGGACAGGCGGCCATGGACCCGCATCAGCAGGTCATACGAGGTAAACAGCACGAATGCCCGGCCGAGCGAGATGTACAACGCTTCCCGCAGCGTATCGGCAAGGGCGACCTCATAGCCGCCGGCCGTCGGCTCGGGCATGTCTGCCGGGATACCGATGAAGGCCTGGCGCTCGTAGTCGAACGGCGACGGCAGCAGCAATTCTACCACCCGCTCACGGGGGAGCAGGCTGATGCCGGTCCGCTCGGCGAGGAAGTCGAACCGCCCCTCCACCGCCAGGGTCGCCGAGGTGATCACCACGGTCTTGAACTTGTCCAGGATAACGGTCCGGACCATCCGGGCAACCTCAAGAGGGGCCGCGCAGAGCCTGACCACGCTCCCCGACTTCCCCTTCACCACCTCGAACCAGCGGCAGACCTCCTCGTCGCCGACGAGGAACTGGCCGATGGTCTGACCGTAGCAGATCAGGCGTTCACTGATCCCCTTCAGGTCGATGACGGGACCGGTCATCCGCTGTCCCACCCGCTCCGGCAACCGGGCACAGGCCCGGCAAAACTCGTCTATCTTCTGGGCAAAGGCGTTGAGCCGGCGGGCCAGTTCCTGCAGGCGGGGGGCGTTCTCCTGCCAGAGCCGGCCCCGGGTCAGATCGGGCGTTACCCGGATGCGCCGGTCGCCGCCTGCCGCCCCACCCTTCCCCTTTTCCCGGTTGAGCGAAACGGCAAGCCCGTCCAGCCCCCTGACCACCCCGTCCTTGAGAACGGCGAGCTCCGGCGCCAGCACCCCTTCCAGGTGGGCTGCCAGCTCCTCGTAGAGATCATCGAGCTCTTCCGGCACCTCCCGGGAAAGGAGCGCGGACAGCCTGGGGATGAGGCCGCGCTGGGGCTTTTTCGGATGCTGCAGCTTCGCGAGGCTCTTCAGTATCCCCTGCTGGGTGACCTGCAGCGAGAGATGGCCGGTGACCACGTTCTCCAGGTGGTGTCCCTCGTCGATGATCAGCCGTTCAAAGGGGGGAAGGATGGCGGAACCGGCGTAGCCGGTCTCCCGGCGGACCGCCAGGTCGGCCATCAGGAGGGCATGGTTCACCACCAGGATATCGGCGCCGGCCGCGGCCCGGCGGGCGGTGTAGAAAAAGCAGCGCTGGTAGTTGGGGCATTTGACCCGGCCGCACTGGTCGGCCTCGCAGTTGACCTCCTCCCACAGCTCGCTCTTGGGAATGAACGGGAGATCGTCACGGCAGCCGGTGGGGGTCTGCTCCCCCCAGGCGACGATGGCCTCCAGTTCGTCCGCCTCCTCGGGGAAGAGGGACGGCTCCGACTGCACGGCCTCCAGCTTCCGCCGGCAGAGGTAGTTGCCCCGCCCCTTCACCAGCACCGCCCGGAACGTCATGCCGGCATGCTCCCTGAGAAAGGGGAGGTCCTTCTTGATCAGCTGCTCCTGGAGGTTGATGGTGTTGGTGGAGACCACCACCCGTTCCTTGTTGCGAACCGCCCAGAGCACGGACGGCAGCAGGTAGGCCAGGGACTTGCCGGTTCCGGTGCCGGCCTCGACAACCGCCACCCGGTCCACGTTGAACGCCTCGGCCACGGCAAAGGCCATCCGCACCTGCTCGGGCCGGTGCTCGTACCCGTTGAGGCTGGTGGCGATGGGGCCGCCGGGCGACAGCAGGTGCTCGATCTCCGGCAGGGCGAGCGGCTCGATGCTCTTGCGGGCAAACGGGGCAACCGCCTGGTAGCAGTCGGTCACACCGTTGTCGACGATGTAGAAGCCGACCCCCTGGTTCCCCAGGACCGAGGCGATCTCTATATCCGGGGCCGAGGGGGTGAGCTTGCCGCTCGGATGGTTGTGGATGACCACGTCGCCGAAGGAGACGGCGATCAGGATGGCGGCCACGGCATCCCGGTTCCCCCGCGCCAGCGGCTCGACCCCGACCACCAGCCGCTGCTCGTCGGTCGTCCCCAGGAAGAAGACCTCATTCCCTCCGGCTGCCGTTATTTCCTCCCGCATCCGGAGGATCGCCTGCTCTGAAAAGTACCGTTGCATCCGGATGAAGATACATGGTTGGGCGGCGAGGGGCAACAGGAATGAACCTGAATCCGGCAGTTGAACGGGGTCCGTAGAGAGCGACTTCCCCCGAAGCGTTGTGACTCCAGGCGAAATGGAGCGTAAAGCAGCCGGACTGCCTGAACCCGCAGGGTGAGTTTCAGGCTGCAGCGTAATGAGCCGTAGAGCCACAGCTGAAGGGAGATCGGAGTGAACGAGGCCCCCTTCAGCTGCCGAAACTAGGATGAAGAAGCCCGGGATGTACGTACATTTGCAGGCAGCTGAGAATGGCGTTATAGTATGCCATCCTCTGTCTTCTTTCCTGGTTGCCATGATGATGACGCGACAACGTACACTAGTTTTCCTCGGAGGGGCGCTCCTGGTCATCGCCTGTCTTGCGGCGTGGTGGGGGTATGCCCACCTGACGCGGCTCGTGGAGTCCGAGCTGCGCCGCTACCTGGGAAGCGACCTCACCGTCGGCAGGATGGAGATGGGGTGGGACCGGATCACGCTCCGGCAGGTGGCAGTCCGGCGGCACGGGCCGGGCAACGTTCCGTCCCGGCTCAGGATCGAAACACTCACCGTTTCACCGAGCCTCCGCTCCCTTCTCACCGGGCGCCTCCTCATCCGCGACATCCGGATCGACCGGCCGACACTCCTGATCGAGATCACCCCGGACGGCTCCATCGTCAAGCCTCTCCAGCCGCCCCGGACCGAAGGAAAGGAGCGACAGGGAACTGCCGCCGGGAAGGGCACTCCCTTCACCCTCACCGTCGACCGGCTGGAAATCGTCGACGGCACCATCGAGCTCCTCGACTGGCAGGTGGCGCGCCTGAACAGGCAGAGGGTGAACCACCCGCGGGAGCAGTACCACCTATTGCGCTTTCCCGGGGTGGCATTCAAGGCCGGCCGTCTCGACTATCCCACCGGTCCCCGCAAGACCCCGCTGGATCTCTCCTTCGAGGCGCCGGGGGGCGGCACCTTCCGGCTGAAAGGGGCAATCAGCGCCGGCACCCTGGACGGCGACCTCGACCTTCAGCTGCGCAAGTGGGATATTACCCGCTTCCGCCCCTACTTCGAGAAGCCCGGGGATATGCCGGTGACAAAGGGGATTCTCGGGGCCGACTGCGCACTGCGGATCGACCGCCGCCGGCTCAACGCCCCCGGCACCCTCCGCTTGAAAGAGCTGGAGGTCGATCCGGCGGGCGCCGGGGGACTCTTCCTCGGCCTGCCGGCAAAGGCGGTGATCTGGTTCCTAGCCAACAATCGCGACGAGATCGTCGTGAACTTCGCTGTCGCCGGCAACCTGGACAACCCGCGATTCAAGGCGAAACAGGCCCTGGTCGAGCAGGTGGCAACGGCCTTTGCCGCCAAGATGGGAATTCCGGTCCTCGGCACGGTCGGCAAGGGGTTGGTCGATCTGGGGGCCAAGGGGCTCCAGGGCATCAAGGGACTGTTCGGTGGGGGGAAACGGTGAGCAGAGTGGAAAGAGAGCGGTCTGGAGAATGAGGCTGCGGCCGGCTTTCAGCGTCAACATGTGCTGGTTGAATGGGAGCTCCTGTGCACCGGAACGGGCCGACAACCGCTACAGCGTAAAATAAAACGTCGCCCCCTCATCGGGTTTCCCCTCGGCCCAGACGCGCCCGCCATGACGTTCGATGATCCGCTTGACCGTGGCCAGGCCAATGCCGATGCCGACGAACTCGCTATCGGGCACCAGGCGCTGGAAAACCCCGAACAGCTTGTTCGCATACGCCATTTCGAAGCCAATGCCGTTGTCTCTGACATAATAGACCGTTGTGCCGTCATCATCGGTCCTGCCGAACTCGATGACCGCCCGCTCCTGCCGGGCGGTGTATTTCCAGGCATTTTCCAGGAGATTCTGCAACACGGTCCGGATAAGGGTCTCGTCCCCTGTCCCCTTCATCATCGGTTCGACGCGGACCTCAACGCTCCGCTCCGGATAGGTTTCCTGAAGCTGCGTGAGAATTCCCCGAGCCAGTTCGCTCAGGTCTACCTTCTCCTGGCGGACGTCGACACGTCCGATACGGGAGAACTGGAGGAGCTCGTCGATCAGCTGCCCCATCTGCCGGCTCGCCTTTGCCAGACGCTGCAGATAATACTGCCCTTCCTTGTCCAGCAGTTCGCCGTAATCTTGATCAATTATACTGCTGTAGGCATTGATATGCCTGAGCGGCGCCCGCAGGTCATGGGAAACAGAATAGCAGAACGCCTCCAGGTCACGGTTCGAGACTTCAAGTTCAAGGGTCCGCTCGCGAATCCGCTCTTCGAGGCTGGCATTGAGCAGCCTGACATTCTCTTCCGCCTTGCGGCGTTCGGCCACCTCTCTGGTCAGCTCCGCATTCGCCTGCGACAGCTGTGCCGTCCGCTCGGCAACGGTTTCCTCCAACTGCCGGTTCAACTGCTCGACACAATCCCGCGACACCGTCGTTGTTTCCAGGTTTTCCGCCATCCGGTTGAACGCGGATGCCAGGTGGCCGATTTCATCGTTCCCCTGCCTTTCGATACGATACCGGAGATCACCCTGGCCTATTGCATCGACCCCGGCGATCAGCGCCATTATCGGCTTGGTGAGGGATGAAGCCATCATGATGGCCCCGCAGCAGACCAGCAGGAAGAGCCCCACCACGAGCCAGGTGGCGCGCATGGTGATAGACCTGACACTCTGGCTGAGCAGTTCGCCCGAAAGACCTACGTGGGCGGTCCCCAGTTCTCCCTTGAGCATCGGCACGGCAATGTCGTATACCGGGCCGTAATCGGTGTTGAGCAGCCTGATGCGATGCGACTCATCGTTTCGGAGCGGGTTGGCGGCAGCAAGCTGCGGGGGGAAGCCGCCCCTGAACGTGTGGGCCACCACCCTGCCGTGCCGGTCAACAGCGAAAACATATTTGATGTCATCCTCGCTGTTCTTGAACTCAATGGCAAGGAGCTGGAGCTGGATCAGGTTTTCCGTGAGACCGGGATTGGTCGCCATCCTGGCAAAGCCGCTGGCGATGGCCACCCCGCGCTTCTGCAGCTCTTTGGACAGGTTCGTCTGCAGTGACGTATGGATGTAGACCAGCATGATGCCGGCAGTCACCAGCAGCAGGGTGACCGCTGCCAGGAGGAAGCGGGTACGGAGGGTAAAGAGGCGAATCACTATGGTTTCCCTGGCTTCTGGGCAATCCAGCGGTTGATGGTGCGGATGGAATCGTAGTTCTTGTCGTCACCCGGGACAAAACGATCGATCATCATCCCGGCCAGGATCTTCTGCCCCTCCGGATCGTCATGCATGGTGACGAGTACCTGGCGCAGGCGCTCCTTCAGCGTGGGGTCAAGCCCCTTTCTGACCACGAGGGGGGGGATGCCGTACGGTTCGGACACCTTGACGATCCTGGTTTTTTGGGTCACGGCCGGCTTGGACCGGTTCAGGTACTCCCAGATCAGGCTGTCCACCGCGGCGCCGTCCACCAGCTTTTCCGCGACAGCGGTAATGGACTTGTCGTGACCATAGGTATACCAATACTTGCCGAAAAAGGTTTCGGGTGTTGTGCCCATTCTGGCCAAAAGGTAGGTAGGGACCAGCTTCCCCGAATTTGACTGGGGATCGGTAAAGGCGAAGGTCTTGCCCTGCAACTCCTCCAAACGCTGCACCGGGCTGTCGCGTGGGACAATGATATAGGAGTGGTACACCGGCTTCCCCTTTACGAGCGGCATTGCCAGGAGCTCCAGGCCGAACCTGTCACGACCGTCCACATAGGGACCGGCACAGACAAAGGCACTATCGACGCCACCGGAATCGAGGAGCTTGTTCATCTCCTCATAGTTCTCCCGGTCCACCAGGGTTACCGGCATATGCAACCGGCCGGCAAGATAGTCCTTCAACCGGCTGTAGTAGACATACCCTTCCTTGGGAGTGATCATGGCCCCCATGCCGATGCGGAGGGAGGCGCCTTTCGTCGCGGACGAGAGGCTTGCCAGCGGCACCCTCTTTTCCAGGCTGATCTCGGGCGCATCGGAGCGGGTACAGCCGACGGCCAACCAGGTCAGCGCCAGACAGGGGAGCAGCACCCGAATACCCCATGGTGCAGTGACCATAACATTACTCCTTGCCCGTTGAAAGGTGATTAGCTGCCACCTGCCGTTTGGTAAATTCTAACCAAACGCAGGACATTTGCAACAAGGACGCCGAAAGAACCGCTCACAAGGAGGGGGGACGGCGTCGGCCGTCCCCCCTTGTTCAACTTCGGGACCGGCACACTCTCTACTTCTTGTGGCACTCACCGCACTTGGTCGGCCCTTTCTTCAGCTCTTCATGACACCCCTTGCAGGACTTATGTGCCCAATCCTTGCCGAACCCCTCGATCTTGCCCGGGCCTTTCTCGTGACACTTTTTGCAATCCTTCAGGGCTTCCTGGTGCTGCTTGTGGGGAAAGGCCACGTTGCCGTTCTTGGCCGGCAGGGTGATGGTGTCGGCCGCCATGGCCATGCTTGCGGCAAACAGGGTGAGGGCAACTGCAGAGATGATCCGTTTCATGATGATGCTCCTTTCGTTTTTTGGATAATTTTTTATCCGTTTGTGGTAAAAACTACCCCATCGAGTGGGGTTACGCCATGGACATCTACCGCCATACGACCCGATGTCGGGTTCCGGCCACCCCGCGCCCCAGACGAAAACATCATTCAAAATCAGGCCGATACCTGTTCTATTGAGACCCATGGATGAGACCCGGGAAAAATCTGCCCCTGCACCCTCTCCGGCCCTTGCCATCGATGGCACCAGGATCAAGGGGATCAGGGAAACCAAGAAACTGACCCAGCTCTACGTGGCCAGTGTGGTCGGCGTCACGACCGATACCATCTCACGGTGGGAAAACAACCGCTACCCATCCATCAAACGCGACAACGCCGAAAAGCTTGCTGTCGCACTGGAAGTGGAACTGGAAGAGATCCTCCGGCAGGAAGAGCCGGAAATGCCCCCCCCGGAAGCCGAACCGGAGCCGGAACCACCCTCTCTCTCTCCCGCACGTCCCCGTTGGGGACTCATTGCCGGCATTGCCCTGCTCTTGCTGCTGGCGCTGATCCTGTTCTTTTCCCGCCGGCTCGCCGCCCCCCCCACCGCCATCCGCGTGCTGCCGCCATTTGCCGCCCCCGGCGCAATCATTCCCGTCCAGGTAAGGATTCTCAAGGGCTCCCCTTCAGGCAAGGGGTACATCCTCAAAGAACAGCTCCCGGCGGGCTGGCGCCTGGTGAACGCCAACCCGCCGGTTCCTACAGGCCGGGGTCTCGCAGACGAGGCCAAATGGCTGCTGCCCGCGGCCGAGGGCCAGCAGACCGTTTCCTATACCGTCCAGGTGCCGCCGGATCTCCCCCTGAACGGCAAGGCCGCTTTTGCCGGCAGCGTAGTCACCCATACCGGCGATGAGACCAGGACCGAGGCGGTCGCCGGCTCCCGCGCCATCGCCGTTGCAGGCCGGCACTGGGCCGACCGGAATGGCGACGCCAGGATCGACGACAACGAGATCATGCCGGCCTACTACCTGTGCGAAGAGATGAAGGGACTGGGACTCGACTGGAAGAGTATCGAGGCGATCTGGAACGGCAAGGGGTACCGCTGGGATACTACCGGCCGCACGTTTATCGTGATCAGGTAACAGGCCCGGTGGGGGATGGGGACAACCATGGCGCAGTTACAGTACACACTGTTTTTCAAGCCCGACCAACCGGTCACGCTGCACCTCCACCCGGCGAGCGGTCCGCCCCTGGAGGAAAACGGCATTGTCCTCACATTGGAGGGAGCACTGCTGGTCGTGGAACTGCTGGGCAAGGGGCTCCCGGTTGAGATTGCCGCCACTGGTGACATGGCGGTAACGGTCACCAGCCTGGATGGCTGGGCGATTTATCGCTGTCACGCCGTACTGGCCGACCGGATCAGGGGGAGGGAGGTACGGCTCCAACTCGTGGATGAGGTAACGGTCCATCAGCGGCGGGAATACTACCGTCTGGATCTTGATCTGCCGCTCCTCTACAACGTGCCTGAAAAACAGTTGCTGAACCATGTCCGGGCCGAGTGCGAACTGCGCAACCGGTTCAGCGCCAACGGCTTTCCGCCACTCTTCGAGCCGCATGAAAACGGGTTCAAGGTGGTCGGGTGGGAATCGGGCCCGGAACTGCTCCCGCAGCACGTCAACCTGAGCGGCGGCGGTATCCGCTTCAGGGTGCCGCTCAAGCTTCCCATCGGCACCCTGGTCCTTCTTGACCTGTTTCTGGTCGGCCCTCCGCCCCGGGTGGTCCACACAATCGGCGCGGTCACCAGGACCAGCGAGCTGCGCCTCAACCTCGGCCACTCCGCCTATCCCACCTCCATGGCCTTCCGCTACCTGGGGCAGCGTGACCGGGACGCCATCATCACCCACATCTTCAACCAGGAACGGGAAAATCTGCAGCGGAAATAAACAAGGCGGGGTACACCTGCCGGTGCGGCCCCGCCTTTCCATATTTCTCAAAAGACAACTTCTGCACAGCACTCGAACTTTGGGAGTTTCGGACCCTCTACGGCGCTCCGAAATCTCTGATAATCATCACAAATGCTTTCACGAATAACAGCGTCCCTCAGCAGCACCCCTAACGTGGTTGACCCCGCCGAATTGATTGAACTGATTCAGAATTCAGGAGCCTGAAACCCCATCCGCCGAGGCGAAACAGCTCTTTTGGGCAACTGATAAGCTAGGCGGCGTCCTTTTGTTTCCCGAAGTGTTCCCACCCAAGGCATGCAAGCCAAATATGCTTGGGGATAGGCTTTTCATTATTCCGGTAATAAGCAACCATGCGGCGACTGATCCCAAGCGCTTCCGCTGCTGTATCCAATGTGAGCTTGTTACGGTGCATCCAGTCCCAGATGCGCTCATGGGAAATTCCGCCAGATTGTTCCACAGCTTCTGCTCGAAGGTTATCACCTGCCAGGTCTATTTCATCCGTCCAAACAATACCGGAACCAAATTCACCGACATGGGCAAGGTCAAAGATTTTCGGATCTTTTAGAGGGGCAAGGGCAGGATAACGGTCGATGATTCCGGCAAGGTTTACATCCATTGTCGCTTTGTCACCAAAGGTGACTGAAAGCCGATACGGAGCGATTACATTCACTGTTTCGATTTTGAACGTTGGATTTTTCATGGGTTGTACTCCCTGAACTTGGCAATTAGCATGTCCCGGTTGTCGATAGCCCAACTAAGCGCCTCTTTGATTTCTCGTTGTGAAATCTCGCGAGAATGCATCTCCCCTGTTTCAATCTTCACCAGTGCTTCCCGGCCATCGTTCATGCGAATATGAAAGTGCGGAGGGTTATGATCTCTGGTGTTGATGTAGATAACGCAACTTAGAAATCTGCATATAACCGGCATGCTTTACCCTAGTGCAATGATTGCACTCTGTCAAGGGTTTCCTTCAGCCTACTGCGATTCTGCGGGGCGGGGTCGGGGGAATTTTTCAACAAGTGTCCTCAACTCTTTATCTCGGGCCACCCCATGCGCGAACCTGCAGCTCGCCTGCGATACCGCCGACTCGCCTATCTCCTATGCTTCTGTTCAAATGTGTCTGACACCTACGCTTCTGCTTGAAATCTCCTCCAAACAGCATTCTTCCTCTTCATGCCATGACATATTGCGCAAAATAGCGAGTTATTCAAAAGTATCTGCGTGATTTGGTGTGTAAAAACTAAGACACATCTTTAATGAAGTCAAGGGTAAATATTTTCGCGACATTGTTACACTAATGCCATGCACCCGATCGCTGGAATGACTAAATCGACACCCTAAATTCAATTGTAATTTTCTATCATTTTTGTTAGAAATTTTCCCAGGGTTTGTTTCGACTCTTCCTATCGATCCAGAAAGGCAGATGCACCATGAGCAAACGACGAATACACTCGCAAATCAACGAATTGATGGGGCGAAACCTCAGGCGCATGCGTAAGGAACGAGGCTGGTCACAAAAGGAACTCGCGGATCTGATCGGCACAGACATGCGCTACATCTCGGTGATGGAGAGGGGGCGCGGCATAGGAAAAGACCTGCTTGATCGCCTGTGTGCGGTGTTCGGGGTCGATGATGAGGCCTTCACATGGCAGGAAACGCACGAAAGTCAGGGCGCCATCGACAAGCTTCCCAGGGTCACGCGCATGATCCTCGATGAACTGGAGACCATGCCGGAATATAAACAGCTACGCCTGCTGGCTGAAATCGTCGAAACGAGAATGAAGGAGTTGGAGGAGCAGCTTAGAGAGAAGAAGTAGGAGCAAATGAGGCAGAGAGTAAACAGAGAATCATATTTTGGCTTGTCACGACAACGTCAGTACAGTACACTTACCCCATCACTGCACAAAGGACAAAGCCATGGCTACTACCACAATTGCCAAAACCGAGCGGATCGATGTTCGCGCTAATCTCTCCGTTAAGCAGTTGCTGCAGGATGCCGCCCGGGCCTGCCACAAGAGCGTCAGCGAATTTCTGCTGGATGCCGGCATAACGGCGGCCAACCAAACGCTTGCCAACCGGCGCCGGTTCGAACTGGACGAACAGCAGTGGCAGGAATTCCAGCAGGCGCTCGATCGTCCCGTATCAGTCCCCCAGAACCGGACGAAGGCCCTCCTGACCGAGCCGGGAGTACTTGATTGAAGCCTGCTGGCCCCCGTTTCGATCCGGTCCGGAAACTTGCAGACTCCCATGACGTCGCTTCATTCGACTACGGCAATCCGGCATTGAATCAATTTCTCCAACGATTCGTTCTGGTGAATCAAAAGGCGAACAGTGCCCAGACCTATGTCTGCTGCGAACAGGGGACCGGCACTGTTGCCGGGTTTTACAGCCTTGCGGTCGGCAGCATCGAACCGTCTGCGGCAACAGTGCGAGTCAGCAAGGGGCTGGCAAGGCATCCTGTGCCGGTGATGATTCTGGCAAGACTGGCGGTTGACCGCAGGCATCAAAGCGCCGGGCTTGGCCGAGCCCTGCTCAAGGATGCCCTGCTGCGGACCGCCCGGGCTGCCGAAATTGCAGGTATTCGCGCCGTCCTGGTGCATGCCAAGGACGACACCGCCCGCAACTGGCATATGCACTGGGGCTTCGAACCGAGCCCCACCGATCCATATCACCTGTTTCTCCTGATCAAGGACCTGCTTGCCATCGTTACGCAGCATCGGCAATAGGTGTCGGGTGATTATTGAACGAAAGAAGGAATAGTGCTGCAAAAGAGCGGGGCACACCGATTGGTGCGCCCCGCCGCATTCCATCACGTTAGTGCGATTGTCTACTGCTGCTGGTTCGGCTTGATGTAGATATTCACCCGCCGGTTCATCGCCTTGCCCGACTCCGTATGGTTGTCGCCAATCGGCTTGGACGGGCCGTACCCGATGGTATTGATGCGCGCGGCAGCCACCCCCTGTCCCACAAGCGCGTTCTTCACCGCCTCGGCCCGCCGCTCGGAGAGCTTCTGGTTGTAGTCGGCCTTGCCGGTACTGTCGGTGTGCCCGGCAATCGTCAGGGTTGTCTGGGGATACTGGTTGACGACCCGGGCCACCCGGGCAAGTTCGTCAAACGCCCCGGCTTTCACCGCGGAAGAATTGACGTCAAACAGCAGGTCCGACTTGAAGTTGACGGCCAACGTATCCAGGTTCCGCTGGACGCTGGCCCCCTCCACGGCGGAGAACTCCTGCTGTAGGGCAGCTTCCTGCTTGTCCATGTAGTTGCCGACAAGCCCCCCGCTCAGACCGCCAACCGCCGCTCCGATGCCGGCACCGATCAGGGTCGATGAGGTGTCGCGGCCAATGGCCTGCCCAAGTGCTGCCCCGGCAGCCGCACCGGCACCGGTTCCGATCAGCGACCCCTTCTGGGTCCGGCTCAGCGGCTCGGCACACCCCGCCAGTGTTACTGCCATCAGAAGTACTCCACACATGATTCTTTTCATACAGATCTCCTCTCTCAGATTCTTTGGGTCCTGTTATACCAAAGGTTTCCCAAAACTCAATATCCCCCTGCGGGACAAGGCGCTCAGCAGCTGTCGGATATTTTTACACTACAACGAAACGGCCCACCCCCATCACGATACTTGGTCGCAATTTCAACATGTTACCCTCATGGCAGACTGATTGCATTTACGTGGACATTCAGGCGAAGAACAGTTCAGACGCAGGTTGCTGGAGCTAACGGAGGGAACAATCCATGATGGTCCGCATTATCTATCACGACAACCGGTATGACATGGTCAAGTCCACCAGGCTTGACGACCTGATCAATTCCAACACGGTGGCCAAGTTCGAGCGTTCCAGCGGTTGGGTCACCATCGGCGTCGACCCGGTACGCACCCCCAAGAGCCGTCAGCCGTACACCGGCCAGGAACGGCGGTCTCCGGGCTCACCCCCATAGCAGGAATCACCCGGAGGCTTCACCCGCCACAACCGCTGACGCCAGGCCGGCCACGTATTCCCGTACCAGATGCTCCCTGTTCCCACCCTCTATGAACTCCCAGGGAAGGGGCTCGTCCAATGGGATTGTGCGCCCTGTCAGCGCCTCCGGATCCACACCGAGCTCTTTCGCGGCCCGACGCCAGTTCCCTGAATCGGCAGCCGCCACTAGTAACGGGGCAAGCCGGCGATCCCCTCGTGACAGAAGTGCCTGCAAAAGGGCGTCCTTGAGCCCCTCCACCTGCAACCGCACATTCGGCACCTTGCCCAGCGTCTTGCGCAACCAGGCGACCTTTCGCTCCAACTCCCTGAGCGGAGCCATGCCACACCACTGGAACGGGGTCCACGGTTTGGGGATGAAGGGATTCACGGACAGCGTGATCTCACCCAGCCGCCGGTTCTGCTTCGCCCGCGCCACCACCCGCAGTCTGATCTTTTCCACCAGTTCCACCAACTCGACAAGATCGCCATCCGTCTCGGTCGGCAGGCCAATGATGAAGTAGAGCTTCAGGTTCAGGATGTCCCGGTCGATGAGCCGCTCGCACGCATCCAGAATCTGCTCCTCGGTGATCCCCTTCCGTATCAGGTCGCGCAGCCGTTGGGAACCGCCCTCCGGTGCCAGGGTCGCGGTCTTGTGACCGCTCGCCGCCAACACCTCGATCATTTCGCCATCCAGGCCGTCGATGCGGAGCGAGGAGACCGAGACCTGACCACCGGCGTCGAGGATATGGCGGCAGAGTTCGCCGATCCCGCGAAAGTCGCCGACCGCAGCCGCCACCAGACCGATCCGGCGATGCTCGTGCAGCGCGCCGTCCACCTGCCGCTTGATGGCCTCCAGCGAACGCCCCCGGTAGGGGAGATAGATAAAACCGGCAGCGCAGAACCGGCACCCCCGCGGACAGCCGCGGGAAAGCTCCACGAGGTGCATGTCGCCGAATTCGGCCTGAGGCGCATGGATACGGGTGCCGGTCGGCTGGCTGTCCAGGTCGGCGGCCCAGATCCGCTGCACCCGGGGAGGGGCACCGCCAGCCGCCCGGACCGCAACCAGGCGGCTGCCCGCATATTCCGGGGCATAGAGGCTGGGGACATAGATGCCCGGGAGGTTGCAGAGGGTGCGGAGCAGATCCTTCCGGCCGGCATCACCGTTCTCCAGGATGGCGGCAACCAGCGGCGCCAGCAGAGGCTCGGCCTCGCCGATGACCACCAGGTCGAGAAAGTCGGCCACCGGTTCGGGGTTGAGGAAGAGCGCGGCACCGCCGGCCATGACCAGCGGCATGCCGTTGTCACGATCGGCAGCAAAGGGGGGAAGTCCGGCAAGGGAGAAGATGGTCGGCAGGTTGAGGTAATCGCTCTCGAACGAAACGGAAAAGGCCAGCATGTCGAAATCCGCCACCGGCCGCTGGCTCTCCAGGGAGAGGAGCGGGGTGCCGCTGCGCCGGTACTCCTGCAAATCCTCCGCATCGGGCAGAAAGGCCCTCTCGCAGAGGACGCCGGGGATCTCGTTCAACAGGCCGTGAACCGCCTGGAATCCCAGGTTCCCCATGGCGGTACGGTAACGGTTCGGGTAGACAAGGCAGATGGAGAGGGCCGCACCACGGCGGGTCGGTAGGGAGCCCTTCTCGGCAGCAAGGGTCTTCCTGAGTTTTTCAGTGATCTTCCACGACATGGGGGAAAGGTATCATGGGGGGACTGGGGTGCAAAGGGAAAAAAGGCCCGGCCCCCCTCATCTGGGGGGAAAGGGGAGCCGGGTTCAGGGGGTAGTGAGGCGGATCTAGTCGACCGACTTGCGCAGGAAGGTCGGGATATCGTACTGGTCTTCCTCCTCCGAGAAGCCGGGCTGGCGGCCATAGAAGGAGCGCCCCTGCTGTTCGCGGCGGATGTAGGCCGGGATGTCGCGGTTCACTTCCTGCCGGGGGGGGAGCGAGGAGACCTTGCGTCCCTCCTGGCGGGCGTAGTCGGCGTCAAACCGGTCACCGAAACCGGTGGCGATGGCGGTCACCTTGAGCCGATCCTCCATTCCCTCGTCCACCACCAGACCGATGATGATATTGGCATCCTCGTGGACCTTTTCGTGGATGATCCGGCTGACCGCGTCATATTCGTCCATGGTCATCTTGGCCGAGCCGCAGATATTGACCAGCACCCCTCTGGCACCGGAGATGTCGATGTCTTCCAGGAGCGGGCTGGAAATGGCGGCAGTGGCCGCCTCCATGGCCCGGTTGTCGCCGGAGGAGATGCCGATCCCCATCATGGCCATGCCGCGCTCGCTCATGATCGCCTTCACGTCGGCAAAGTCGACGTTGATCATGCCGTGGGTGGTAATCAGGTCCGAGATGCCCTGCACCGCCTGGCGCAGCACGTCGTCGGCCGGCTTGAAGGCGTCGAGGATGGAGGTGCTCTTGCCGGCAAGACCGATCAGGCGGTCGTTGGGGATGACAATGAGGGAGTCCACGTGCTTCTTAAGTTCGCGGACCCCGTCTTCGGCCTGGGTCATGCGGCGGCGGCCTTCGCGGGTGAATGGCTTGGTCACCACGCCGACGGTCAGAATGCCGAGCTCTTTGGCCGCATCGGCGATGACCGGTGCTGCGCCGGTACCGGTGCCGCCCCCCATGCCGGCGGCCACGAAGACCATGTCGGCACCCTGCAGGATCTCCAGCAGCCGCTCCCGGTCCTCGAGGGCGGCATCGCGCCCCTTGCCCGGGTCTGCCCCGGCGCCGAGCCCCTTGGTCAGTTCGCCGCCGATCTGCAGCTTGGTCGGCGCCTTGGAGGTACGCAGCGCCTGGGCGTCGGTATTGGCAACGATAAAGTCCACATGATTGACATGCTTGTCGATCATCGTGTTGACTGCGTTGCTCCCCCCCCCGCCAACGCCGAACACCTTGATTCGTGCCACCTGGTCAATATTCTCATCGAATTCAAACATACCTACCCCCTTGATAGTTTGGCTTCGCAGCATGTAAGTTGAAATTAAGCAGTCGTTCTCCCGAAACGACAGAATTCAGATGATAACAAGGCGGCGAGGAGAAAGCGACGCAGGCATAGCAGCGCTATGTCGAGGAGCTTTCGACGAGCCAACGCAGTTAGCGCTGAATTATGGCGTTTCGTCTAGAAGAACTCCCCGAACCACTCGCGCATCCGTCTACTCACCCGCCTAAAGACGTTGTCGTCGCTCTGGGTGGTGGGGAATTCGTGCACCCCCACGTTCTTGCTCCCGTACACCACCAGGCCGACGCCGGTGGCATAGACCGGAGAATTGACCACATCCACCAGTCCGCCGATCTTCTGGGGCAGGCCGCGCCGCACCGGCAGATTGAAGACCTGCTCGGCCAGTTCGGGCATCCCTTCCAGGATCGTGGTACCGCCGGTAATGACCACCCCGGAAGCGATCAGGTCCTCGAACCCGGACTTGACGATCTCCCGGTTCACCAGGGTGAAGATCTCCTCCACGCGCGGCTCCAGGATCTCGGCCAGCAGCTGGCGGGAAAGGACCCGCGGCTTGCGGCCGCCAACGCTCGGCACTTCGATGGTCTCGTCCTTGCCGACCAGGGAGGCGAGACAGCAGCCGTACTTCTGTTTGATCTTTTCCGCCTCGGCCATGGGGGTGCGCAACCCCACGGCAATGTCGTTGGTCAGGTGGTTCCCACCCAGTGCGAGCACCGAGGTATGCTTGATGGCACCGTCGACGAAAATGGCGATATCGGTGGTACCGCCGCCGATGTCGACCAGCGCCACCCCCAGCTCTTTCTCATCCGAGGAGAGGACTGCTTCCGAAGAGGCGAGCTGCTCCAGGACGATGTCCGCTACATCCAGTCCGGCGCGGTTGCACGACTTGATGATGTTCTGGGCGCTGGCCACGGCGCCGGTGACGATATGGACCTTGGCTTCCAGGCGGACGCCGCTCATGCCGAGAGGCTCGCGGATGCCATCCTGATCGTCGATGATGAACTCCTGGGGAAGGATGTGGATCACCTCCCGGTCCATGGGGATGGCAATCGCCTTGGCCGCTTCGATGACCCGCTTCACGTCTTCCGGGGAGACCTCCCGGTTCTTGATGGCGATGATCCCCTGGGAGTTGAACCCCTTGATATGACCTCCGGCGATGCCGGCATAGACCGACTTGATCTCGCAGCCGGCCATCAGCTCCGCCTCTTCCACGGCCTTGCGAATGGAGGCGACAGTGCTGTCGATATTGATAACCACCCCTTTGCGCAGGCCGCGCGACGGGCTGGAGCCGATACCGACGATATCGATACCGTCTTCGGTGGCATTACCGACAATGGCGCAGATCTTGGTTGTTCCGATGTCAAGACCGACGATCAGATTATCCCGCTTACCCGACATATCCCCCCCAACGGCTTGTAGCCAAGCCCGTGTACAACGTAATCCGTCCATTCATACGGCAACGGCACAGCATACCGGCGGCCGGACTCAGACCTTTTTGACGATGATCCGGTCGGCATAATCGAGATCCACATACTCCAGGAGCGGCAGATCCTTCTGCAGATCCCGGTAGATCCGGGCAAATCGCCGGAGCTTTGCCGGAAAGTCGCTGTTTCCCAGTTTCACGGGCACGCCGCTTCTCTGGGTGAACAGGGTGAAACCGTAGACCTTGTCGAAGTGGATCTCGGAGACTTCGGCAAGGTTGAATTTCTGGTCATCCCTAAGCAGGCCGATCAGACCGAGGGCAGCCCTGACCCCTTCCCGGCAGCCGGCCGGATCCCGGGCCATCTCCTCTTCGCTGAAACCGGTCAGGATCGGATAGTCGAGGCGGTCTCCCACCGTGAGGGGTTTGAACACCTCGCCCTGGCCATCCACGTAGTACAGGAACCCCATATTGATGACGGCAACCGGTTCCCGCTCCTGCAGCGCAATGGTCAGGGTGTTCGGAAAGGTGCGGCGGATCTGGACCTTTGCCACCCAGGGGTTCTTGCTGATATGCTCGCCCATCTGCCGAAGTCTCAGCCCCAGCATCTCCTCGCCGACCCGCACGGTCGCCAGGGAGATGACCTCATCCCTGGAGAGCCGCTTCAGCCCGGTCACCTCGATCCGTTCCAGCCGCAGAAAGGTCGTCCGGGAGATGAAGCCGCTGGCTCCGTAGCCGATCAGGCCGATGAGGGAGACGACGACCACCACTGACAGAACCCGGACGGACCGTTTCAACAGGCCGCGGAAATCGATCTTCCGGCGCTGGCGCTTGAACCGGTTGCGGCTGGCAACCTTCTGCTTGTTGAGGGTCAATTCGCGCATGGTAACCAGTTCGTTACCGGCTCTTCCGGACCAGAGAAATGTCTGGCAATGTTAGCCGGCGATACTAGCACACTTTCGTGGTGCTTAACAGTCACAAATCATCCACCCGCCTGAATTTTCAGCGCCGCGGAGCAGGCAATCCGCTCCACCAGTTCGGGGAAATCCATCCCCGCCCCCTGGGCGATTTCGGGGAGCAGACTTAAGGCAGTCATCCCGGGCAGGGTGTTGACTTCCAGCAGGAAACAGTCGCCAGCCTCGGTCACCAGAAAATCGACCCGGCTGTAGCCGCTGCAACCGAGTGCGCGGTGGGCCTCTTCGCCCAGCCCGAGCACCTTGGCGTACAGCTCTGGCGGCAGGGGCGCCGGCATGATATGGGTCGCCATGCCGTCCGTGTACTTGGCCTCGTAGTCATAAAACTCGTTCCGGGGAACGATCTCGATGGCACCCAACGCCTGTTCGGCAAGGATTCCCACCTGGATCTCCCGGCCCTTGATGAACTGCTCCACCAGGATCTCCCGATCAAATCGGAACGCCTCTGCCAGGGCCGGCGCCAGCTGTAAGGGCTCCTTCACGATGCTGACCCCGACCGATGACCCTTCCCGGGCCGGCTTCACCACCACCGGCAGCCCGAACGGTACCTGGTCGACCTCCAGGGTATCACCCCGCGAAAGCACGCGGTACGACGCGACGGTCAGGCCGCTGGCCGCAAACACCTTTTTGGCAAAGATCTTGTCCATGGCCAGGGCACTGGCCAGGACCCCGGAACCGGTGTAGGGAATCCCCAGGAGCTCCAGGAGCCCCTGCACCGTGCCATCCTCCCCGTAGCGGCCATGGAGGCAGACAAAGGCGACATCGATTCCCTCCCGGACCAGCATCCGGGCCAGGTCGCGCCCCACGTCGATGGTAACGGCCCGGTAGCCGCGATCCACCAAAGCCTGATGGACCCCGGCCCCGCTCTTGAGCGACACCTCCCGCTCGGCGGACAGGCCACCCATCAGGACCCCGATCTTCTTCGCCTTCAACTCGTCCGTTGTCATAGCCTTTACCAATCCCCAGTCCCTAGTCCCTGTCTTCCCCGACGATCCGCACTTCCTCTTCCAGTTCCACTCCGCTCGTCGACCTCACCCGCTCCTTGACGAGCGCTGCCAGTTCGAGGAAATCACGGGCCGTGGCCCCGCCGGCATTCACCAGGAAATTGGCATGAGCCTGTGCCACCTGGGCACCACCCACGCGACAGCCCCGCAGCCCGGCCCGGTCGATGAGACGCCAGGCCTGCTCCCCGGGGGGGTTCTTGAAAAACGAGCCGGCATTGGGGAGCGTGACCCTTTGATTCTCCTGCCGGTGGGTACGATAGTCAGCCAAAAGCTTGTCAATGCCATCGGCATCCCCCGGCTCCAACTGAAACTCCGCCGCGACTATTATCTCGTCGGGCGCCACGGCATGCCGGCGGTAGCCGAACGTCCGCTCGGTTACCCCCCACTCCCGGACAGTGCCGCCGGTCCGGGTCACCAGCCGGACGACCCGCTCCATCACCGCCGCGCCGTGGGCACCGGCATTCACTGCCAGGGCACCGCCGACCGTACCGGGGATCGTGGCCAGAAACTCCAGGCCGGTCAGCCGTTCGTCCCGACAGAACCGCGCCAGCTGCTGGTTGGTCGCCCCTGCTTCGGCCCGTATCCGGTCTCCCGCGAGGCGCTCGACCGTTGCCAGCCGCTCCAGGGAGATAACCACGCCGCGGAAGCCACCATCACGCACCAGCAGGTTGTAGCCGCCACCGATGACCAGACAGGGGATGCCGCTCGCCTCCAGCCCCCCGAGGAGCCCCAGGAGGTCGTCCCGATCGGCCGGCACGGCGAACCAGTCGGCCGGCCCGCCTACCCGCAGCGACGTGTGAACGGCCAGCGGTTCGTTCTCCCGCAGTTCGCCGCGGAACAGTTGGAAGATGTCCCCAGAGGGGCGGTTCATGACCACCTACACGCCATCCTGCAACCGTTGCAGGAGCGCCTCCCCTGCCTGCCAGATATTGCCGGCTCCCAGGGTGAGGACGATGTCGCCCGGCCTGACGATGCCGGCCAGGTACTCCGGCAGGGTCTCACGGTCGGCCACGTGGGTCACGTCCCGCTGCCCGTGCTTGCGGATCTCGCCGGCCAGTGCCTCCGCGGTCACCCCGGGGATCGGCGGTTCGCCGGCCGGGTAGATCTCGGTCATCACCAGCACGTCGGCGTCGTAGAAACAGGTGACGAACTCGGAGAACAGCTCTTTGGTCCTGGTGTAGCGGTGGGGCTGGAAGGCGACCACCAGCCGCCGCTCTGGCCAGCCGTTTTTCGCTGCCGCCAGGGTGGCCCGGATCTCGGCCGGGTGGTGGCCGTAGTCGTCCACCACCATGATATCGTTCAGTTCCCCCTTCACCTGGAAGCGCCGTCCCACGCCGCCGAACCGGGCAAACCCCTCCTGGATCAGGGGGAACGGGACATCCAGCTCCATGGCCACGGCGATGCAGGCCAGGGCGTTGAGGACGTTGTGGGCGCCCGGCATCGGGAAGGTGACCTCCCCCATCCGGTACCCCTTGTAGTGGGCAATGAACGTAGTGGTATTGCCGGACAGGGTGACATGGGTCGCCCGGATATCGGCCTGGGACGACAGACCGTAGGTAACGAACCGCTTCTTAACCCGGGGCAGGATCTCGGCAACGTTCCGGTCTTCCAGGCAGAGGACCGCCAGACCGTAGAACGGGATCTTGTTGATGAAGTCGACGAAGGTATCCTTGATCTGCTCGATGCCGCCGCTGTAGAAGTCCAGGTGATCGGCGTCGATGTTGGTGACCACCGCGATGGTGGGGGAGAGCTTCAGGAACGAGCCGTCCGACTCGTCCGCCTCGGCCACCAGGAACTTCCCCTGCCCCAGCTTGGCGTTGGTGCCCAGGGTGTTCAGCTTGCCGCCGATGACGATGGTCGGATCGATGCCGCCGTGGGTCAGGACCGTCGCCACCATGGAGGTGGTGGTGGTCTTGCCGTGGGTGCCGGCAATGGCAATGCCGTACTTCATCCGCATCAGCTCGGCCAGCATCTCGGCCCGCGGGATGACCGGGACCACCCGCTGCCGCGCCTCCTGCACCTCGGGGTTGTCATCGTGAACCGCCGAGGAGATCACCACCACGTCCACGTTGGTCAGGTTCTCCCGGGCATGGCCGATGTAGATCTCCCCCCCCAGCGATGCGAGCCGCTCGGTGGTCTCGGACCGGCGCAGGTCGGAACCGGAGACCTGGTACCCCAGGTTGAGCAGCACCTCGGCGATGCCGCTCATGCCGATGCCGCCGATGCCGACAAAATGGATTTTTTCTATTTTTCCGTACATAAAGCTCCCTTTGGTCGCCAGGCAGAGGCATCCGTTCGCTTCGCTCACAGGCAGAGGTAAAGAAAGGCCGTTCTTTACCTTTACCTTTACCTTTACCTGCTTTCCTTAAGCATCTCGTCCACGATCACCTTGGCCGCGTCCAGCCTGGCCAGCGACCGGGCCTGACGGCCCATCTCGGCGAGCCGTGCCGGTTCCCGCAGAAGCCCGTCAACAGCCGCGGCCAGGCTCTCCCCCGACAGCTCCAGCTCCAGGAGCATCTGACAGGCCCCCTTTTTCAAGAGCGCCTCGGCATTACGCCGCTGGTGGTCATCCACCGCAAAGGGGAACGGGATAAAGAGGCACGGCTTGCCGCAGGCCGTCACCTCGGCAATGGTGGTGGCGCCGGCCCGGCAGACCACCAGGTCGGCCCGGTGGTAGGCGGCCGCCATGTCGTCGATGAAGGTCACCACCTCCGCCTCCAGCCCGGCCTCCCGGTAGGCTTGCGCGACCGCCTCCTGATCCTTGTCCCCGGTCTGGTGGGTGATGGTCAGCCTCCCCCGCCACCCTGCCAGCAGCGGCGCCGCAGCAGCCATCGCCTCGTTGATGGCATGGGCACCCAGGCTGCCACCGAAGACGAGTATATGAAAAGAAGGCTCGGGGCTCGGGGCTCGGGGCTCGGGGCTCTCCCCTTTGGCCGCCACCTGCTCCAGGATCTGTTGCCGGAGCGGGTTCCCGGTCAGGAGCACCTTGTCCCCGGGAAAGTATCTGGCCGACTCGTCCAGGGAGATGAACACCTGGCCGGCAATGTAGGCAAGGACCTTGTTGGTCATGCCGGGGATGGCATTCTGCTCGTGCACGAAGCGGGGGATCTGCAGCCCCCGGGCCGCCAGGACCGCCGGTCCCGAGGCGTAGCCGCCGACCCCCAGCACCAGGTCCGGCTTGAACGACCTGAGCAGCTGGCGGGACTGGGAGTAGGCATAGAGCAGCAGGCCGATCCCCTTCAGCCGGGACAGTGTTCCCTTGCCCCGAATGCCTGCTGCGGCAATGCATTCCAGCCGGTAGCCGAGTTTGGGGAGCACCCGCGCCTCCACCCCCCGCTCACTGCCGACGAACAGCACCTGATTGGCCGGGTCGCGGGCAAGAAACTCCTCGGCAACCGCTATCCCCGGAAAGAGATGGCCGCCGGTGCCGCCGCCGGCTATCAGAAGCCTCATACCGCACCCCGCATACGGCTGGAAATATTGAGCAGAATCCCGACCGCCACGAGCGAGAAGATCAGGGAGCTGCCGCCGTAGCTGATGAACGGCAGCGCCAGCCCCTTGGTGGGGAAGAGCCCGGTCACGACGGCAATGTTGACGAACGCCTCGGCGCCGAGCAGCACGGCGATCCCGAAGGCCAGAAACCGGCCGAAGCTGTCCTCGGCATGGATGGCCACCCGGAAGCTGCGGTGCACCAGAAGAAAAAACATGGCAATGATCACCACCACCCCGATGAACCCAAGCTCCTCACCCACCACCGACAGGATGAAGTCGGTGTGGGCCTCGGGGAGGTAAAACAGCTTCTGCTTCCCCTCACCCAGCCCCTGGCCGATGATGCCGCCGGTGCCGAAGGCGAGCCACGACTGGATGATCTGGAACCCGGTGTTGGTCGGGTCCTCCCAGGGGTTGAGGAAGGAGAGTATCCGCCGTTTGCGGTACTCCTTGTGCATGATCAGGTAATAGAGGATCGGGAGTGAGAAGAGGACGATGGAGACGATGTGCGAGACCCGCATCCCGGCAGCGAAGAGCATGACGATCGCCACCCCGGCCAGGGTGATGGACGAACCCATGTCCGGCTGGATCATCAGGAGCCCGATCATCACCAGGAGGACGATCATGTAGGGAAAGAGCCCCTTGAACCAGCGGACCTGCTCCTGCTTCCGGTCCAGGGAGTAGGCCATGAAGATGATCAGTGCCAGCTTGGCCAGTTCGGCCGGCTGAAAGTTGAAGCCGAAGAGACGTATCCAGCGGGTTGCCCCCTTGGCGCTGCCGCCGATGCCGGGAATGAATACCGCCAGCAGGCAGACCATGCATGCCAGCAGGAGCGGTACCGCCGCCTTCTTCCAGTGATGGTAGTCCAGGCGCATGGCACCGTACATCAGGCAGAAGCCGATCAGGGCAAACGTTCCCTGCCGCTTCAGGAAGTAGAAACTGTCGTGAAACTTCTTGACCGCCATGATGGAAGAGGCGGAGTAGACCATGACTACCCCAAAGCAGGTGAGAGCCACCGCCATCAGGAAGATGATCATATCGTACCCCTCCAGGCGCCGGATCATCCCCTCTCCTCCGGCAGTGCCCGCACCAGGGCCTTGAATCGCTCGGCCCGTTCCGCGTAGTCCTTGAACATGTCGAAACTGGAGCAGGCCGGCGAAAAGAGCACTACCCCGCCCGGACCGGTCAGTGCCGCGGCAAGCGTCACCGCCTCTTCCAGGGAGCCGGTCAGCCTGGTGTCGCTGAGGTGGCCGAGCTCCCGGGCGATCCGCTCTTTGGCCTCGCCGATCAGGACCAGGTGGCGCACCCGCTCCCGGACCAGCTCCGCCAGCGGCGCATAGGAGCCCCCCTTGTCCTTGCCGCCGGCGATCAGGGTGATGTTGTCGAAGCTGGCCAACGCCTTCTGGACGCTCCCCACGTTGGTCGCCTTGCTGTCCTCGTACCAGGGGACATTGTTCACCGTCCGGACCAGTTCCATCCGGTGGGGAAGACCGCGGAAGGCGGCAACGGCCGCCTGGGCCTCGGCGGCATCGCACCCGAGCAGCAGGGACGCGGCCAGGGCGGCCATGATGTTCTCGATGTTGTGGACCCCTTTGAGGTGGTAACCGGCGACGGGAAAGCGCTCCTCGCGCCCCTGCCAGCGCCAGACGATCACCCCGTCGCGGTGGAAGATCCCCTCGGCCAGCTCCTGCTGCTGGCTCATCGGGACCACCCTGGCTTTCACACGGTCGGCGAACGCCCATACCAGGGGATCGTCCAGATTCAGCACGGCAAAATCGTCGCCGGTCTGGTTCTCGAAGATCCGCCCCTTGGCTGCGATGTATTCGGCCATCCCCGGATAGCGGTCCAGGTGGTCCTCGGTGATATTGAGGAGTACGGCCACGGTCGGCCGGAAGGTGTCGATCCACTCCAGTTGGAAGGAGCTGATCTCCACCACCACCCGCTCCACCGGCTCATCCGTTGCGGCCAGTTCGATGAGCGGGGTGCCGATGTTCCCGCCGACAACGGTGGCAAAACCGCACGCCGCAAAGATCTCCCCGGTGAGGGTGGTCGTGGTGGTCTTGCCGTTGGTGCCGGTTATGGCCACCAGCGGGGCCGTGATGAAGCGGGACGCCAGTTCGATCTCGGTGATGACCGGCCGGCCGGCTCCACGGGCGGCGGCCAGATACGGGCTCTCCTGGGGAACGCCCGGGCTCACCACCACCAGGTCGCTCGCAGCAAAATCGGCCGCGTCGTGGCGGCCGAGCACGTAGCGAATCGGCAGGCCGGCCAACTGGCCGAGCTGCTCCTGCAACAGGGGCTCGGTCCGCTGGTCGGTAACCGTGACCCGGGCCCCCCGGCCAGCCAGGAAGCGGGCGGTTGCCACACCGGTGCGGGCCAGACCGACGACGAGAATGTTCTTGTCCATTAGTTTCATCATTAAAAACCGTAGGGGCGGGGTTCCCCCGCCCCGGGCGCGGAAACCGCGCCCCTACGTTGTTGGTTCTACCGCATCTTGAGCGTCGATATCGCCACCAGCGCCAGGATGATGGTGAGAATCCAGAAGCGGACGATGATCTTCGGCTCGGCCACCCCTTTGAGTTCGAAATGATGGTGAATAGGGGCCATGCGGAAGATCCGCTTCCCCCGGTACTTGTAGGAGCCGACCTGGAAGATGACCGACAGCGCCTCCACGACGAACACGCCGCCGACGATCACCAGCAGGATCTCCTGCTTGGTCAGCACCGCCAGGGTACCGAGCCCCCCGCCAAGGGCCAGGGACCCCACATCACCCATGAAGACCTCGGCCGGGTACGAGTTGTACCAGAGAAACCCCAGCCCGGCCCCGACCATGGCCCCGCAGACTATGGCCAGTTCGCCGGTGCCGGGAACGTACGGAATCTGCAGATAGGCGGAGAGCCTGACATTGCCGGCGATGTAGGTGAAGAGCATGTAGGTGGCGGCATTGATGGCAACCGGGCCGATGGCCAGGCCATCCAGACCGTCGGTCAGGTTCACCGCATTGCTCGCCCCCACGATCACCAGGGTGGCAAAGGCGATGAAGAATATCCCCAGGTCAGGGTGCAGCCGCTTGAAGAACGGGAAAAAGAGCTGTTCCGTGAACGCCGGATCGAGATACAGATAGATGGACACCCCGCCGGCCAGGAGCACCTGCCAGAACATCTTCTGGCGCGGCGACAGCCCCTTGGGGTTCTTCTCCACCACCTTCTTGTAGTCGTCCACGAAGCCGATCGCCCCGTAGCCGGCGATGATGAGCAGGGTGATCCAGACGTAGCTGTTGGTCAGGTCGGCCCAGAGCAGGGTCGGCACGATGATGGCGGCCAGGATCAGCACTCCCCCCATGGTGGGGGTCCCCTGTTTTTTCAGGTGGGACTCGGGTCCGTCGGTCCTGATGACCTGCCTGGCCTGCAGCCCCTCCAGCCTCCGGATCACCCACGGACCGATGAGAAACGCCACGGCCAGGGCCGTGATCATGGCGTAGATGGTGCGGAAGGTCAGGTACTTGAAGACGTTGAACAGCCGGATGTCGGCAGCCAGCGGATAGAGAAAATGGTAGAGCATCTCAGGCCCCCTCTCCAGCCGCGCCGGCATAGATGCTGCGAAGCGCTGCCGCTACCAGGTCCATCCGCATCCCCCGGGAACCTTTCACCAGGATACAGTCACCATCCATATGATCCTTCCGTATATCGTCCACGATCGCCCCGTGATCGGTTACCACCACGATCTCCTCGCCGGCCACCCCGGCGTCGGCGGCTGCGGCAGCTACGGTCTCCGCCATCTCCCCCATGAGGTACAGACGATCGGCACAGGTGGCAGCCAGCCTCCCCAGGTCCTTGTGCGCCGCCACGGTTTCCTCACCCAGTTCCAGCATGTCCCCCAGGACCGCAATGACCCGTCCCTGCCCCTTCAGTTCCCGCAGGGTCAGGAGCGCCGCAGCCATCGAGGCGGGGTTGGCGTTGTAGCTGTCGTCAACGAGGATGATCCGGCCCAGATTTTCCAGCTGGAATCTTTTATCATACGGCCGAAACGATGCCAACCCGGAAACGATCAGCTCGCCGCCGATCCCCAGCGACCAGGCTGCGGCAGCCGCTGCCAGGGCGTTGTACACGTTGTGCAGCCCAAAGGCCTTGAGCTCGACCCGGCAGCTCCAGTCCGGCAGTACCAGGGTGAAGGTCTGACCTTCCCAGCCGCGGCCGCCGATGTCGCGGGCGGTCACCGTTGCCCCGTGAAGCCCGAACCCGACCCGCCGTACCCCCGGGGGCACCGGACAGGCGGCAATGAGCGGATCATCGGCATTGTAGATCGCGACTCCTTCGGGGGGCAAGCGCAGGAACAGTTCTCCCTTGGCCCTGGCCACCCCTTCCACGCTCCCCAGGGTCGCCAGGTGGGCCGGATAGGCGTTGGTGATGATACCGACGCCAGGTCCGGCGATCTCGGCCAGCCGGTCGATCTCGCCGAATTCGCTCATCCCCATCTCCAGGACGGCCCATCGGTGCTCGTCCGTCAGCCTGAAGAGCATCTGGGGCAGGCCGATCAGGTTGTTCAGGTTGCCTTTCGTCTTGAGTCCCGGCCCGGTCTGGCCGAGAATCGCGGCCAGCATCTCCTTGGTGGTCGTTTTCCCGTTGCTCCCGGTCACCCCCACCATCGGCAGCTCAAACCGGCGACGATGAAAGGCGGCCAGATCGCCCAGGGCGAGCAGCGTGTCCGGCACGGCAATGCAGCTGCATCCGGCCGGCGGTGTGTTACCGGCCAGCCAGCCGGTGCCGGCAAGCACCACCCGCACGCCTCTGGCAACCACTTCGGCAATGAAGTCGTGACCGTCGAACCGGTCGCCCGCGAGCGGCACGAAGAGCTCTTCCGGGAGGACCCGCCGTGAATCGGTACTGACGCCGGCGACCTCACCCTCTGTCGCGCCGATGAGGGTGCCGCCGGTCGCTGCGAGTATGTCGGCAACAGTGAACATGCTACTCTCGCCCCTTCGGGTCCAGTTCGCGGCAGGCGGCGCGAGCCTCCTCCCGGTCATCGAAATGATGCTTGGTGGTGCCGATGATCTGATAATCCTCATGCCCCTTGCCGGCCAACAGGACGATGTCTCCCGGCCGGGCCAGACGGACCGCCAGCCTGATGGCCGTTCGCCGGTCAGGTTCAACGACGAACCCCTTTTCCTTCAGGTCGGCGGCAAGTTCTCCCGCCGTATACTCCCTGAGCCCCAGCGGCTGAATCCCGTTACGTATCTGCGCCACGATGGCAAGCGGCTCCTCGGTCCGGGGGTTGTCCGAGGTGACCACGGCCAGGTCGCTGTACCGGGCCGCAATCTCACCCATGACCGGCCGCTTCCCGGGATCGCGATCGCCACCGCAGCCAAACACGGTGATGATCCGGCCCGCCTTGATCTCTGTCAGGGTAGCCAGAACATTTTCCAGGGCATCGCCGGTATGGGCGTAATCCACCAGCAGTGCCACCCCCCGGTCGTTTTCCACCCGCTCCAGTCGTCCCGGCACCCGCCGGTGTCCCGCGATGCCCGCCGCTATTGCGGCAAGCGGCAGATCGAGGGCAACGCCGGCCGCCACTGCCGCCAGGATGTTGGCCAGGTTGAAACGCCCCATGAGCGGTGAGCGGAGCGGAAATTCTCCGGCCGGGGTCACGATCGTGGCCGCGATGCCGTCAACGGAGAAGACGACGTCCCTGGCCGTCACCTGCGCGCCGGTTGCCAGGCCATAGCCAACCACCGGACATGCCGCTGCCGCTGCCACCCGCGGGCCGTAGCTGTCGTCCAGGTTGACCGCCCCGGCTCCGCCGGCCTGCGGCAGCAGTTCGGTAAACAGGCGGAGCTTGCTGTGGAGGTACGACTCCATGTCGCCGTGGTAATCCAGGTGGTCCCGGGTCAGGTTGGTGAAGATGCCGGCCCGGAAGCGGCAGCCATCCACCCGGTGCTGATCCAGGGCATGGGAGGAAACCTCCATCACCACGCCGCGTGCCCCGGCATCGACCAGTTCGCGCATCGTTCGCTGCAGGTCCACCGACTCCGGCGTCGTATGGGGGGCGGGGATCGTCCGGTCCCGGAAGCGGTAGCTGATGGTCCCGAGCACGGCAGTGGGAATGCCGGCCGCCTCCATGATCCCTTCCACCAGGTAGGTGGTGGTCGTCTTGCCGTTGGTGCCGGTGATCCCCACCAGCGGAACAGCGGCGGTCGGCTCGCCGTAGAAGAACGCAGCCAGACGGGCCATGGCCAGACGGGCATCGGCCACGGTGATGCACGGCACCCCGGCGGGCACTGCGGCGGCATCCTCCACCAGGAGGGCGACTGCCCCGGCTGCCAGGGCCTGGGGAATGAACCGGTGGCCATCGACGCTGCTCCCCCGGAGGGCGCAGAACAGACTGCCGGCCTGCACGTGGCGCGAGTCGTAGGCGATAGCGGCAATCTCCACGTCGACCGTTCCGGCAATCGCTTCCGGGGTGATTGCTGTCAACAGTTCGGCTAAACGCATCCGACACCTCGTTAGTATTTTTGCTGTTACACTTGGTTACAGGCTCTCAGTTTCATGCTGCAGGAACAAGACGAACCCAGACCGGCTCGTTGGGACCGATCTTCTGGCCTGCCGCCGGATTCTGCTCCACCACCCGGCCACTCCCCAGCACCTTCACGTTCAACCCCTTTTTTTCCATCACCTGCAGGACCTCGCGCATGCTCATCCCCCGGAAGTTGACCATGACTCCGCCTTCGCCGGCATCGGTGATGGACCCTTCGGCAGCGTCGGCCACGGTCTGGGCAGGCTGTTGCTGCTTCACCTCGGTCCGCTGGGGCTGCTTTCCTTCCGTCCGGTCCGGCGGGACCCGGAGGTAACAGAGGGCCTGCTGGGCAATGGCACCGAAGGCGGGGGCCGCCACCACCCCCCCATAGGGACTGGTTTTCGGCTCGTCCACAATGACCACGATGGTGAGTCGCGGCCGGTCGGCCGGCACGAAACCGATGAAGGACGCGGTCCGCTTGTCGAGGGAGTAGCCGCGGGTCACCGGATCGACCTTCTGGGCCGTTCCGGTCTTGCCGGCGACGCGAAATCCTTCCACGGCAGCGCTGGTCCCGGTCCCCCCCTCGGCGGCAACCCCTTCCATCATCCGGGCGACAGTCTTTGCGGTCTGTTCCGAGATGACCCGCTGCCGCGGTTCAGGAACGTATTCCTTGAGGACGTTGCCGTTGTCGTCCAGCACCTTCTCCACCAGGTACGGCTTCATCAGGGTACCGCCGTTGGCCACTGCGGAAAAGGCGGCTGCCAGTTGCACGGCAGTGACCGAAACACCCTGACCGAAGGAGATGGTAGCCAGGTCGATGCCGTACCAGCCCTTGCTGTTCCGCAGATAGCCGGCCGCCTCGGCCGGCAGGTCGATGGCGCTCCGCTCCCCGAAGCCGAAGCCACGCAGGTAGCGGTAGAGCCGCTCCGGGCCCATACGCGCCCCGATCTTGGCAGCGCCGATGTTGCTGGAGTATTTGAGGATATCGCTGACCGATAGCCGGCCGTACTTGTGGGTATCGTGGATGGTCCGGCCGCCGATGGCGTAGTTGCCCCCCTCACAGTTGAACCCGTCCCCCGGGGAAACGACCTTTTCCTCAAGGGCCGACGCAATGAGAAAGACCTTCATCGTCGAGCCTGGTTCAAAGCTGTCTGCGACCGCCCTGTTGCGCAGCACCTGCGCCGGATAACGGCCGTAGGCGTTGGGATTGAATGACGGGGCATTGGCCATGGCCAGGATCTTTCCGGTCTGGGGCTCCATGACGATGGCGATCCCCCCCCTTGCCCGACTCGTCTCAACCGCCTTGACCAGTTCCTTCTCGGCAAGGTACTGGATATTCTTATCCAGGGTCAGCGTGAGGTTGTACCCCTTGGACGCACTCTTCACCACCGTTCCCCGGAGGGCGATGTCCCGGCCCAGGGCATCACGCTCGGTGATCAGGTAGCCGTTATTGCCGAGCAGGATGGTATCGTAACGCCGCTCCACCCCTTCCAGCCCCTCGGGATCGAGGCCGGTAAAGCCGATGACGTGGCCGGCGATCTCGGCGTTGGGATAGAACCGTTTGGTTTCCTTGATAAAGCCGATTCCGTCCAGTTCCAGATCTTTGATCTGCTTGACCAGATCGGGAGTGATCCTGCGCTGGAGCCAGACAAAGTTCCGGGCGGATTTGAGCTTCTGCTCCAGTTCCGGCCGGGCCATACCGAGGATGGGCGCGAGTTTGACGGCTGTTCCGTGGATATCATCCATGGAACGGGGCTCGGCAAAGCAGGAGTCCATTTCGATGGAAACGGCAAGGGGAGCGTTATTGCGGTCAGCAATGGTCCCCCGGGCAGGGGTCAGGGGGACCGTCTTGAGATGCTGCTTCTCGGCCAGCTTGGTGAGCCGCTCGTGCTGCGAAACCTGGAGATAGAAGGCACGGGCGGCCGTAATGGCCAGGCAGAGGGCAAACAGCCCCCCTACGAAGCGGATGCGGACCCGTGTCCATTTCTCCCGGTCGTTCCTCACTTGACCACGACCACCTGCTGGTCCGTGGGGAGGGTCATGCCAAGAGTTCCCCTGGCAATGGCTTCAATCCTGGCCGGTGTCTTGAGTGACGCCACCTCCAGCTTGAGCCGGCCCTGCTCCTGCTGCTGGTCCTTGTACTCCCGGCGCAACTGGTTGATCTCCAGCCCCAGGTCGACCACCTTTACCCGTGACCAGACATGGAACACCGCCACCACGGTCATCAGGATCATGACGGCAACCAGGTAGGGAAAGAGTTCCCACCTGTGCTCATCGACAGCGTCAACTCTTCTGGGGTCGTCGACCTTGGGAAAGGCAGTTCTTGCATTGGCCATAAGGACCTCCGGTTCATACGGGACTACGACAGGTTGAGATGCTGAGGCGCGGAGGAGGTCACATAACTCAGGGGTACTACCGCTTGTTACCATAGGGGAGAATCGTACCCCCGTCAGACTCATTTCTCTGCGCCTTGGCGTCTCTACGCTCCTGCAGTTCCAACTAATGTCACATTTTTTCCGCTGCCCTGAGCTTGGCGCTCCGGGAGCGCGGGTTTGCCGCCAACTCCTCGGCAGTGGCAGTGACCGGCCGGCCGGTCAGGATCTTCAGCTCCGGCAGTTTGCCGCACTGGCAGACCGGCAGCCCCTTGGGGCAGACGCAGCCGCTAGCATGGGCACGGAAACTGTTCTTGACGATCCGGTCCTCCAGGGAGTGGAACGAGATCACCGCCACCCGGCCACCCGGCCGGAGCATCCCGATACCGGCCGCAAGGCCTGCCTCCAACTGCTCCAGCTCCCGGTTCACCGCGATCCGCAGCGCCTGGAACGTGCGGGTCGCGGGATGGATCCGCTCCTCCCACGCCTTGCGGGGTATGGCCCCCTTCACCAGTTCGGCCAGCCTGACCGTGGTCCAGACGGGATCATCTTCCCGGGCCGTGCAGATAAACGACGCAATGCGGCCGGCCCACCGCTCCTCGCCATATTCCCTGATGACCCTGGCCAGCTCGCCATGGGACAGACTGTTCACCAGGTCGGCGGCAGTGACACCTGCCGTTGTATCCATACGCATGTCCAGCGGGGCGTCGGCCTGGAAACTGAACCCGCGCTCAGGCGCATCCAGTTGATGGGACGAAACCCCCAGGTCCAGGAGCAGCCCGTCGATGGCCCCTATACCCAGGTTGTCCAGGTGCTGCGGCAGGTCGCCGAAGCTGCCGTGGACGATCCGTGCCCGGTCGCCGAAGGGAGCCAGCCGCTCCTTTGCCGCTCCGATGGCCGCCGGGTCGCGGTCGATCCCGACGAGGATGCCGTCCGGTGCCGATGCCTCCAGGATACGGCCGGCATGGCCGGCGCCGCCGAGCGTGCCGTCGACATAGATCCCGCCGCTAACCGGCGCCAGAAACTGCATGACCTCATCGGCAAGGACCGAAACGTGATGAAAGGCGGCCACTAGAGCCCAAGCTCCGCCAGGACCGGCGAGTCGCTCGGGAAGAGCGTTTCATCCTGCCGGCAGACCTTCTCCCATTCCACCAGGCTCCAGATCTCCACCTTGTTCACCACCCCGACAAAAACGATGTCGCGCTCCAGGGCCGCGCTCTTGCGGAGATGGGGCGGTACCAGGACGCGGCCGAGCTTGTCGGCAGCCGCCTCCACCGCCGGGGCCACGATCCTTCGCTTGACCGCAGCAAGCTCTGCCGACGACAGGCCGAGACCGGTGCCGGTCATGAGCCTCTCCTCAAGCTCCAGCCAGGCCCTGTAGGGATAGAGCGCGAGCCCGGAGCTGGACAGGCCGTCTCCCAGCTTCACCGGATTGGCGTTAGTCATGAAGAACCGTTCGTCGCCAAAGGCTTCGACCAGCACGTCCCGCAACCTGGCCGGCAGACTGGTCCGCCCCTTGGCGTCTATGGTCGTTTCGAAGATCCCTCGGAACATGGCGCCCCTGGCATTTTTTGCCACAATAAACCACTTTTTACCACCAAATGGCACAACTATAGCCGCCACCATAACGGTTGTCAAGGCAAATGCTGGGCAAAATTATTGGATTATTAGCGGTTTTCCGCACTCTACAGAGAAGCGTAAACGGATGAGGGAACATTCACCGCAAGCAGTAATTTCTGCATGATTATTGGAGTGTTACAAGATGGAGACAACTCAAGGGGCAGGGGACGGGACAGGCGGGCAAAAAGGGGTAGGGAGGGAGCTACCCCTCCTTTTTCCGGTCGAGCAACGAGACCACCTTGGCGCCCTTGGCAGCGGCCCCCTTCTCCTCTTCCCGGGGAGTCGCAGGCGCCGGCTCTTCGAGCCGGGCAAGAGGGGACTCGACCTTTTCCAGCCTGATGGGGGTCCCCCCCATGGTGAAGTCGGCACCGGCCACCTGGCTCTCGTCCAGTATCCAGGTATAGACCTGCAGCGGAAAGGTGAGCACCAGCAGCTTCACCTGCCACCAGCCCGGCTTCACATCCGGGACGATCTCCTCGATCCGGGCATAGAAGCCCGGCTTGTGGTCCACATGCACAAGAACGAGGTCATTGATGGTTGCCATGGGTTACTCCTTATGTATCGCTGCAGTATCGACAAGCGATCCCCCCCGGGCCGCCGTGCGCTCGGCAACGAGGAGGAGGCTGCTGGCCGGGGGAATGGCGAGCAACTCCCCTATCTGCTTATAGAGCCGCGCGAGCCCGCTTTCCAGCCGGTCGATCGAACAGCGCTCGGCAACAGCTATCCGCGCCAGAACCGGCTCGCAGAGAAACACGATACAGGTACGGGGACGAACGGCGGGCAGCATGAGACAGCCGCACGCCCCGAGATAGGGACAGACCGGCGCATCGAAGCGGGGGGTAAAGATCTCGGCCCCCAGCGCCAGATGGGCCAGAAGGTCGACAATGGTTACGTGGTGCTTTCCGCCGAAGCAGCACTGCCCCCCGCACGGATGGCAGAGGCGGTCGGCGCCGCTTTCAGTCACCACGGAGTGAAGTTCCACCTTGTGGGCTGCAACCAGGCGGAGCAGTTCCGTCAGCCGCTCGGCCACCGGAGGGGCAAGAGAAGTCCACGCCTCCGCAATCTGCCGCACTGCGGCGTTCCAAAGTTCCTGATCATCCATAAAAAAAGTGTGGCCGGAGCAATCCGTAAGCCGGGTTCTGTTCCTGCCCACGGTTACCCTTGGGCAGGCGATGACCATTCATCTAGGACCGCCGTTACCGACGGCCTCCAGCAACCAACCCGGAAGCACGGGCGGGCCACCCTTGACGCTTCCCTATTCGGTCTTGCTCCTGGTGGGGTTTACCTGGCATCCGGCGTCACCGTCGGACCCGGTGAGCTCTTACCTCACCCTTTCACCCTTACCTGCCTTTGCCGAGGCTTCGGCAGGCGGACTTCTCTCTGTGGCACTATCCCTGGGGTTGCCCCCGCTGGACGTTATCCAGCACCATGCCCTATGGAGCCCGGACTTTCCTCCCCCTGCCGAGGCAGGCGGCGGCCATCTGGACGGCTCCGACCACTAATAAAATCTGTTCAAGGTTCAACGTTCAACGTTCAAGGTTTTATACAGGATTTTCAACGTTGAACCTTGAACCCAGAACGTTGAACCGTCTTTAGCCCTCCTGCGCCACGGTCTGGCGGAGGACCAGTATCCGGTTGCAGTGGGGGCAGGTGATCAGTTCATCACCGCGGAAGAGGTTGTTGTACATCTGGGGAGGGATGCTCATGTTGCACCCCAGACAGCTCCCGTCACGGGCCTCTACCACCGCAAGGCCGCGACGCTGTTCGCGAAGCCGGTCGTAGCGCTTGATGATGGCCGGCGGCAGTACCTTGGCAGTTTCCGCGCGGACAGCCGCGTCGGCGGCGATAGCGGCATCCAGCCCGGCAATCTTTGCCCGGATCTCCTCCTGGGTGGCGGAAAGATTCTGCTCCAGCGCCGACTGCTGTTCCCGCAACTGCTCTTCCTCACCCTTGAGTTGCTCAAGGGTGGAGATCTTCTGGAGTATCTGCTCCTCCAGTTCGCCAATCAGCTTCTTGGCCGTGGAGATCTCCTTGGAAACAGCAAGATACTCCTTCTGGGTGGTGATCCCCTTCAGGTTGGCCTCGGAACGGGTGATGTTGACCTGCTCAATGGCCAGGTTCTCATCCAGAGCCCCCTTCTCGGTTTCAACGGTTTCGATCTCGGCTCCCTTGTCGGCAAGCCTTTGGGTCGCCTCGGCCAGCGTCTGGTCCAACTGGTTCAGTTGGGCGCCGAAGACCTCTTTCTCTCCCTGCAGGGCATCAACCTTTAGGTCGATCTCCTGCAGATCATCCAGCAACGTCAGTTTTTGTCGCAAATTACCTCTCCTTTCCCATGTATCGTTAATCCGTATAAATACGTCACCAGGCGGTAAACGGGTCGTTATCGTCGGTAAACGGTGCTACGCTCAGGTCGTATGGACCGGTGGCCAACGCCGCCCTCAGACGGTCGGCCACGGCCTCGGCCATGATCCGCTCGGTGGCAAAATGGCCGGCATCGACCAGCGCCACCCCCAGGGCCTCGGCATCCCTGGCCTCATGGTACTTGATGTCACCGGTGACCAGCACGTCAGCCCCCTGCCGGACGGCTTCCCGCAGGAGCGAGGCGCCGCTGCCGCTGCAGAGGGCAACCTTGCGCACCGGCCGATCCGGACTGCCCACCAGGCGGAGCGTGTTCGTCTTCAGGCGCTCCTTGACGGTCGATGCGAACTCGCCCAGGGTAACGGTCTCGACAAGCCGGCCGATACGACCCAACCCGAGGGCCTCCCCCTGGTTCAGCAGGGGATAGCAGTCAAAGGCCGGCTCCTCGTACGGATGGACGGCACAGAGTGCCTTGACCGCAGCCGCCAGGTCGGCCTTGCGCAGCAGCAGTTCCAACCGGCTCTCAGCAACCGACTCCCGGGTCCCCACCTGACCGATGAACGGCTGGGCCCCGGGGAGCGGACGAAAGGTACCGATCCCTTCCCCCCGGAACGAGCACTCGTCGTAGGCGCCGATGTTGCTGCTGAAACGGAACAGCGCATTCATCACCGCCTCTTCGTGCCCGAGCGGCACGAAAACGGCCAGCTTGACCAGATCGTCCACGCTCGTCACCTTCAGCGGCCTGGTCTCCTCGATCCCGAGCCTGGCAGCCAGGACATCGTTCAGCCCGTCGGCGGCAATGTCATAGTTGGTATGCAGGGAAAACACGGCCAGATCGTGGCGTATGGCCTGGAATATCAGACTGGCGGTCGGGTCGGCGGCGGAGATTTTTTTCAAAGGATTGAAGATCAGGGGATGGTGGGTGAGGAGCAGTTGGCTGGAGCTTTCTATGGCGGCCCGGATTGCGGCCGGGGTGGGATCGAGGGCCACCAGGATTCTCTCCACCGGCGCCGTTGGGTCACCCACCTGGAGTCCCACATTGTCCCATTCCTCCGCCAGGCGGGGCGGGGCTATTTTATTAATAATTCCGACAAGATCAGATATTTTAGCGATCACCGTGTCAGCCCAAAGAAAAAGAGTGCAGCCACCTGGCGTGCACTCCCTTTCTCCCCTTTCGGGTATTTCCTGCAGTTGCCGTGCGTTATCCGCATCCCCACTAAGACCTTTGCTACGGAGCTGCAGGCGTGTGCATATCCGTAGTGAAAAATGGTGGGCCCACCAGGACTCGAACCTGGGACCGACCGGTTATGAGCCGGTAGCTCTAGCCAACTGAGCTATAGGCCCGCCGCAGGAAGATTGATAGTATTGCAAGCGGGTTACACTGTCAAGAATTTATCTGCCATTTTGCCGCCATTACCGGCACTTATCTTTATAACATGCATTCGTGAGAATCGAGCACCCCGTTCCGCTCAGAGTGCCACTCACACCGCCGCTGTACGGCTCACTACGCCGGCCCATAAACTCGCCCTGACGGGCTCAGACAATATGGGCCGGCTTTGCTCCATTTCGCTTACAGCGGCTGGTGCTCGGGCACATTCGCTCCACGCGGCACTCGACTCTCACGGATCCGGGTTCAATACAGATCGTACCGGTACAGTCGGCACTCCAGCGGGCCGTTCCAGAGAACGATCCTCTTGGAGGCCTTCAACCCCACCCGCTTGGCCAGTTCCCGGTCGGCGGTGAAGAGAAAGGCGGTATACCCCTTCCAGCGTTGTTTGAAGATGTCACCCAGCCGCTTGTAGAGCTCTCCCAGATCCTCTCGCTGGCCGAGCCGTTCGCCGTAGGGGGGGTTGACCAGGATCGTGCCGCTCTTGGCTGGCGGTTCCACCTCGCCGATCTCGGCGCGCCTGACCTGCACCAGCGCTGCAGCCCCCGACCTGGCCAGGTTCTTTTCCGAGGTCCTGAGTGCATCCCAGGAGAGATCGGAACCGAAGACCAGCGGCGCTTCCGTACTTCGCACCGACTGGCGCGCCTCGTCTTTCAGCCGATTCCAGAGCGGCTGGTCGAACTCGCGCCACCCCATGAAGCCGAACCGTTCGCGCAGCAGCCCCGGCGCCATCCGGGCCGCCACCATGGCGCCTTCCACCAGGATGGTCCCGGAGCCGCACATGGGATCCACCAGCGGTGAACTCCCGTCCCAACCGGTCAGCAGGACCAGGCCGGCGGCCAGTGTCTCCCGGAGCGGGGCAGAGGTCCGGTCGAGCCGGTAGCCCCGCCTGTCCAGCGGATCGCCGGAACTGTCCAGGCTGAGGGTGCAGATATTCCTGGCCAGGTGGACGTTGATCCGTACCGAGGGCGCCCGGGCATCCACGCTGGGACGCCGGCCGGTCAGATCCCGGATGGTATCGACAATGGCATCCTTGGTCTTCAGGGCCACAAAGTGGGAATGCGTAAGGGCAGAATCCCGCACCGTCGCATCCACCGCAATGGTCATCTCCGGCGTCAGCAACTGCTCCCATCCCGCCCGGCGGACGCCGGCGTACAGCTCCTCCGGGCTGGCGCAGGGGAATTCGGCCAGCCGTACCAGCACCCGGTTGGCGGTTCTGAGCCAGAGGTTGGCCCGATAGCATGCGGAAAGGTCACCCCGGAACAGAACCCCGCCCGAATCGACCCGCTCCGGCTCGATCCCGAGCCCGCGCAGCTCGGCTGCCAGCACCTCCTCCAGCCCCTTGGCAACCGTTGCAAAATACACGTACTCTCCCATTCCTTCTCCTTGTTCTGAACTGAGTAGGGGCGGCGCCTGCTCCGCCCAATCGGGGGCGCGGCAAGCAGCGCCCCGGTTCAAATATCTACGAATTCAGTACCGCCTCTATTCCCTGCAGCCCGGACAGCGCCCCCTGGGAAATCGAGAGATGGGGTGGGGCGATCTGCGCCTCCCGCGGATTGATCCTGATCACCCTGGCACCGTACTGCTGGCCAAGATGCTCGCTCGTATGGCGAATGGTCGGAATCGCCGTTCCCGCCCCCATCTCCACGACCACCAGCGGCTCCTCCCGATGCTCGGCCACGAAATGATCAAAGGCGTGCTGCTGGCGGCGGGTCCGGTCGCTAAGCCAGGAGAAGTCGCCGAACATCAAGATGTTGGGGCGCGCCACCCCGCCGCAACGGGGACAGCGCGGCACGTGGCCGGCCCGCATGGAGGCGTGGTCCACCGAGACCTCCTCCCGGTTGTCCCAGATGACCGACGAACAGGGGGAGAGGCACTGGAGATGGTGGATGGAGCCGTGCACCTCCAGGACGGATTCATCCGGAAAGCCGGCCTTCTGGAACTGGCCGTCCACGTTGGAGGTCACCACGAAGGTCGCCAGGCCGTAGCGCTCCCCCCACTCCCGCAGCAGGCGGAAACCGTCGTGGGGCGTTGTGGCCCGGTAGAGGTTGGTCCGGTGGCCGTAGAATCCCCAGCCAAAGGCCGGATCCCGCTCGAAGTGGTCCGGGTTGGCGGCACCGACAAAGGTAATGCCGAGCCGTTCATACATCGGGTAGGCGTTCCAGAACCCCTTGTCGCCCCTGAAATCGGGCAGCCCCGAATCGACCCCCATCCCGGCGCCGGCGGTGATGACCAGTGCTTTGGCGGTCCGGATTGCCTCCGCGGCGGCAGTGAACTTGTCCTGAAGTTCCATCGGGCACCTCCTCGAAGACCGCTCGGGGCTCAGGGCTCGGGGCTCGGAAAGGCCTTTGCTTCTCGCCCTGAGCCCCGAGCCCCCAGCGGTTTTCTATATTCCCACCGTCACCAGCGTTGGCTTGAGCAACCGCACCACCTCCTGCGGGTCGAGCCCCACCAGGTAGCCGCGCTTGCCGCCGTTCAGATAGACCTTGGAGAGCGCCAGGATCGACTCTTCCAGATAGACCGGCATCTCCTTGCGGGTGCCGAACGGGGAGGTCCCCCCCACCTGGTAGCCGGAATGCCGGTTCGCCGTGTCCGGGGAGCAGGGGGCCACCGTTTTCACCCCGATGACCCGGGCCAACTCCTTGGTGGAGACCTGACGGTCGCCGTGCATCAGAACGATCAACGGGCTCTTCCGTTCGTCCTCCATGACCAGGGTCTTGACCACACTATGCTCGTCCAGACCCAGTTCACGGGCCGACACCGCCGTCCCCCCCTTTTCCTCATAGGTGTAGAGGTGGTCCGTATAGGTCGCCCCGGCAGCCTTGAGCGCCCTGATCGCCGGGGTTACCGGCGTCTTCTCCTTTGCCATGTTCAGGTTCCTTCCCGACAAGAGTTCCGAGTCCGTGAGGGCAGAGTGCCCCGTGTAGCGAATGTGCCCGAGTCCCAGCCGCTGTAGGCGAAATGGAGCTAAGTCGGCCCATCGTGTCTGAGCCCGCCAGGGCGAGTTGATGGGCCGGCGCGAAATGAGCCGTACTGCGGCGGTGCGAGAGGCGCACTGAGCGTAGCGGGGCGCTCTGCCCTCACGCATGCGTGGAGCAATTACCGCCCCCTGGGCGCCACCGGCGCCACCGGCGCATCTGGCCGGTCCGGTGCCTCGGGCGCGGTGGGGGGTGTCGGCGGCGTTACCTGTCGCATGCCGTTCGGCGCCCTGGTGCCGGCATCTCCCGGCAGCAGCTCGGGAAGCGCCGGCACGCCCGACGGGCCGGTTACGGTCGGCGCCATAGGTTCGCCGCGGTCGGGAAAGCGGGGCACCCAGGCCTCCCGCCCCCCCTTTCTCATCATAGAGGCATCGGCCGCCAGCAGTACCGCGAAGATACAGATCGCCGCCACATAGGCCTTCCAGATGCTCTGACGCATCCCGAGCCGCGTGCTGCAGAGCAGGGCGAAAATCGCGGGGACGGCCGCCATCTGCAGGAAGTAGAACAGATCGCCCCGGGCCGCTGCCATGCGGGCCGCAAAGAGCAGATAGGCGAGAAAGAGGACATTGGGCCAGAAGGAGAGGAACCGGACCAGACCACCTGGCTCTCGCCCCTCCTGGCCGCTTGCCGGTTCGGCAGCAGTTTCCGCCCCGGCCCGGGGCGGTGGTGCAGTCGATGGCACAGCGGCCGTCGACTGCACCTGCCCGCCGGACAGCGCCTCTTCCAGCACCCGGTAGGCCTCGTTGATCACCTTCAATTTCTCCTGGGCCAGCCGCTGGCGGGGAGGATCGTCGGCAAACCGGTCGGGATGCCACTCCCGTACCAGGCGGAGGTAGGAGCGGCGGACCTCCCGAAAGGAGGCCCCGGGACTGAGCCCCAGGGTGACATAGCAACGGCTGAGACGGTTCATGGGTGATTCAGGCCGGCAGCGGCGGCATCATTTCTTCCCATCGTTTCCCTGCAGGTAGTCGGCAAGGATCGACCGGCTGTGCTCGTCGTCGTGGCAGTAGACGCAGAGGTTTTCCCAGTTGCTCCCGTCCGGCGGATTATTGTAATGGTTGCCGTCCTTGTGGTGGACGGTCAGGAGCTGGAGGTTGGCCAACTCGAACTCGCGGCCGCACTTGGCACAGATCCAGCCGTGTATCTTGAGGGAGCGTTCCCGGTAGTTCTCGGGCCGGGTCTGTTCCCCTTTCAGGCGGCGGACCAGGTCGTCCAGCTCTTCCTGGCTCTTGGCCTGTACCGGTCGGGGGGTGGAACGAAACGAACGGGGCATGGCAATAACCTCGCTTAGGCAGACCGCAGACTAATACGGCATCCCCTTTCTCATCCGATCCTGCACGATCTCGTACAGCCGCTCATCGACGTTATCCGGGGTGATCCCGTACTCCTGGCAGATATCTCTGACCTGCTTCAGGCGACCGGGAATACCCATGTCGCTCAGGCGGAGGAAGTGCCCCGATCTCTTGCCGACCTGAAACAGGACCCGCTGTTCAGGTGCCATGTCGATGAACGTCCGCAGCAGTTCCAGCAGCCGCTCCTTGTCGCCCGGCAGGATGCCGTCGATCTCCTGTAACAGGTTATAGCTGTGATCGCTCTTGATGCAACTGGTGATGCCGTCCAACCGCTCGATGAGGGTATAAATCTCCTGGGCCTGCACCAGATCGGGGGCCCACTGATACTTGTGGTCGGCGCTGTCGGGAAAGAGCGCCACCCAATCCGGCAGGTGCAGATTCCGGAACCGGATGAAATCGGGGTTGATCCGGTTCAGGGCGTCCGCGGTCTCGACGGCATGCAACTGCGAGAACTCCCGGCCGCCGAGTCCGGTCAGCACGTATTCCGACAGCTCGATCCCGGCACGTTTCGCCTTGAGCCCGGCAGTGATATGGACCTCTTTGGTGACCCCCTTCCGGACCAGTTCAAGAATCCGGTCGGAGGCTGTTTCCATGCCGATGTGTATCCGGTTCAGGCCGGCAGCGGCGATGTCCGCGAGTATCCCGTCTTCGATCCGGGCGACGCTCTCGGAGCGGGCATAGGAGGTGATCCGTTTGACCTGGGGGAAGGAGGCCTTCAGATGCCGCAGTATCTTCAGGAGGTTTTCCGGCCTGATGACGAGACCGTCCGCATCCTGGAGGAAGATCGACTCCATCCCGCCGGCGACCCAGTTCCGCGCCGCATACAGCGCCTGCTCCTCGCCGGGGGAGGACGCCTTCGGCAGCGAACCCCGCGACTGCCCTCCCTCCTGCACGGCGTCCACGAAGCGGCGGATGGTGTCGATGTCCTGCAGCACATCGTCCACCGGACGGAGCGAGAATTTCTTCTTCTTGTAGATCGAACAGAAGGTGCACCGGTTCCACGGACAGTTCCTGTTCACGCGGATCAGCAGGCTGGAAGCCTCGCTGGGCGGCCTGATCGGCCCTTGTTCGAACCCGCCGTACTCTTTCATACTGTATCACCTGTCAATTGGATGTGTGTATTAGCCAAACAGCTAAATACGGTGGACAAAACAGACCTGCCGCCAGACTATCACGTCGAGAACATTTCCGCCAGAATCGACAGCACCTACCGCGTTATCTCATTTGACTCCGGTATTGATCTTGTCGTGACAGTCGGAGCAGTACTGCTGCGGGTGACAATCCCGGCATCGCTGTTCGCCCCTGAGATTCACCGATCCCCCGTGCGCATCCAGCCAGGGACGAAACGGACCGGCACCGTGGTGAATGCCAGCCGTCAGGGTGATTACCGATCCGGGCCGGACCGGCGTGCCTGGAGCAGGATCTTGCGCTGCTATCATGTGATTCCACTGCGACGACTGAAAGGGCCGGACAACTTCGGGAAGTATGAACGGGGTCAGCCCGGGCTTCTCCTTGTTGCGCACTGTGATTTCCGGCCGTTTGATCATGACGGTCAGACCTGCCGATGCCAATGTGCGCCCGGTTGCATCCATGTCGGTAGTGGTCACGCCGGGCATCCGACTGATCTCTACCCTCTGGTTCGAATCGGTGTGTCTGTTGAATATCGACATGAATTTGCAGCCAGTTGTCGCCATCAGCGCCACGATAAGTGCTGCTCCTGCAAGACAAGGACGATATTTCATCATGACACCTTGTGATCGGGAAAAATCTGCCCCCGAAATTTTATGCAAACCTGCACCTACCAACACGGCCAATAGTCTACTATGCTTGTTTTTAACGGCACCTCAACAAAGCTGGGACAAAAGATCGATGCCCTGCTCTATCTCGGCAGCCGACATGCCGCCAAAGCCGAGCAGAAGGCTCGTTGCGGCCGGTTCGCCCGTGGCGCAGGTGGCGCTGAACGGAAAGAGGCGGATACCCCTTTGTTCGGCCAGATGGATGATCCGGGATTCACCGGGATCTCCTTCGTGCAGTTGCAACACCAGATGGAGACCGGCACCCTGGCCGACGACGGTAGCCTTGCCGGCGAAACGGCGCTCGATGGCCTGAAGCAGGGCATCGTGCTTCCTTTGGTAGATGATGCGCATCCGCCGGACGTGCCGCATCCAGTGCCCCTGCTCCATGAACTTTGCCATGGTCTTCTGTTCCAGCAGCGAGACGGTGGAGAAGTAATCCCGGTAACGTACGCGGAACGAGGCAAGCAGCGGCCGGGGCAGCACCAGGTAACTCAGGCGCAGTGCCGGGGACAGTATCTTGGAAAACGTCCCCAGGTAGACGATGTTTCCGTCCGGTCGCAACCCTTGCAGGGAGGGGATCGGCGTACCGTGGTAGCGGAACTCGCTGTCGTAGTCGTCTTCGAGGATCAGGTTGCCGCCCGATTCCGCCCATTCGATCAGCTTCAGTCGGTTGGCAATGGGCATCACATAGCCCATGGGTAGCTGGTGGGAAGGGGTGACATACACCATGGTGCTGCCGCTGGACCTGAGGGAGTCCAGGTCGATCCCGCTCGACGCAACGGCAACCGGGACGATGTCGAAGGAATTGTTCCGGAAGACGGCACGTGGCAGGTGGTAGCCGGGATCTTCGACCGCCACCGATGAATGGTGCTCCTTCACCAGGTGGGAGACGATCTCCAGGCTCTGCTGAAGCCCGGCGCAGATCACGATCTGGTCCGGCTCGCAGATCACGCCACGTGAACGCTCCAGGTACTGCCGGATACTGCTGCGCAATCCCCAGTCCCCCTGGGGATCGCCATACTGGGAAAGGTCGCGGGCACTCTCCCGCAGGCAGTCCAGGAAGCAGGTGCGCCAGAGTGCCGTGGGAAAGCTGGCCGGATCTAGTCGCGCGGGATGGAAATCGTAGGTGTAGCCGGGCGAAGGCTGCGGGAGGCTCGGTGTGCGGGGTTGACGGGGCAGCGGCAACGGCGCGGCATCATGATCGAGCATCGACACGAAGTAGCCGCTACGCTGCCGGCTGTAGATATATCCTTCCGCGTAGAGCTCCTGGTAAGCCGCTTCGACCGTGTTGCGGCTGGTAGAAAGTTCGGCGGCCAGATCCCTGACGGACGGGAGTTTGGCATGTGCGGGGAGTTTCCCCGACAGCACCTGCTCTCGTATCTGATTATAGAGTTGCTTGTATAACGGGGCGGTATCGTTGCTGTTCAGAATGAACATACGCTGTTCCAGTCACCAAACGGGGTGTAGACCCACAAACAGACCACAGGAGGTAGCACCAAATGATTCCAGAAACACTGCTGGAGATACTGAAGCAGGACGGCATCGTCGCCATCGCCACTCTGGGCCAGGATGGGCCACATATGGTCAACACGTGGAACAGCTACATCCGCATTTCCGCCGATAGCCGTCTGCTGATTCCTGCCGGCTACATGCATCGCACCGAGGCGAATATCGCCTTCAACCCTGAGGTATTGATTACCCTGGGAAGCAGCAAAGTGCAAGGTCTGCACGGACCCGGCGCCGGCTTCCTGATCAAAGGCAAGGCAGCGTTCATAACGTCCGGACCGGATTTCGATCTGCTGAAGTCGAAATTCGCGTGGTTACGCGCCACATTGGCGGTTACTCCCGATTCAGTAACGCAGACGTGGTAGTTTCTGCTTTTTGAAATTTGGAGCTATGACCCTTATTCTTCTTAAAATGAGCCGTAGAGCCACAACTGAAGGGGAACCGGAGCGAACGAGGACTCCTTCAACTGCCGAAATAGGCAAATGGCTCATACAAGCAGCGCGGCGGGTTGCCGCCCGTAGTCTACGCCATTGTTCTGTGCTGTTTCTTGTAGAATACAAGGAAATCACTCGGAGAAAGTACCAATACCCCCTGGCACAACTCTGACGGGAAATGTAGCTGATTTCCCGTGACAATGCATATCGCCTGTGCAGCTATGGCAACTTCCAGGAAAGTTTCATCGTCAACATCAGGGAGGGGATGGACAAGAGGCGACGAGGCGACCGTGCGTCCACGATGTTCGATATGATCAAGAAGTGCCGCTGTCTTGTCTTTGTCAAACTTGAACTTGGGGCGGGCAAGCACTTCTTGATATTCAGTCAGGATGCGGGCGTCTAAAGAAAGGGTCAATTCACCGGATGAAACCATGCGGACTATTTCCCCGCACGGGCCGAAAGGTGACAATAGTCCGGCAACAAGGACATTGGTATCGAGCACTATATTCATCTTGCTGGCGCGCGTTTTTTCCGCACAGCCTTGATTTCGGCGTCTATTTCATCCATTGTTATTCTATCTGTTCCCCTATCAGCGGAACGGCGCTGAAGCGCGGCAACCGCCTCAACAGCCCGTGCCTGACGGAAAGCGGTCAGAGATTCTTCGAGATTCGACTCAGTGATAGCCGCCAAGATTGCTATTGGCCTCCCATTGCTGGTAATGACCATTTCCCGTTCTTCCGGAAGATCTTTCCATATTTGAGCCGATTTGCCCCGTAAGTCCCGAACGCTTAAGAATTTCATAGCGATTGGCCTCCATTTGTGTCTCAAATTATGTACACATATGTCACTCAAGTCAAATTGTCTTTTTTTCGGAACCTCCCCCTAACCAACCAACCAGAATGCAAGGACTTAGGATACCCATATCCTGAGGCCTTGGCAGATACCGGCGCAGATGCTGACACCCCAATCCCGCTTTTCCAGGAGTGAAATCACGGCCGGCAGGCTCAGGGCGATGAGGAATTCGCCGCCGATGATGTACCAGGGTGTGTTACCCAACATAGGGGTATTTTGGTAGTACCACCAGCCTGCGCTCTTGGCCCACTGTTCATAGAGCGGGCTATTGACCGCGCCGAACAAGGCAATCAATAGCGAGGCGGTCGGAATCCCCCATCGTTTACCCATCCACCAGCCAAAGTAGCCGGCGCCGGTTAATCCTCATGTTTGGTTCTGCCTCTTAGAAGTAATACTGCCAGTACAACTTTACACCGGGAAAGCTGTTGCCGAATTCGCGTTTCCACTCCAGATCGACCCCTGCTGTGCTCTGCCTGGTTATGGTGAAACGATTTCCCATAACGACTTCAAAGTCGTTACGAAGCTCGTTCAGAAAATACGTCTGCCACAAGAACGTCAGACCGGAACGCCAACGCTCAGAGAAATCATGCACTAAACCGATGCACGGTCCTACGCCCGGCGCAGCAAAGTAATCAAAGCGGTCACTCAACTCCATCGCTGCCTCGGCAAAGGCATAGGCTGACGTTTGTCTCGAGAAATCGTGGCTGATGCCGATGCCTCCATTGAAACGGCCCAACAGCAGGCTGTCCGAAACGGCAGGATGCTTCCGCGTTGCGCCCAGATTCATGTTCCAGGAGACAGGATGAAGAAAGCTGTTCCAGGACGATAATGACATGATATCGACGATATCGATCCGCTCAAGTTCCGCTTTGCCAGCTTCCGGATAGAACCTCATCGCACCTTTCAAAACATTTACCCTGGCGCCACGCGTGAATCCCCCCTCCGGATCGAAAATGTCGTGGTAGGTCGGACGTGCCATAAGCTCGATGAATTGACGCCGGTTTTCATAACCGTAGCCGATGCTGACTCGAACCGGTTTATGCCCTTCGCCTGGCCACACCTGGGGTGGCGTAATTGCCGGTGCCTGACTAGGAACATTCAGGCTGTTGCGGGTCTTCAACAGCTCCGATACCGTGCCGGCGTTTTGTTCCGCTCCGCCGAACCTGGGAGACTGACGGTACAGGGTATAATCCAGGTCAAGTTCCAATACTTGGGCCTGTTCCAGCGGGGCAAGGCTCCGCATCAGATCCGAGCCAGTCGTCAACTCTCCCAACGACAGGCGCTTGGCAAGCTCCGACAGACGTCTGTCCATGAGACGCACCCGTTCCTGAAGAACTGTGTTGCGGGCCGGACGGAATCGAACCTTTTCCAGCAATCCCGCATCGACCACTGCGCGGACTGTTTCGGAGGGGATGACCCAACCCCGGAAACGCTCGGTAAGCCGCAAGCCCGGACGAGCCGTTTCCAGCAGGGAAAGGAGATGATAGGAACAGTTCTCGTCGAGGAAATAATAATCGAACCAGGCAGAGCGCATTTCCCAGGCATGACGCAACATCTGACTGATTTCTTCGGTGGTCAGATTCAGGCTGTATTCCCATATGTCGCGATTTTCAATATCGCCATATGTTTTGACGGCAATGTAATACGGGGCAATGGAAAACCTGCCCTTATACCCGCCGAACAGTCCCTTGAATGCGTACGGAACACCCCGTTGTTCCCGGGTGTCGGCAGCATAATTGATCGTATATGAAAGCAGTCGTGTCTCTTCGCCGGCACCCGGAGCATCAACTCGAAGCAGGGTATGACCGAACATGGACGCGGGATTGTTCAGGTAAGCTGCCGGGAAGACCAGGGTAAGGCTGCCGGGATTCATCTCCTTGAACCATCCCTTGAATTCATTGCAGGCAAGCTGGGGGAGCCTGTCCTGTTCAATCTCCAGCACCTGCTTCAGCCAATGGTAGCGGGCGACAAACCGGCACTGCGTGTTCTTTTCCGGATCACCCTCCTTGGTCTCGAAAAAGCCCGCCAATGTGGCGTCAAGTTCGTCCTGGGGATTATTCTTGCCGTGAGGGGACAAGAAGAATGAGGTTTCATCAACCTGGCTTTCAACACCGTTGGATAATAGCAGGGGTTTGTAATGCAGCAAAGCGTGCCATTCAGGACGTTCAGCCAGCTTTTCGCGGTGTGCGCGCTCCAGGAGCTGGCCTAGATAACCGCCCTCATTCGCTGCGGCAGGGAATGGAACGAATAAGAATTTCGCGAGAGCGAGATACAGGATAATGGCATGAAGACGCCCGGCCTGCCACCGGCCAGCCGGGCTCTTATGCCTTCTCACGTTGCGACATGGGATGGATGCGACACCCAAACAACCCTAATTTCGCCAGGCGGGATAGGCAGCCAGTTCGGTATTCAGTCTGGCAAGCATATCATCCGACGACGTCGGTTCGGACACGAACAGCGTGGGGTAATTCCGTTTGGTAACAGCGAAAAACTCTGCCCGGTGGTTCTCCTTGATTCCCAGAAGATGCGCAAGTGCCGTCAGGTGTTCGCCGCTTCCCAGCGCGATATCTTCCCTCAACCGGTCAATGTTTACCTTGGCAAACAGCTTGATATTCTGAGCATCGCTCGTTTTCTCTTCATCGCGCGGACTCGTGCTCGACGTGAATTTCGTGGATGCTTCGGAAGTATTCTGGAATGTCTCGGATGAACCTTCCATGGATTTCGTGACTACCGCGCATGACGATAAAAGAACCATCAAGCTGCCGAACAGTAACGGTCTGAAAGAAAAAGGCGTAAATGCAAGCATAGTAGACCTCCTCAGCTATTGGTCAATCATCCGAACAACTAGAAACAAAGGATGATGTTGTTCTTAGATAATTATACAAGCCTCCTGTTTTTATACAAAAGAGAAATAGTTGTCGTAACGCCCGTGTGGTCCTGCGGGGCCGAATTCCGGGGACATCCGGAAACCTCTTATATAACGTAGTTACGTTGGTTACTTTCATGTCAGGGTTTACAAACTTAATTACGTCCCCCTACTTCCCCCACTTGTGTTGACCATATCATCCGAGATCCTAGCCCTCACCCAGATCGATGCTTCCAGGAGGGCGGTCGCCTCGCGGTTTCCGCCCCTCCCGCAACAGCGGGATTCGGCTACATTGTCGGAAGGGCTTCGCACCAGCATGGATGCACCATGACAGCACGCCTTCCTAGGATACCCGCGGGGGAACGCGGGGTCTGGTCGGTGTTACAGGGCTCTGCCAGACAGTCATCAACGCGACTTCGTGTCGCGACAACGATACTAATTCCGCTCATCCCTCTCGTACCTCCAACCGCAACCCCTCGATCTTCTCGAAGTCCCGCCGGTTCGAGGTAATCACCGTGTAATCGAGAGATATGGCTGTCGCGGCAATGATCAGGTCGTGTGCCCCCACCGTGAGGCCGCGCTGGACGAGAGATGCCCAGACCCTGGCATAAATGCGAGCCGTTCCGACGTCAAAGGGGAAAACCGGGATCATCTCGATCACCTTTTCCACGAATGCCTGGCGCCGGAGCCTGCGGGGCTCAGTGTCCGCCCGCTCCACGCCATGGAGCAGCTCGGCCACCGTAACCGCGCAGATGCCGAACGGTTCGTCTTCGCGACCGGCGACCAGACTCTCGACCATTCCCCGGTTCCTTTCAAGGGCAATGATCTCGCTGGAATCCAGTATTACTCCCACGACCGCGCCTCCGGCATAGACGGTTGGGAGTCTGCCGAGGAAAGGACATCCGCCTCGAAGGCCGTATCGCTGCTATCCAGGTGAGGCAGGGTCTTCATGATCTGCCGCAGATCGGCCAGGGTTGCGCCGGAACGGGCAGACTCCACCGGGACCAGGGAGGCCGCCGGTTTGCCGCCGCGGATGACGGTATAGCGGTCTCCCCGGTACTTTATGTTATTAAGCAACTCCGAAAAGTTCCTGACCACCTCGGTCGAACTGATAGCCGTCGGCATACCGACCTCCACAAAATATGATAATCATATTTTACATTTCATTACTGTACCGGCAAGGGAATTCATTGGGGGACAATCCTCTCAGGTCAAGGGAGCCAAGAAATTTCGGAATCACAATTCGAAATATCATGGTGTTTGCTTCCCGTGGGCCACCGCAACTTCTCCCCGAACCGACTTACAAAAAAGGCCGCATCGTCAGCAACGATACGGCCTTTTCATCAAAACACAGATATTTTCCTACTCCACAAAACTCTTCAGCTTCTTGGCCCGACTGGGGTGCCGCAGCTTCCTGAGTGCCTTGGCCTCGATCTGGCGGATCCGCTCCCTCGTGACCTCGAAGTCCTGGCCCACCTCTTCCAGGGTGTGGTCGCTCTTCTCGCCGATGCCGAACCGCATCCGGAGCACCTTTTCCTCGCGGGAGGTCAGGGTGGCCAGCACGCGGGCGGTCTGCTCGGAGAGGTTCGCCTTGATCACCGCTTCCAGGGGAGAGACGACCCCCTTGTCCTCGATGAAATCGCCCAGGTGGGAATCCTCTTCCTCGCCGATCGGGGTCTCCAGAGAGATCGGCTCCTTGGCGATCTTCAAGACCTTACGTACCTTGTCCAGCGGCAGGCTCATCCGCTCGGCAATTTCCTCCGGCGACGGCTCGCGGCCGATCTCCTGGACCAGCTGCCGGCTGGTGCGGATCAGCTTGTTGATGGTCTCGATCATGTGGACCGGTATCCGGATGGTGCGTGCCTGATCGGCAATGGCCCGGGTGATCGCCTGCCTGATCCACCAGGTGGCGTAGGTGGAGAACTTGTAGCCGCGCTGGTACTCGAACTTGTCCACCGCCTTCATCAGGCCGATATTCCCTTCCTGGATCAGGTCGAGGAACTGGAGCCCCCGGTTGGTGTACTTCTTGGCAATGGAAACCACCAGCCTCAGGTTCGCCTCCACCAGTTCGGACTTGGCCAGCTTGGCCCGGCTCTCACCCTGCTCGATGGCCAGGAGCGCCTTGGAAAGCTCGATCCCGCGGAACCCCGATTCGTGCTCGACCTTGCGCAGCTTCTTGCCGGCGCTCTTGATCCTCTTCTCCAGCCGCTGCGCCTCTTCCTCGGGAAGCTTCAAGCCTTCCACCAGCCGGTGCTCGTCCTCCTCGTTCCAGGAGGGGGCGCTGAACAGGGATACCAGCATTCCCACCTCACAGCCGGCTTCGCGCTCCAGATCGGCGATCTCGTGCATGATGGTGTCCACCTTGCCGGAAAGCTCCTTGAGGCGCAGGGCAACCTTCTCGATGTGGCGGTCCTTCAGACTGAGCGACTTGACCTGCTCGGCAAGAGACGCCTTCAACTCCTGCTTCTCGCGGCAGAGCTCTTCCCGTTCGGCTTCGCTCAGGTCGCGCTGCTCGAAGCGGGCGAGGATCTCCTCCATCCGCAGGTCGCCCTCCTTGATATGATCGATCGCTTCCAGAAGGCGGATACGGGTGACGTCCTCCTCATCCTCTTCCACCACCTCTTCTTCGATCTCTTTGCTGATGTCGACCGGGTTGAGTTGGAACTTGCGCAGCCGCTCACCAAGGGAGATCACTTCCTTGATGGTGATCGGGGTATTGAGGATGACCCCGGCCATCTCACGCTCGCCGTCCTCGATCCGCTTGGCGATCTCCACCTCGCCTTCGCGGGTGAGAAGGGAGACCGACCCCATCTCGCGCAGGTACATCCGGACCGGGTCGCTGGTGCGGCCCAGTGCGCCGGGCTCGAATTCCTGCTCTTCCTGCTCCCCTTCCAGCTCTTCCTCATCCTCCATGTCGAGCTTGACCTTGGGGATCTTGACCTTCTGGACCGAGTCCACAATCTCGATGTCCATCTCGCCAAACATGCTCATGACATCATCTATCTGCTCGGATGAGACCATATCGGCAGGAAGGATGTCATTCACCTCGTCATAGGTGAGAAAACCCTTCTCTTTGCCCATATCGATCAGCTGCTTCACTTCTTCCATATTCTTCTTGGCCATCAACTTCCCCTTTTTCCTTCTCTACTATCTATGATAATTGCGATTTCCTGTTTCGCAAGGCATCGAGGGTCTGAAGAATTTCCCAGTAGCGGGGCGAGTCGGGATCGAGCCGTGACAGCTCGAGCTTCAGGGCCTTGGCATCATGTTTCTTGAGCTGCCGGAGTTCAATGGCGCGGCAGAGATCGGTGAAGGTCCTGACCGGATCGATCTCGATCAGGTGGGCGTCGTCCATGAAGAGCGCGCCCAGACGTTGCCGCAGTTCCGGCGGTTCTACCTCGGCCAGAAAGGTCCCCAGGTCGATCCCGCCAGGACTGCCGGCCTGCGCCATCAGTTGCCGGGCCAAAGGAACCATCCCGGGAGGGAACAGGGTTTCGACCCCCTGCGTCCGGACCATCTCCGACACTTCCGGATAGCGCCCCATCAGGGCCAGGAGGGTCTCTTCCGGCAGAACGGCTGCCGGTTGCGAAGACGCGTTCCGCCCGGCCGCATGCGACCCGGCCGGCGCCGCTGCGCTCCCCCCCTGCATCTGCCGGAGCAGGGACCGCGGGTCCATCCCCAGCAGCCGGGCGATCTCCTTCTGATAGAGCTCGCGCTCCATCTGGTTGCCGATCTTCTGCACCAGAGGGGTCAGACGCTCCACCACCGCCACCTTCCCGGCCACCGACCCGGTGTCGGTCCCGGCCAGAAGGTCCCGGATGTAATAGTCCAGCGCCGGTCGCGCCTTGGCCAGCCGCTCGGCAAACGCCTCGCGCCCCTCGTTGGCCAGAAAGCTGTCCGGGTCCTCGCCGGCGGCCAGCTCAACCACAAAGGCCGGCACCTGTTCGCTAAGGAGCAGTTCCATGGCCCGGAAGGTCGCCTTTTTCCCGGCGCCGTCGGCATCGAAAAGGAGCTGGACCCGTTCCGCATAGCGCCGCAGGAGCTGCAGATGCCCGCTGGTCATGGCCGTGCCGCAGGTTGCCAGGACGTTTCGGACGCCGGCCTGCCAGAGGGCCAGGTGGTCGAAGTACCCCTCAACGATCAGGGCCGCGCCCTCCTCCCGCATCGCCTGCTTGGCCAGATCGATGCCGAAGAGGACCTCCCCCTTGTGGTAGATCGGCGACTCGGGAGAGTTTATGTATTTGGGAAGCGCGTCGTCCAGCACCCGCCCGGCCAGGGCAATCGGCTCTCCCTGGTGATTGGCGATGGTGAAGATGAGCCGGCTCCGGAACAGGTCGTACCAGCCGCTGCCGCTGCTGCGCCGCCGCACCAGCCCAACCTGTTCGGCGAGATCCAGGGATATCCGCAGCTGCTCCAGATACCGGACCAAGCCGTCCCACCGGTCGGTGGCATAACCCAGACGGTAGGCGGCGACCGCCTCCGGAGTGACCCCGCGCCGCTCCAGGTAATTCCTGCCCGGCTGCCCGGCTTCTTCCCTTTCCAGTACCTTGCGGTAGTAGGAGACCGCCGCCGTCACGACCCGGCGGAGTTCCTCCCGCTCGTCCAGACGCCGCTTTTCGCCGGCCGTCATGGGGCGGTCCTCGATGACCACCCCGACCCGTTTCGCCAGCAGCTTCACTGCCTCGGGAAAGGAGATCCCTTCCATCCGCATGACAAAGGTGACAACGTTGCCGCCAACCCCGCAGCCGAAGCAGTGGAAGATTCCCCGGGCCGGATTGACGTTGAACGAAGGACTCTTTTCGCCATGGAACGGGCAGAGCCCCAGGTAGTTGGCGCCGGAGCGCCGGAGACTGATGTAGTCCCCCACGACCTCCAGGATCGAGGCGCGTTCCCGAACCTCGGCCACTTTTTCATCCGGAATTATCGCCATCCGCCCGCTATTTGCCAGCCGGGAGAGGCTTCACCGTCTTGGCCGAGCTCTCCCAGCCGCTGATGATCTCTTTCCCCGACATGATGAATCCCTGGGCCGACCGTGAACGGGTGATCGCCCCTTTCAGTGCAGTCGGCACCGGCTTGGTGGTTCCCAGATAGAGGAGCATGCAGAGGATGAAGGCTCCCTCCAGAAAACCGAGGACAACACCGCCCAGGCGGTTAACCCATCCCATCAGCATGATCTTGGACAAGACGGTCAGGAAGTGTCCGAGGAGATAAAACAGAAGGCCGACAACGATGAAGATCAGAAGAAAGGACAGGGGTACGGCGACCAGGCTCGGAAGACGAATTATCTGCCTGCTCGCGCCGGCGAGGTACGGATAGTAGGAAAAAGCGGCCCAGCCGCCGACCAGAAAGCCGAGAAGGGAGCACACCTGTCGAACCAGACCCTTCAGAAATCCCTTGACGATAAAGCCTATCAAAACGGCCCAGATCAGGATGTCAATAAGGTTCATGCCCTGTCCCCGACTTCCCCGAAGCAACGGTATTTTCTACATGTGATGAGGCGATGAGATGAACAGAGCGGGCGTACCCGGGGGGTACGTCGAGGACCGACAGCGAGGCCGACGAAGTCAGAGCATGCGTATACAACTTCGTTTCAACGCAAAGAAGGGGCAATCGTGCGAATCGCCCCTACCTTGATCGGTTCTGTGCGCCGCCTTCGGCTGCGCCTGTCCGGTATGATGCTGTCAGGCAGCGGAAAGCCGGTCCCGTACCGCCTCGTTGACCAACTTGCCGTCGGCGCGTCCGGCCACATGCGGCATCACCAGTTTCATCACCCTGCCCATATCCTTGATTCCCTGAGCGCCGGACTCGACAACAATCCGATCGACCAGGGCGACAATTTCTTCACGCGTCAGCTGCTCGGGGAGAAAACCGAGGAGTATCTGCAGCTCCCGCTCCTCTTTCTCCGCCAGGTCGTTACGACCGGCATCGGCGAACATCCGGATCGACTCGCGACGCTGTTTGACCAGGGAGGCGATCACCTCGCCGATTCCCTGGTCATCCAGTTCGCTCTTCAGTTCGATCTCACGGTTTTTGACGACCGACCGGACCTGACGGACAGTGGCCAAGGTGATCTCATCCTTGGCCCTCATTGCCGTCTTCATTGCTTCGGTCAGCCTATCCCGCAACGACATGCACTACTCCATCATCTTGCGCTGCTTCTTCAGAGCGCGCTTGCGGGCTGCTATCGCCTTTTTCTTCCGTTTGATACTGGGCTTCTCGAAATGCTCGCGCTTCCGCACTTCCGAGAGAATCCCCGCTTTTTCGCACTGCTTTTTGAACTTCTTCAGCACGACCTCAAACGGCTCAGTTTCTTTTACCCTGATTCCCGGCATCCATATTCCCCCCCCTTCTCTCGCTAATTTAACGCATCATAAGGGCAAAGCCGGTACTTCACAAAGAACTTGCATAGTAGCACCATGGAGCACTATGTCAAGATTTTTATCAACTTTTCCAGCATCATGGTGCGGTGCGGGAATTTTTCTCCTCGATGCCGGAACGACCGAACCGGCGACGGAGCTCGTCGTACACCGCGTCCAGGGGAATATCGCGATAGGCCAGGAGGACAAGGGTATGAAACAGGAGGTCCGCCGCCTCGTAGACCGTTTCGTCGCGCACCCCGCCCTTGCCGGCAATGACCAGTTCGGTCGCCTCTTCCCCCAGCTTCTTGAGGATCTTGTCGATTCCCTTCTGCATCAGTGACGCCGTGTAGGAACTGTCGGTCGGGTTGGCCTTCCGGTCGAGGATGACCCGGTAGACTGCCTGGAGGATGTCGTCGTGCATACAGATCTCCGTGCTGCGTGCTGCGTGCTGCGTGCGACGTGCTGTGTATGCGGTTCTCCTGAACGCAGCACGCTGAACGCAGCACGATCGTATTACAGCCTCACCGCCACGCCCTTGTTGCGCAGATACTCCTTGGCCTCGCCGATGGTGTGTTCCCGGTAGTGGAAGATCGAGGCGGCTAGGCAGGCACTGGCACCGGCCTTGGTGAAGCCGTCGTAGAGGTGCTCCAGGTTCCCCACCCCGCCGGAGGCGATGACCGGGATATTGACCGCATCGACGATGGCCCGGGTCAGGGGCAGGTCATAACCGTCCTTGGTGCCATCCCGGTCCATGCTGGTGAGGAGGATCTCGCCCGAACCGTACTCCTCCATCCGGCAAGCCCATTCCACCGCGTCGATGCCGGTGGCGTTGCGGCCGCCATGGGTATAGACCTCCCAGCGTTCTTCACCCGGCACGCGGCGGGCATCGATGGCCACCACCGTGCACTGGGAACCGAAACGCTCGGCAGCCTCCCGCACGAACTCGGGGCGGTGCACCGCGGCGGTGTTGATGGAAACCTTGTCGGCACCGGCATTCAGGAGTCCACGGATATCGTCCACCGTCCGCACCCCCCCCCCGACGGTCAGGGGCATGAAGACCCGCTCGGCGGTCCGGCGCACCACGTCGATGATGATGTCCCGCGCATCGGAGGAGGCGGTGATGTCGAGAAAGGTGAGCTCGTCGGCCCCCTGCTGGTCGTAGAGCTCGGCAATCTCCACCGGGTCCCCGGCATCCCGCAGTTCCAGGAACTGGACCCCTTTGACGACCCTGCCCCCCTTGACGTCGAGGCAGGGGATGATCCGTTTGGTCAGCATAGTTTCATTTCCTTTGCGTGACGACTTCCCACGGTGCCATGGCACCGGGAACAATGCTAAACAGCGGGTGCGGCAGCGGTTCGCCGTCAACCGCCAGTGACTTGAAGCGTTGCGGGTCCCGTTGTTCCAGTTTGGCCAGCAGATGAAGCCATTCGTAGCGGAGCTGGCCATCGGTTGCCTGGATCAACGCCGCCGGGCCGGGCCGGACGATCTTGCTCCCGTCGAAGCGGTATCCCCGGGCAGTTGCCTCAGTCAGCACCGGCACCAGGTAGGCACCGATGGCGGCAACGACATCGGGCTGTTCCCGGAAGCGGACCAGCTGCGGGTGGTTGCGATACCCCCTGGTCTCCCCCAGCAGCACCTTCTGGGCCAGCAGAGCCTCGCGCCAGAGGGCCACCAGCCCTTTTGCGTCCAGGTACCGGGGGTGGAGGGTCCAGAGCCGCATCGACGTCTTGTTCTAGCGTTTGGTCAGGGCGATGGCCTCGGCCAGGTTGATGGCGCCGGTATAGATCGCCTTGCCGGTAATGACGCCGGTAACGCCGCTCGCCTGAACGACCATCAGGTTTTCGATATCTTTCAGACTCGACACCCCGCCGGAGGCGATGACCGGGATGCTGACCGACTCGGCCAGCGCCTTGGTGGCCTCGATATTGGGCCCCTGGAGCATGCCGTCGCGGCTGATGTCGGTATAGACGATGGCGGCCACCCCGTCCCCCTCGAACTGTTTCGCCAGCTGCACGGCGGTCACGCTGGTGACCTCGGCCCACCCCTGCACCGCCACCAGCCCGTTCTTGGCATCGATACCCACCACGATCCTGCCGGGGAATCTGGCGCACGCCTCTTTCACCAGCTCTGGGTTCCGCTGGGCAGCGGTGCCGATGATCACCCGGTCGATCCCCATATCCAGATAAGCCTCGATGGTGGGGATGTCGCGTATTCCTCCTCCCAACTGAGTCGGAATGGTGACGGCCCGCAGAATCGCCTCGATGGCGCCCCGATTCTTCGGTTCGCCGGCAAAGGCGCCGTCCAGGTCGACGATATGGAGCAGTTCGGCCCCCTGTGCCTGCCAGGCCAGTGCCTGGGCCGCCGGGTCGTCGTTGAAGACCGTATCCCGCTCCATGAGCCCCTGCTCCAGGCGGACACACTTTCCTTCTTTCAGATCAATGGCTGGAATGACTATCATACTAAACCTTTCACCGCGAAGACACGGAGTCACGGAGACTCACGGAGTTTCCTCCGTGTCTCCGGGCCTCCGTGGTGGATTTATGCCTTTAATTCACCGAAATTCTTCAACATTTTAAGCCCTACGGCCTGGGACTTCTCCGGATGGAACTGGGTCGCCATGACATTGTCCTTCCAGAGGGCGGCACAGAACTGGACGCCATACGTGGCCGTAGCGGCCACGGCCGTCTCGTCGTCCGGCATCTCGTAGAAGGAGTGGACGAAATAGACGTTGGCCCCATCCTCGATCCCGGCCAGAATCGGCGCCGGCCGCCGGATGGAGAGCTGGTTCCACCCCATGTGCGGCACCTTCAACCGCTCGCCGCCTTCCTCCATCCCGTCCGGGAAACGGAGCACATGCCCCGGAATCACGTTCAGTCCCTGGTAGAGGCCAAACTCCACACTGTCGGTCAACAGCAGCTGCATCCCGACACAGATGCCGAGAAACGGCCGGCCGTCCCGGATCACCTTGAGGATCGGCTCGACGAACCCCCCCTGCTCCAGGTTGCGCATGCAGTCGCGGAAGGCCCCGACGCCGGGAAGCACGACCTTCTCGGCCTCCAGCACCACCCTGGGATCGGCGGTCACCACCGCCTCGAAGCCGACCTTCTCGAACCCCTTCTGCACGGAACGGAGATTCCCCATACCGTAGTCGATAATTGCAATCATACATCCTCTCGTAGGGGCGCGGTCGCCGCGCCCTGGGCGGGGAAACCCCGCCCCTACGGTTACAATTTCCCTTTTGTCGACATGACCCCTTCGATCCGCGGGTCCAGCTGAGTTGCCATGTCCAGCGCCCTTGCCGTGGCCTTGAAGCATGCCTCCAGAACATGGTGGACGTTGTCGCCGTACATGACGTTGATGTGCAGGTTGGCCCCCAGGTTGTTCACCAGGGCCTGGAAGAACTCCTTTGCCAGTTCCACATCGAACTCGCCGATCTTCACCTTGGGGAGGTTCACGTGGTAGACCAGATACGGACGGCCGGAGAGATCGGTGGCCACGCTGGCCAGGGTCTCGTCCATCGGCACCGTGGCCTGGCCGTAGCGGCGGATCCCCTTCTTGTCGCCGAGCGCCTCTTGAATCGCCTGGCCGAGGACAATGCCGATATCCTCCACCGTATGATGGAAGTCGATGTCGATGTCGCCGCTCGCCTCCACCTCCAGATCGAACAGGCCATGGCGGGCGAAAAGGTCCAGCATGTGGTCCAGGAACGGCACGGAGGTGCAGATCTTCCCCTGGCCGGTGCCGTCAAGCTCCAAAGACAGCCTGATCCGGGTTTCCTTGGTGACGCGTTCTATTGAAGCTATACGTGACATGTGTCCTCCTGAAACCAAAATCATTGGCCACGGATTTCCACGGATGAAAACCTCAAACGTCTTTTATCCGTGTTCATCCGTGGCAAAAGGTTATCAACCGATTTCTCGTATTGCAGCCAGGGTCTTCTCCATATCCTCCCTTGTACCAATGGAGATCCGCAGCCCGTAGGACAGGAGAGGGTCGGAGAAATAGCGCACCAGGATCTTCCGCTGGTATAGCCCGTCGTAGATCCGCTTGCCGTCCCGGTCCGGCGGCGTGGCAAAGACGTAGTTCCCCTGGGAGGGGATCACGTCGTAGCCGAGTGCCCGCAACTGGCCGGAGAACCACTCCCTGGTCTCCCGGATCTTTCGGCAGCACTCCGCAAGATAAGCCTGATCGCGCAACGCGGCCACGCAGGCAGCCTGGGCGAGGCGGTCCAGGTTGTAGTGATCGCGGATCTTGTCCAGGGCTGCGATCACCTCCGGCCGCGCGATGGCCAGCCCGAGGCGCATCCCGGCCAGGGAGTAGCTCTTGGACAGGGTGCGGGTCACCACAACGTTCTCATATTTTTTTACCAGCTCCACGGCGCTGGATTCGGCAAATTCCGCGTAGGTCTCGTCCAGCACCAGCATGCCGTCGCACCGCCCTGCCAACTCCTCGATGTACTCGATGGGAAATGCCGGGCCTAACGGGGCGTTCGGGGTGGTGAGAAAAAAGACCTTTCCGCTATAGCGCTCCGGGAAACCGTCAATCCTGAACGCGTCGGTCAGGCCGAAGGTGCGCACGCGCGCGCCCTGAACTTCTGCCAGGGTTGCGTAGTAGGAGTACGACGGGTGAACATAGCCGATCTCCTCCCCCTCGGCGGCAAAGGCCCGGATCAGGTTGTTCAGCACTTCGTCCGAGCCGTTGGCCATGATGATCCAGGAGGGGTCGAACCCGAAGACCTCGCCGGCCGCCTCGCGCAGCTTCTGGCTGGAGGCGCTGGGATAGGCCCTGAGGCTCGCCCCGTCCGGCCCCAACTCGTCCAGGATGGCCTTGACCACCCGGGGCGACGGCGGATAGGGGTTTTCGTTGGTATTGATCTTGATCCAGGAGGCGATGTCCGGCGGCTGGTAGCCGGGGACATAGCCAGCCATGGAGGCGATATTGGGACGCAATGGGATCATGAAATGTAATACCTCGGCGGTTAACTTATGCCTTCAACCTGATACTGACCGACCGGCCGTGGGCCTCCAGCCCCTCCAGCTCGGCGATCCGGACGATGTCTTTCCCCAGCCGGTTGAGCCCGGTTTCACCGAAGTAGACGATGGATGACTTCTTGATGAAATCGTCCACCGACAGCGGGGAGAAGAAGCGGGCCGTACCACCGGTGGGGAGGGTATGGTTCGGGCCGGCCAGGTAGTCGCCCGCCGCCTCAGGCGTGAAATGCCCCATGAAGATCGCGCCGGCATTCTTGATCTTGGGGAGAATGGCAAACGGGTCTGCGACGGCCAGTTCCAGGTGCTCCGGTGCGATCCGGTTTGAAAAGGCGATCGCCTCGTCCAGGTTCCCGGCAACGATGATCGCGCCGTACGTCTCCCACGACTTCCGGGCAATCTCCTGGCGGGAGAGCTTCTGCAGCTGTTTTTCCACCTCGCCGGCAACCTGCTCGCCAAAGCCGCGGTCAGTGGTGATCAGGATCGACGAGGCGAGCTCGTCGTGCTCGGCCTGGGAAAGGAGGTCGGCGGCGATGTGAGCCGACGTGCCGCTCCCGTCGTTGATCACCAGGATCTCCGACGGCCCGGCGATCATGTCGATCCCCACCTGGCCGAAGACCAGCTTCTTGGCCGTGGCCACATAGATGTTGCCCGGCCCGGTGACCTTGTCCACCCGCGGGACAGTGTCGGTGCCGTAAGCCAGGGCCGCCACGGCCTGGGCGCCGCCGATCCGGAAGATCCGGTCGACCCCGGAGAGGCGGGCCGCGATCAGGACATGGGGGTTGATCTCGCCGCCCGGCGTGGGGGCGACCATGATCACCTCCGGCACCCCGGCCACCTTGGCCGGCACCGCGTTCATGATGACGCTGGAGGGGTAGCTGGCCTTGCCGCCCGGCACGTAGATCCCGACCCGCTGGAGCGGCGTGACCATCTGGCCGAGCATGATGTCGGTCTCGTCCGTGGAGAGCCAGGTCTCCTGTTTCTGCTTCTCGTGAAACCTTGCCACGCGGGCCACGGCCAGCTTCAGGGCCTCGATATCCTCGTCCCTGGCCCTGGCAAAGGCGTAATCGATCTCCTCGTCCGTCACCTGCAGGGAGGCGACCGAGGCGGCATCCATCCGGTCGAAACGGTTGGTGTACTCCAGCACAGCCGCGTCGCCCTGCTTTCGCACGGCGGCGATGATGTCAAGGACCACCTGCTCCACCTCCCGGCCGGTCTCTTCCCCCCGGCCAAGGATGGCGGCAAACTGCTGCTCGAAATCCGCATCGCGAATATCAAGGAATTTCATACCTGTTTCTCCAGCCCCTCAATGATGTCTGCAATCCGCCGATGTTTGGTCTTCAGGCTCGCCCGGTTGACGATCAGCCGCGTAGTGATCTCGGCGATGGTCTCCACCTCCACCAGGCCGTTCTGCTTCAGGGTCTCACCGGTGGAGACCAGGTCCACGATCCGCTCCGAGAGCCCCACCAGGGGCGCCAGCTCGATGGAGCCATAGAGTTTGATGATCTCCACCTGCACCCCCTTGCCGGCAAAATACTTCTCGGTGATGTTGGGGTACTTGGTGGCGATCCGGATGTTGGACCAGCGGGAGGGGTCGTCGTCCTTGGCCAGCCCGGCCGGCTCGGCCACCATCATCCGGCAGTAGCCGAACTTCAGGTCCAGCGGTTCGTAGACGTCCTTCTCCTGCTCCAGCAGAGTGTCCTTGCCCACGATCCCCAGATCGGCCGCACCGTACTCCACATAGGTCGGGACGTCGGTGGCCCGGACGATCATGTAGCGCATCCGCTGGGCCGTATTCTCGAAGATCAGCTTGCGGGAACTGGAGAGGAGCTCGTCGCAGTCGATGCCGATCTTCTTGAACAAGGCAACCGACTCGTCCAGGATGCGACCCTTGGGAATGGCAATGGTAATGTAATCAGTCATGGTTCCTCTGTAGGGGCGCGGTTTCCCCGCCCTGTTCCCCTGCCCAGGGCGCGGTGACCGCGCCCCTACAACGTTATTCCTTTACCCTTTGAATATCCGCTCCCAGCCCTGCCAGCTTCTTCTCGATCGATTCATAGCCGCGGTCGAGATGGTAGATCCGGGACACCTCGGTGGTGTTGTCCGCCGCCAGCCCGGCGATGATCAACGAGGCCGAGGCCCTGAGATCGGTGGCCATGACCGGTGCGCCGGAGAGCTTCTTCACCCCCTTGACCGTGGCGCTGTTCCCCTCGACGGTGATGTCGGCGCCGAAGCGAAGCAGTTCGGAAACGTGCATGAAGCGGTTCTCGAAGATGTTCTCGCTGACCACGCTCGCCCCGTCGGCAACACACATGAGCGCCATGAACTGGGCCTGCATGTCGGTGGGGAAGCCGGGATAGGGACGGGTCTTGATGTTGATGCTCTTGATCCTCCGTGGACCCTTCACCCGTACCACGCCGTCCTTGTTGATGATCTCCACGCCGGCATCCTGCAGCTTGAAGACCAGGGCATCCAGGTGCTCCAACTGCATGGCATGAATGCGGATGTCACCGCCGGTAATGGCTGCGGCGCACATAAAGGTGCCGGCCTCGATCCGGTCCGGCATCACCCGGTAGGTGGCCGGTGCCAGTTCGCTGACGCCGGTGATCCGGACAGTGTCGGTACCTGCCCCTTCGATCCGTGCTCCCATGCCGTTCAGCATGTTCGCCAGGTCGACGATCTCCGGCTCGCGGGCAGCGTTTTCAAGGATCGACTCCCCCTTGGCCAGTGACGCCGCCATCATCAGGTGCTCGGTGCCACCGACGGTCGGCATGTCGAAGTTAATCCGTGCCCCCTTCAGCCGCTTGGCCTTGGCCTCCACATAGCCATGGGCCAGGTGGATGTCTGCCCCCAGGGCCTTCAGCCCCTTCAGGTGCTGGTCGATGGGACGGGCGCCGATGGCGCAACCGCCGGGGAGCGACACCCGGGCGCGACCGAAGCGGGCCAGCAGTGGGCCGAGCACCAGCACCGAGGCCCGCATGGTCTTCACCAATTCGTAGGTCGCCTCGACGTTGTTGACGCCGCTGGTGTCGATCCGGACGATGTTGCCATTACCGTCCACCTTTGCGCCCAGGGACTCCAGCACCTTGATGGTGGTGTTGATGTCGCGCAGGAAGGGAACGTTGCTGATTTCGTGCTGGCCGGAGGCCAGCAGGGTAGCGCAGAAAATGGGGAGGGAGGCGTTCTTGGAGCCGCTCACGGTCACTTCGCCGGACAGCTTCTTTCCCCCCTTGATGATTAACTTATCCAATACATGACCTCGGTTGTGAAATGTAGGGGGGGTCTCCCCGCCCTGTTTCCCCGCCCCGGACGCGGCAAGCGCGCCCCTACGGCAATTTCCCGCCAACCACCCGCTCGATGAGCGACGGGTCTTTGGCAGTGAAGATATCAGTGAAGCCGGCAGCGGCGAACATCCCCCGCACATCCTCGGCCTGACCGATGCCGATCTCCACGAGAAGCCAGCCTCCCGGAGTCAGATGCTCCGGCGCAGCCGGAATGATGGTCCGGTAATAGTCGAGGCCATCCGCCCCCCCGTCCAGGGCGGCAACAGGCTCATACTCCCGCACCTCCGGTTGAAGGTCCGCCAGGTCGGCGGTCGGGATGTACGGCGGATTGCTGACAATCAGATCGAAGCGCTGACCGGCAAACGGCTCGAACAGCGACCCTTCGAACAGGGTTACCCGGACGGCGTGGCGTTCGATGTTCTGCTGGGCCAGGGCGAGTGCCGAGGAAGACTTTTCCACCCCCCGGACGTCCGCGCCGGGGATCGCCTTGGCCAGGGCCACCGCGATGCAGCCGCTCCCCACGCCGATGTCGAGGATGCTCCCGCCAGCAGGGGCACGCCTGAGCGCCTCTTCGACCAGCACTTCCGTGTCATGGCGGGGGATCAGCACCGCCGGGGAAACCAGAAAGTCGAGTCCGTAGAACTCCTGAGAGCCGAGCAGGTACTGAAGCGGTTCCCGCCTGGCGCGACGAGTCACCAGCGCCCGATAGGCAGCCAGTTCTGCATCGGTCAGCGGCTTCTCGAAGTTGACGTAGAGACCCACCCGATCCAAGCCGGTGGTGGCGCAGAGCAGCCACTCGGCCTCCAGCCGGGCGTTCTCCACCCCCTTCTCCGCCAGGTACCCCTTGGTCCAGTTCAGGACCTTGAGCACGGTCCAGATATCACGTTCTGTCATGGTGGCTCGTACCCCTGGGGCCTAAAGAGCTCGGGGCTATGCCCTTGCCGGCAGCATCTGTTGGGTTACGCTTCGCCAACCCAACCTACAACTCTTGTTAAATAGCCTGTTGCCACTATGCCGCTTCACTCTGTGCTTGCAACGCCTCCATCTGGTAGTGGGTCCGCAGTGCGTCGGCGATCTCGGCAATGTCCCCCTGCATGATGGCATCCAGCTTGTAGAGGGTGAGGCCGATCCGGTGGTCGGTCATCCTTCCCTGGGGGAAGTTGTAGGTCCTGATCCGCTCGCTCCGGTCGCCGCTCCCCACCTGCTGCTTGCGCTCCGCGGCCATTTTCGCGTTCTGCTCCTGCTGGATGGAATCCAGGATGCGGGTCTTCAGGACTTTCATGGCCTTGGCGCGGTTCTTGATCTGACTCCGCTCCTCCTGGCAGGCAACCACGGTGCCGGTGGGGAGGTGGGTGATCCGCACCGCCGAATCGGTGGTGTTGACGTGCTGACCGCCGGCCCCGGACGACCGGTAGACGTCGATCTTCAGATCGGTCGGGTTGATATCGATGTCCACATCCTCGGCCTCGGCCATGATCGCGACGGTACAGGCGCTGGTGTGAATCCTGCCTTGCGCCTCGGTCTCGGGCACCCGCTGGACCCGATGGGTGCCGGACTCATATTTGAGCTTGGCGTAGACGTCCTGCCCCTCGATGGCGGCAATGACCTCCTTGTACCCCCCCCGCTCCGATTCGGAACAGGAGAGCATCTCCACCTTCCAGCGGTTCTTTTCGGCAAAGCGGCTGTACATCCGGAACAGGTCGCCGGCGAACAGGGCCGACTCGTCACCGCCGGTTCCGGCCCGAATCTCCAGGATCACGTTCCGGCTGTCGTTGGGGTCCTTCGGCAGGAGCAGCAGCTTGATCTCGTTCTCCAACTGCTCTTGCCGCGTCTCCAGTCCCTTCAGCTCCTCTTCGGCCATCTCCTTCATGTCGGGATCGGCCAGGAGCTCCCGGTTTCCCTCGATCTCCGCCAGCACCTTCCGATGCTGGCGATAGGCGTCCACCAGCGGCGCGATGTCGGCATGTTCCCGCGAGAACTTCCGGAACTCGGTCTGGTTGCCGATGACGGCCGGGTCGGACAGGAGGGCCTCCAGTTCTTGGAAGCGGCGTTCGATTTCTTCTATTTTCTCAAGCATGAATCAACCTCTAAATCGTTTCACCACAGAGACACAGAGGAATCCCATCTCGTTTTGTGCCTCTGTGGTGCATTCTGAATCCTAACAATCTCCAGGTTGCTCAAAAATAGTCAGATCGTCGCACCCGCAGCAAGCCCCGCGGAGGCGTAGCACCCACAAACCGGGCATAAACAGCGCTACGCCGCACAAGGCGGCTTGCGAGGACGGCGGCGAGATGGCTGTTTTTCAGCAACCTGCTAAATCACCAACCGGTCGTCCTTGTACCCGGCATTCACCGCCAGCGCCTCCTCCATGGAGCGGATCGCCACCTCGATCTGGCTGTCGTCCGGCTCACGGGTGGTCAGCTTCTGGAGGGCCAGACCCGGGGCGATGATCAGCCTGACCAGCGGCGACTGGTCGTTCTTGGCGCTCCACTTGAGGAACTCGTAGGAGATCCCGGCGATGAGCGGCAGCAGCACAACCCGTGAGCCGGCCTTCAGATAGAACGGCCAGAGCTTGGGGATCATGGAGAAGACGACGATGCTCACCACCATGACGATCAGGAGGAAGCTGGTGCCGCAGCGGGGGTGGAGGCGGCTGTAGCCGCGGACGTTCTCAACGGTCAGAGGGTCGCCGGCCTCGAAGGCGAAGATCGACTTGTGCTCGGCGCCGTGGTACTGGAAGACCCGCTGGATGTCGTTCATCCGGGAGATGGAGACGATGTAGAGAAGAAAGACCGCCACCCTGATGACGCCGTCCACCAGGTTGAAGACCAGGTTGGACTGGCCGATAACCGGCACCATCAGCTTGGTCAGGTAGAGCGGCATGATGAAAAAGAGCAGAATGCCGAAGCCGAAGGCCACCGCCATGGTTCCGGCCATTGCCCAGGAAGAAAGCTCCTTCTTCTCGCTGCCGTCCGCATCCTCTTCCACGATCGCCTCATTGGCCGAGAAATTGAGGGCCGATATCCCCACGATCAGCGACTGGAACAGCGCCACCGCCCCCCGGACAATGGGAAGCTTGACCACCGGGAACCGCTCGGACAGGGGGACCACCTCGTCCTTCTTGACGACGATCTCGCCGGACGGCCGGCGGACGGCGATGGCCATTGCCCGCGGGGCCCGCATCATGACCCCTTCGATAACCGCCTGACCGCCGATGTTGATTTTTTCCATCAGAACCTCATTCAATCTACTGTAGGGGCGGGTTCCCCCGCCCGACCTTTGCACCTGCACGGGCGGGGTAACCCCGCCCCTCACATGGCACGAAAACGTTCCCGTACCTCGACCAGTTGCCCGCAGGTCATGGTCCCTTCCGGGCAGGGACCGCCAAGGCAGCCGGGGCCGGCCTCCCGGAAAATGGTCGGGGCCAGCGGCCGCACCAGCCGCAGCATTTCAATGGCCATGGCCCGGATCTCCCACTGGGCCCGCTGGCAGCAGCGGACGGCAAAAAAGTGCAGGAGCTCGCGGGCGTTCATGGTGACCATGATCTTGGTCTCCGTGGCATTGGGGAGGATATAGCGGGCATCTTCGGCCGGAATCCCCATGGCCACCAGCCGGGTATACACCTCGTGCAGTGCGGCCAGCTCCTTTTCAAACAGCTCCCGCGCCTCGGGCAGATCCCTGACGGTATCGGGGATGACAGCGCTGAACCGCTTCGTATGGCTGACGTAGCGCTGGGACTGCTGGGAGAAGGACGCAAGGCGGTGGCGCACCAGTTGGTGGCTGGTAGTCCGGGAAATCCCCTCGATGCCAAAGGTGAAGGAGGCGTGCTCCAGCACCGACTGGTGCCCAAGGGACATGATCTTTTCCAGAAAGGACTGGATATCGGTGGCCGACAGCTTCTCCCGCAGTTCGCCGAGCGACGTGGGTGAATAGCAGAGCCGGGCAGCCAGAGCCACACTCTTTTCCGGTTCAGGGGTATGCTGAAGGAGGATGATGTTCATGAACACCTAACACAGGGGGGAAGTCCGCGAATCAGCTCGCATCACCGATTCCATCGGATTTAAGAAACAGAGAAGGGGATTTCGTACTAGACAAAATCCCCTTGAAACAGACAGACCGTAAAACCTGTTACATGCCGTAGCGCTTTTTGAAACGCTCGACGCGGCCAGCCGTGTCAATGAGCTTTTGCTTGCCGGTGAAGAACGGATGGCAGGCAGAACAGATCTCCGTGTTGATCTCCGGCTTGGTTGAACGGGTCTGGAAAACGTTGCCGCACAGGCACTTCACCGTGACGTCCGTGTACTTTGGGTGGATTCCCTCTCTCATGTGCTTCCTCCTCTTTCTAACTGGCTCATTGCCAACGGTTTTCTTTGGTCGGAAGCTCAAAAAGTAACACTTCCAAAATGTTATTGCAAGACCTTTTTCCCAGACTACTTGCTCATCGAGTCGAGGAAGTTCTGGTTCGTTTTGGTCTCGGAGAGCTTGTCCAGCAGGAACTCCATGCTGTCCACCACGTTCATGGGGTGGAGCACCTTGCGCAGGATCCAGATCCGGTTGAGGGACGACTTCTCGATGAGGAGTTCCTCCTTCCGGGTGCCGGACTTGTTGATGTCGATGGCCGGGAAGGTCCGCTTCTCCACCAGCTTCCGGTCCAGGTGGACCTCCATGTTGCCGGTCCCCTTGAACTCTTCGAAGATCACCTCGTCCATCTTGCTGCCGGTGTCGATGAGGGCCGAGGCGATGATGGTCAGTGAGCCACCCTCCTCGATATTGCGGGCCGCACCGAAGAAACGTTTCGGCTTGTGCAGGGCGTTGGAATCGACGCCGCCGGAGAGGATCTTGCCCGACGGCGGGATGACGGTGTTGTAGGCCCTCGCCAGACGGGTGATGGAGTCGAGCAGGATCACCACGTCCCGCTTGTGCTCCACAAGGCGCTTCGCCTTCTCGATGACCATCTCGGCCACCTGGATATGCCGGGATGCCGGCTCGTCAAAGGTCGAGGAAACCACTTCCCCCTTGACCGAGCGCTGCATGTCGGTCACCTCTTCCGGTCGTTCATCGATGAGGAGCACGATGAGGAACACCTCCGGATGGTTCTCGGCAATGGAGTTGGCAATGTTCTGGATCAGCATGGTCTTGCCGGTACGGGGCGGGGCGACGATCAGGCCGCGCTGTCCCTTGCCGATCGGCGAGACCAGTTCCATGACCCGCATGGACATGTTGTCCGGCGCGCTCTCCAGTTTCAGCTTTTCGTTGGGATAGAGCGGGGTGAGGTTGTCGAAGAGCACCTTGTCCCGCGCCACGTCAGGAGATTCGAAGTTGACCGTCTCCACCTTGAGCAGGGCGAAGTAGCGCTCCCCCTCCTTGGGGGGGCGGATCTGGCCAGCCACCGTGTCCCCGGTCTGGAGGTTGAAGCGGCGGATCTGGCTGGGGGAGACATAGATGTCGTCCGGCCCCGGCAGATAGTTATAGTCCGGGGAGCGGAGGAAGCCGAACCCGTCCGGCAGGGTCTCCAGCACCCCTTCGCCGAAGATCATGCCGTTCTGTTCGGTCTGGGCGTTGAGGATGGCGAAGATCAGATCCTGCTTGCGCAGGCTGGAAGACCCTTCGATGTTCAGTTCCCTGGCAATGGCTGCCAGTTCGTTAATCTTCTTGCCTTTCAGTTCTTGGAGGTTCATCGATGCTCCTGCATGTGTTTGTTGGACGCAACAATCGGGCGCGGTTATCTCGGATTTATGCTCAATGGTACGACTGGGCTACGGTATGACGCGCCGTGGAGAGCGAAACGGGGCTATCGTCTGATCGATATTAAGGGTCTTTGGTATGGGAGTCCGGACTTTGTTGGGATGTAAGCGATAGAATGAAGTTTATCAAGGATAAGTACGAGGATATCTGTTTATAATCCGCTCTCGCAGAACTTGTCAATACCCTTATTTGCATCAAATTGACACAAGAACCACTTATCGGCTGACGCCGTGCGTCTTCGCTGCGTGACAATTCAACGACACCAATGGAATACAGCAACATCAAATACCTTGGAAATATTGACCAATGTCAGTTAACTACATATAGTTAGTCGGGAATCAGCCTGAGCAAACACTGCCGCAAACAGCGTAACATTTTTTCGACTTTTTCCATAATTCTCACGCCCATCTCCACGGTGCTGGTCACCATCGGTAAGCCGGCAACAACGGCAGCAACTCTCAGAGGAATCATATGCCAAGAATCCCCTACCAACCACACGACATCGGCGCCCCAAGAGATCTGGTCGACAGCATTCGCAACCGTCGCGGCGGAAGCCTGCTCAATCTGGACAGGATGCTACTGCACAGCCCCCCCTTTGCCGCCGGATGGAACAGTTTCCTGCGAGAGGTCAGGACCAACCTGGAAGTCGCGCCCAAGCTGAGGGAGCTTGCCATCTGCGGGGTCGCCGTGTTGAACGGCGCCGACTACGAATTTGACCAGCACGCACCAGTATTTCTGGCATCCGGTGGAACGCCGGCCCAGATCAAGGCGCTGCGCCTGTTGGGAACGTCCGCCCTTGACATCTCGTTATTCGATGGTGCAGAGCAGGTAATCATGCAGCTGACAATGGAGATGACCCGCTCTGTCCAGGTGAGCGACGCTACTTTTGCCGCAGTCAGAGCAGCCCTGCAGAATGAACGACAGGTAGTGGAGATCGCTGGGGTCATCGCCACCTACAACATGGTCTCCCGTTTTCTCGTCGCCCTCGGGGTCGAGTTGGAATAAGGTATTATAGTCAACCACCTTGCCACAGGCTATAAAACAAGATATCCTTACTACAAGGAGGTAAGGAATATGCTTGCCAAAAAGACCTCGAAGAACCAACTCACCCTCCCCAAAGACATTGCCAACAGGTTCCCCAATGTCGACCTATTTGACGCCACGGTCGAGGACAACCGGATCGTGCTGGTACCGGTCCGCGTAACGCCGATCACGGCGTCTCTGGAAGGAATCAGGGACAAGATGGAGAAACTCGGCATTGCCGAACAGGACGTGACCGACGCCGTGGCCTGGGCCAGGAAGAAAAGTCGGGGATGAGGGTAGTCCTCGATACGAACGTCCTGGTTTCGGCCCTCCTCTTCCGGGGGCGGCTTTCCCGGTTTGTCAGGCTTTGGAAAGAGCAGGCAATAACGCCGGTGCTCTCCAGGGAAAGCTACGCCGAGTTCCGGGCCGTTCTCGAATATCCCAAATTCGGCCTGACGCCTTACGAAATCGACGCCCTTCTGCAAGAGGAAATCCTCCCGTTCTTCGACGTCATAGAAATCCGGGAGCGCGTAACCGGCATCTGCCGTGACCCGGCCGACGACATCTTCCTCGCCCTGGCCCGTTCGGCCGAAGCCGACTGGCTGATTACCGGCGACCGCGACTTGCTGGAGTTCGGCAGTTTCGAAGGGACTGGAATCGTTACCCCGCAGGAATTCCTCGGCAACCACTGCCCAGACAAGGAGTAACCGATGGAGAGCACGAGCACCCAGGAGCGCCTCGCCTTTCTTTACGCGGAAATCGAGCGCCACAACCGTCTCTACTACGAAAAGGACCTTCCGGAGATCACCGATGCGGATTACGACCTCCTGTTCCGCGAAATGCTGGAGCTGGAGGAGCGCTTTCCCGAGCTGGCCCGCCCGGACTCGCCGACCCAGCGGGTCGGCGGCAGGCCGTTGGAGAAGTTCGGCCAGGTAACGCACCGGCTCCCGATGCTCTCCTTGGATAACGCCTTCACCGAGGCGGACATCATCGAGTTCGACAAACGGGTGAAAAAGGAACTGGGCCTTGCCGCGGAGACCGCCATCGACTACGTCTGCGAGCCGAAGATGGACGGGGTTGCGGTGGAACTTGTCTTTGAAGACGGTCTGCTCATTGTTGGCTCCACCCGGGGCGATGGCGAGGTGGGCGAGGAGATCACCCAGAACCTGCGGACCGTCAAGAGCATCCCCCTGCGCCTGAATACAGCCAATCCGCCAAAGCTCCTGGAGGTGCGTGGCGAGGTTTTCCTGGCCTTGGAACCGTTCCGGAAGCTGAACGCCGAACGGGAGGAAAGCGGCGAGCCCCCCTTTGCCAATCCGCGCAATGCGGCTGCCGGCTCCCTTCGCCAGCTCGACCCGCGGGTGACGGCCCGGCGCCCACTGGCCATCTTCTGCTACGCGCCGGGGCTGGTGGAGGGGCACGGGTTTGACTCCCAGTCCGGGTTCCTGGCCACCCTCCCCGGCTGGGGGTTGCCGGTGAACGGACTGGCCCGGAAGGTCAGCGGCGTCGACGGTATCATCGGCTTCTACCGGCAGATGGAAGAGGAGCGGGAGTCGCTCCCGTACGAGATCGACGGGGTGGTGGTAAAAGTCGACAGCTATGCCCTGCAGCGGGAACTGGGAGAGAAGAGCCGCTCCCCCAAATGGGCCATAGCCTGGAAGTTTCCTCCCCGCCAGGCGGTTACCGTGATCGAGGATATCATCCCGTCGGTCGGCCGGACCGGGGTCATCACCCCCACGGCCCACCTGCGACCGGTGGAGGTCTCGGGGGTCACGGTCTCCCGCGCCACCCTGCACAACTGGGAAGAGATGGAGCGCAAGGACATCCGGATCGGCGACACGGTGGTGATCGAGCGGGCCGGCGACGTCATCCCGGCCGTGGTGCGGGTGGTGCTGGAACAACGGAGCGGCGATGAGCGCCCCCTGCCGATCCCGGCCGTCTGTCCCGAATGTGGTTCCGAGGTGGTGAAGATCCCGGACGAGGTGGCGGTCCGTTGCCTGGGGCTCTCCTGCCCGGCCCAGATCCGGGAGTCGATCATCCACTTCGCCTCCCGTAACGCCATGGATATCGACGGGCTGGGGGACAAGTACATCGACCAGCTCCTGCGGCTCGGCTTGGTAAAGGACGTGGCCGACCTCTACACCCTCACCAAAGAAGAGTTCATGCAGTTCGAACGGATGGGGGACAAGCTGGCAGAGAACCTCCTGAACGCCATCGCGGCGAGCAAAGAGCGGGAACTGGCCACCTTCGTCTTTGCTCTGGGTATCCGCCACGTGGGTGAGCACACTGCCAAACTCCTGGCCAGCGCCTTCGGCACCCTGGAGAACCTGATGAATGCCGGCGAGGACGAGCTCTTGGCCATCCGCGAGGTAGGCCCCCAGGTTGCCCTAAGCATCCAAGCCTTCTTCCACAACCCTACCAACCGGCAGGTGGTGGAACGGCTTCTGGCTGCCGGGGTACGGCCGTCAGTGGCGGCGAAGAAGGTGGGAGGCCGTTTCACCGGCAAGACCTTCGTCTTCACCGGCTCCCTTACCCGCTTCACCCGGAGTGACGCCCAGCGGATGGTGGAAGACGAAGGGGGGCACGCCGCCGGCTCGGTGTCGAAGAAGACCGACTATGTGGTGGCCGGCGCCGAAGCCGGGAGCAAGCTGGAGAAGGCGCGGGCGCTGGGGGTGACGGTGCTGACCGAGGAGGAGTTCCTGGGGATGCTGGAGGAGCGTAACGGTAGTTGAGCGGCCCCGCTCCCACAGGTGCTCTAAAGGGGGATTGGCTTCATCTGCTGAATCAGGGATAATTCGGATAAAAAATGCCCCGATGAAGGAGGGCTATCATCGGGGCCAGTCGGGAAGACTGTGCATCTTCCATGAATTCATGATTAGCCAAATGCATGCCAACTCCCCGCACGCGTAATTTCAGACTGTTGCGCCGGCACCGGAATCAGGGATGGCCTGAATTTGAACATTGGTGCACCGATTTTGATGCCTACCGCATCCTCTTCGAACCGAAACATACCGCAACGGGCATAATCAGTACCCATGGCTTCGACCTCTACGACAAATCATGCCGGCATGAAGACCCTGCTCCGGGCGTTCAGCTCCCGAAACTACCGGCTGTTCGTTGCCGGCCAGAGTGTTTCCTGATCGGCACATGGATGCAACAATGGTCACCTATAAAGCAGGTTTTTCACCAGAGGGGTATCACAACTATGAACAAGCGGGTACGTGTCATCGTTTTCGGCCGGGTGCAGGGGGTCAGCTTCCGCTACTACACCAGGAAGAGTGCCCAGCGTCTCGGCGTTTCCGGGTGGGTCCGCAACCTGGAGGACGGCTCGGTGGAGGGATGTTTCGAAGGGGAGGCATCGGCGGTCGATGCGGCGGTGGAGTGGTGCAGAAGCGGGCCGGACGGTGCGCGGGTGGACCGGCTTGAGCTGAAGGAGGAGCCGTTCACCGGCGAATTTGACGGGTTTCAGATCCGTTTCTGAAATCGAGGGAAATCAAAAAACTGGGTGGAATAGCTCCCTGTGGTCACGGCACGGTTTTCTTCTGCATCCCACGAACGGGCCTGCTCTCCGGGGCTTCTTCCAGTATGTACTCCATCACCTGGATCACATCCCGTGCCTCCTGTTGGCTGAGGGTCACACCGGGGCGGCGCATCTTCTTGATCACGAACTCTCTGGCCTCTGCCTTGCCAAAAGTTGAGCCGCTGGCCGTCCGCCCGGTTTCGAGGGCCTTGATGATCCTGGCAAGATCGTGACAGGCGTTACACTTGCCGTTGATGGCGTCCACGCCGGGTTTCATGCCGGCAGGGAATCGCGACGGGTTGAGGATGACCCCGCCATCCTTGCTGGTCAGAAGCAGCCGGGCCTGGACGGAAACGGAACTCAGCAGAATGAAGAGGGCAAGAAGCGAAATGATCTTCATGGTGTGAAGGCTCCCCTGGAGAAGACGTCAATCACGGTAGGTACCCGTTTCGGCGGTTTCTGCGGGAGGTTAAGGTTTTTCTGCGCTATTTCCAGCCCGATTGAATTGATGAGCGTGATTACCCTTTCGGTCAGTCGATATGACAAAGGCGGCCGAGCGGCCGCCTTTGTCATCGTTATCGCACCATCAGAACTACTTCGGACTCCAGTCGATGAGCGGCCGGGTGGATTCGATGTCGAAGTGCACCGCATACTTTATCATGGCAGCGGCCTTTTCGTTGGACAGTGCGGCCACCCTCGCCTTGGCCGCATCCAGGTTGGGCCCCTCGTTCTCCATCAGGCGCAGCTTCAGGTAGACCCGGCACCCCTGGGTCAGCATCGGGTTTTCGTGGGGGAGGACGCTCATGAAAACCGCTCGTCCCGTCTCCAGCAGGTTCTGGGCCGTACGGGTATCACCCAGGGCCATTACCAGGGTCAGGTCATCCGGCATCTGCACGGAACCGAAGACCGCCACATTGGGGTTTCCCTCCCGGTCGGCAGTGGCGATGACGCCGATCCTCCGGGGATCGTTCACAAGTTCCCTTATTGTCCTGGATTCGGCCATCAGCTTTTCCCCTCCTGTTTGTTCTTCTCCTCAAGGGCCTTGAGGACCTTCTCCGGCGTGATCGGCAGCTCGGTGAAACGCACGCCGATGGCGTCGTAGATCGCATTCAGAATGGCCGGGATGGTCGGCTGGATCGGCCCTTCGCCCGCCTCCTTCGCACCGAAGGGGGAATCGGGGTCGTAGGAGTCGACCGCGTAGGTCTCGATATGTGGGATATCCCTCATCGTCGGCACCTTGTAGTCGTGCAGGTTCGGGTTGACTATCCTGCCGTCCGCACCGAGCTTGATCTCCTCGTACAGCGCCTGGCCCATCGCCATGACGATGGAGCCTTCGACCTGCCCCTCCACCGAGAGGGGGTTGATCGGCTGGCCGCAGTCGCCCGCCTCGTTGTACCCCACGACCCTGACCTCGCCGGTCTCGGTGTCCACCTCGACCTCCGCCACGTGCGCGGTGAAGCCATAGGTGGGGGAGTGGCCGACGTTGCCCCCCTTGAAGTCGCCGGTGCGGCGCGGCGGCGTGTAGGAACCGGTCGCCGACAGGGGGCCGTGCGCGGAGATGAACTTCTCCACCGCGTCCCAGAACGGCATGCGGAACTCTTTTTCGTACATGGAGTATATCTCGCCGTTACCCACGAGCAACTGATCCGCGCGGCACCCCATGTGCACCGCCGCTACGGGAAGCAGCTGTTGGAGTAACTTGTCCGCCGCCTCGCACACCGCCGAACCCGACGCCACGGTGACGCGGCTGGCGAAGGAGCCGAGGTCGAAGGGGGCGTTCTTCGTGTCGCCGCTGATGACGTGGACCGATTCGTAGGGGAGCCCCAGTTTTTCCGCGCACATCATGGCGAGGACCATGTTGGAGCCCTGACCGATGTCGGTGGCGCCGCATTGCAGGGTGACGCCGCTTTCGGTGTCGAGCCTGATGAGCGCCGAGGAGTGGGGCTTGTAGCTCATGTACAGCGTATAGGCGGTGCCCGAGATGTAGTAGCCCCCCGCAAGCCCCACGCCGCGCCCGAAGGGGAGCTTCTGGTGCTTTTCCAGGTAGCCGGAGCGGTTGACGACCTCGGTGAGGCACTTTTTGTACTCGGAATGACGCACGTGCACGCCGCTCACCGTGTCGTGCTTGCCGTCGATGGCGTTCTTGAGCTTCAGCTCATAGGGGGACATCCCCAGCTTGATGGCCAGTTCGTCCATCATCGATTCGAGCGCGAAGCGCGGCTGTACCCCGCCCAGGCCGCGCATCGGTCCGCAGGTGGGCTTGTTGGTGTAGATGCGCTTGGCGTTGAACCGCACGTTCTTGATCTTGTAGGGGAGGTGGAGCATGGCGGCGGTGTAGAAGAGGATGATGATCCCCCACGCGCCGTAGGCGCCGCCGTCCATGATGCCGTCGTAGTCGATGGCGGTGAGGTACCCCTCCTTGTCCACCCCCATCCTGATCCGCATTTCGATGGGGTGACGGCCACGGTGCTGGAAGAAGACCTCCTTGCGGGAATAGGTGACCTTTACCGGGCGCATCGACTTGCGGGCCAGCAGCGCGGCGATCAGCTCGTTGTTGGAGGCCTCCCCCTTGCCGCCGAATCCGCCCCCCACGGTGGGGACGGTGACCTGGATCTTCGACATCGGCATCTCCAGGACCTGGGAGGTCATGGTGTGCAGGTAGTGGGGCACCTGGGTCGAAGACCACATCATCAGGTCGCCGTTGTCGTCGAAACGCGCCACGCAGGAGTGGGGCTCCATGAACGCATGGTTCACGTAGCTGGTCTTGAAGGTCTTTTCAAGCACCAGGTGGGACTCGGCAAGGGCCGTGTCCACGTCGCCGAAGTTCTGCTTCGCCTGGTAGGCGATGTTGCCGTACTTGTTGTCCTCGTGGAGCGGCACGGCGTCCTTGACTATGGCCGCGTGGGGATCGGTGTAGACCGGGAGCGGCTCGTACTCGACCTTGATGAGGTCGAGGGCCCTGTCGGCGGTTGCCTCGTCTACTGCCGCGACCGCGGCCACCGGCTCGCCGTGGAAGCGTACCTTGCCTATCGCCAGCGCGGTTTCGGTGGGGGCCTGGGGGACGATGCCGTACTTGATGGGGGCCTCGGCGCCCACCACCACGGCCTTCACTCCGGGCAGCTTTTCCGCCTCGCTCGTGTCGATGGAGAGGATGCGTGCATGGGCGTAGTCGGAGTGCTTGATCTTGCCGATCAGCATGCGCGGCAGCTTCATGTCGTCGGTGTAGATCGCCTCGCCGCGCGCCTTGGCCGGGGCTTCCTTGCGGACCTTGTCGGTGCCGATGATGGAGAACTTGCGCTGGCTCATCAGTTTGCCTCCTTCGCCATCGTCTCGGATGCGTGCTTGACGGCATCGATGATCTTGACATACCCGGTGCAGCGGCAGAGGTTGCCCGCAAGGCCGTGCTTTATCTCCGCCTCGGTGGGGGAGGGGTTCTCGGCCAGAAGCGCCGTGGTGGAAAGGATCATCCCCGGCGTGCAGTAACCGCACTGGATCGCCCCCTTGTCGATGAACGCCTGCTGCACGGGGTGAAGCTCCGTCCCCTTGCTCAACCCCTCGATGGTGGTGATCTCCTTGCCGCTACAGGCGATGGCCAGGGTAAGACAGGAAAGGGTCGGCTTGCCGTCGATGAGGACGGTGCAGGCGCCGCAGTCACCGATGCCGCACCCCTTTTTGGTGCCGGTGAGCCCCACGGTATCCCGGATGACATCCACCAGATAGGTGGTGGGGTCAACCGCCACCTCAAATGTTTCGCTGTTTATGGTCAGTGTCAGGAGCTGTTTCACGCTTATCCCCTCCCCTTCTCGATCTCTTCCCGGCATGCCAGGAGGCCCCTGCGGGCCAGAACACCGATCACCCGGTTGCGGTAGTCGGCCGAGGCCCGCGCATCGTCGATGGGGGTCGCCTCGGCCGCGACGCCGGCGGCAGCGGCCGCGAGGAACTCGTCACCGAAACGCATGCCGGTGAGTTTTTCTTCCGTGGCCCGTGCCCGGTAGGTGACGGGACCCACCGACCCCATGGCGAGCCGGACGGCCGCGACCGTCTCATGGTCCTCGGCCAGTTCCAGGTAGATCCCGAGGTTGAGCATGTCGATCTCCATCGCCCCGCGCAGTCCCCGGAGCTGGTACGCTACTGCCGACCGGGGAGGAAGCGGCGGCAGGCGGAACGCCTTTACGTACTCTCCGGCCTGCAGGGCAGTCTTGCGGTAGGCGAGGAAAAACTCAGCTATGGGGAGCCTGCGCTCCCCCCCCTGGCGGCCGATCACGAGCTCGGCGTCATGGGCGAGCAGCACCGGCGGGGTCTCGGCAGCGGGGGAGGCGTGGCAGACGTTCCCCGCCATGGTCGCCATCCAGCGCACCTGGTTGGAGCCGAGGTTAGAGGCAGCATAGGCGAGCGCCGGGGCATGCGCCTTGACCAGCGCGCTCCGCTCGATCTCGGCGACCTTTGTCCCTGCCAGGATGGTGAGCCCCTTGGCGGCGTCGTACGAGATCCCCTGCAGCTCGGTCAGGTCGGAGATGTCGATCAAGAGCCTCGGAGAAAGCAGCTTCTCCTTCATCAGCACGAGGAGGTCTGTTCCACCTGCCAGGATCCTCGCATCCTCGGCATGCGCTCCATAGAGGGTCTCAAACTCCTTCAGCGAGACCGGTTTTTCGTATCCGAATGGCTCTCCGTGCATCGACAAGCTCCTTTCATCTTTTGACGGGGATACTGATACAGTGATATATTCACTACCCACAAAGTATTGTCAATCAGGCACCTTTTTCATACGGAGTACCCAAATGGGAACCAGCGACCCGAAAATCGAGAAGATGGATGAAAGCTACCAGCCGCGGGGGAAATTCCTGTACCGGGGCAAGGAGTGCTACTGTCCCGTGGACGTGACCCTGGCAGTGATCGGTGGGAAGTGGAAGCCGGCCATCCTCTGGCATCTCAAAAAGAGGCCGCTGCGTTTCTCCGAGCTGCAGCGCAAATTCCCCGATACGACCCGCAAGATGTTGACCCAGCAGCTCAGGGAACTGGAGGCCGACGGCATGGTCCGCCGCGAGGTCTATGCCGAGGTACCTCCCCGGGTGGAATACTCGTATACCGAAAAGGGTAAGAGCATTAACCCGGTTCTCGACCTGATGTACGACTGGGGGAAGATTTTTCTGCAGGAGGAAGAAGTTCGTTCAGCGGTTCATTGCGGATCCGACGCCGATTGACACCAATAATCTGGAGGGAGATGTGCCCATACTTTCACGAGGGACACAGCGGATCGAGTATCTGGAAGAGGGGTCGGGCGACACGGTTGTCCTGGCACACAGCTCGGTCAGCGGCAACCGCCAGTGGCTGGCACTCATCGATGCCCTGAAGGACCGTTACCGGGTGGTTGCTCCGAATCTCTTCGGTTACGGCGAGACCACCCCCTGGGCCGGGATGGTACCGCAGACGCTGGCGGCCCAGGCCGAGCTGATCCTGTCCCTGTGTGCAGACATCAAGGGCCCCGTGCACCTGGTCGGCCATTCCTTCGGCGGAGCAGTGGCCCTCAGAACGGCCTCTCTGCTGGGCGCCAGGGCCGGGAAACTCGTACTGTTCGAACCGACGCTCTTTTACCTGCTGGCCCAGAACGGTCGCGATGAAGCGTTCCTCGAGGCGAAGGCGCTGGCCGACCATGTGAGGCAATTCGGCGCCTGCGGAGACTGGCCCACTGCTGCTGCCAGATTTGCCGATTACTGGCTGGGAGATGGCGCATGGTCGGCAATGCCGGAGAGAAGGCAGTCTGCCTTCGCCTCGGCGCTCCGGTCATCAATTCATGAGTTCGATGCCGGCCTGGGCGAGACATCGACCATCGATCTCTGCACGTCGCTGCCGACAAAGACGATGGTGATGCATGACACCGATTCCCGGCGGACAATACTGGAAATCATGGAGATTCTGAAGGACGCCTGTCCCCATTGGACCTTCACGCGGATTGCCGGCGGAGGCCACATGGCACCACTTACCCATCCGGAACTCGTAAACCATATCATCCGGGAGTTTATCGATCTTGAATAAAGGCTATTGGCCCCTCACCCGCGGGGAGGAGCCCTTCGCCGCATGAGCACGACCGCGGATTACCGTCTCGCCGGGGCGGGAGACGGCCAGTTCCGGACTGGACAGGGGACACGGCGCATCCCGAATGATTTATTTCGTGCCTTATTGTTTTGTTGAAAAAAAGCGCGGCTTCGATTAGAGTGCTTTAGTTTGGCTAAAATGCCATGGCAACTTTCTTTGAAAGGACTACGGAAATGGATGTCAAAAAGCAAGGGGTCTACCTGAAGGACTGGCAGAGTCTGGCAGAATGTGCCGAGCGGATGCTCCCGCTGATCGGCCATCTCTACCGGGACAACAACATCGTAACGACGGTCTTCGGCCGACCGCTCGTCAACAGTACCACCATCGACATCCTCAAGGCGCACCGCTTTGCGCGGCTGATCCTCGATCACGAGCTTTCCGCGCTTGACACCTTTCCGATCCTCGAAGAGATAGCGAAACTCGATCTCGCCCCGGCACGGATCGACATCGGCAAGCTCATCACCCGTTATCAGGCCCAGGGTGGCGCAACCAGCGTTGCCGATTTCGTCCGCCAGGAACTGGCCGCCATCAACACCGGCCGGGCACCGGTCCTGGACGAGCCGCAGGACGTCGTCCTCTACGGCTTCGGCCGGATCGGCCGCCTGTTGGCCCGCCTCCTGGTCGAAAAGTCCGGAAGCGGCGACAAACTCCGGCTGCGGGCCGCCGTGGTACGCAAGGCCGGGGACGACGACCTGGTCAAGCGCGCCAGCCTCCTGCGCCGGGATTCGGTCCACGGCCATTTCAACGGCATCATCACCATTGACGAGGAAGAGAACGCCATCATCGCCAACGGCAACATGATCCGGATCATCTACTCCGATGCCCCGGAGAACGTCGACTACACCCAGTACGGCATCAACAACGCCATCCTGATCGACAATACCGGCAAGTGGCGCGACCGCGAAGGACTCGGCCGTCACCTCAAGGCAAAGGGAATCGCCAAGGTCGTCCTCACCGCCCCGGGCAAGGGGGATGTCCCCAACGTCGTATCCGGCGTGAACAATGAACTGATCACCCGGGAAGAGAAGATCTTCTCCGCCGCCAGCTGCACCACCAACGCCATCGTGCCGGTGCTCAAGGCGGTCAACGACCGGTTCGGCATTACGAGCGGACATGTGGAGACCTGCCATTCCTACACCAACGACCAGAACCTGATCGACAACTACCACAAGAACAACCGCCGCGGCCGGAGCGCGCCGCTGAACATGGTCATCACCGAGACCGGCGCCGCCAAGGCGGTAGCCAAGGTCCTCCCCGAGCTGACCGGCAAGCTGACCGGCAACGCCATCCGGGTGCCCACCCCCAACGTCTCCCTGGCGATCCTCAACCTGGAACTCTCCAGACCGACCGAGGTCAAGGAGCTGAACGAGTACCTGCGCGACATGTCTCTCGACTCGCCCCTGCAGAACCAGATCGACTACACGAACTCGCCGGAAGTGGTCTCCAGCGACTTCGTCGGCTCCCGCCACGCCTGCGTGGTCGACTCCCTGGCAACCATCACCCAGGGAAGCCGCTGCGTCCTCTACGCCTGGTACGACAACGAGTTCGGTTACAGCTGCCAGGTGGTACGGATGGTCCAGAAGATGGCCGGTCTGGAACTCCCCTGCCTGCCGAGCTGACAACGATGCTTGAAATAAGAAGGGCACTCCACCGAGTGCCCTTCTTCATTAGTTCGCTGAGCCCTGAGCCCTGAGCCCTGAGCCGTTCACCCCGTGACCGCCACCACCTCCTCGTAGGTGGTCACCCCCTCCAGCAGCTTTCGCACCGCCACCTCCCGCAGGTTCACCATGCCGCCGGCCATAGCGGCCCCGTAAAGCGCCGTCAGATCAACCTGGTCGGAAAGCACCCCTTTGACCGTATCGGTGAAATCCATCACCTCAAAAATACCGGTCCGGCCCTTGTAGCCCGTTCCACGGCACTCGGTGCACCCCTCCCCCTCCCATACCCGGTACGCCTTTGGCTCCAGTTGCAGGTAGCTCACCTCCTCGTCCGCAAGCCGCCGTTCCCGCTTGCAGTAGGGACAGATGGTTCGCAGGAGCCGCTGGGCGATGATGCCGATGACCGTGGACGAAATGAGGAACGACGGCACCCCCAGATCCAGGAGGCGGGTGACTGACGACGGGGCGTCGTTGGTGTGGAGCGTGGAGAGGACCAGGTGGCCGGTGAGGGCCGCCTGGACCGCGTTTTCCGCAGTCTCCCGGTCGCGGATCTCGCCGATCATGATGATGTCCGGGTCCTGGCGGAGGATGTTGCGCAGCACCGTGGCAAAGGTGACGCCGATTCCGCTCTGCACCCCCACCTGGTTGAACTCCTCCATCACCATCTCGATCGGGTCCTCGACCGTGACGATGTTCACCTCCGGCGACGACAGGGTCCGGAGCGACGAGTAGAGGGTGGTGGTCTTGCCGCTGCCGGTCGGCCCGGTCACCAGGATCACCCCGTTGGGGCGGCGGATGAAGGAGTTGTAGAGCTGGAACTCCCGGGGGTAGAAGCCGATCCCGTCCAGGTCCTGCATCAGCACGTCCGGGTCGAACACCCGGATCACCACCTTTTCGCCGAACGCGACCGGCAGGGTGGAGACCCGGAGCTCGATCTCCTTTGCCTTGTGGGTGGTCTTGATCCGGCCGTCCTGGGGGCGCCGCTTCTCGGCCAGGTCGAGGCGGGAGAGGAGTTTGATCCGCGAGACGATCGGCGCATGGAGGCTCTTCGGGATCGTGTGGATGTTGTGCAGGACCCCGTCGACCCGCAGGCGCACCAGCGCCTTGTCCCGTTTCGGCTCGATATGGATGTCGCTGGCCCGCTGTTCGAAGGCGTACTGGAGCAGATACTCCACCGCCGACACGATATGCTGGTCGCTTCCCTCGATCTCCTGCTGCCCCTTCATCCGGACGAACTGCTCCAGGTTACCCAGGTCGGTGGCGGCCATGAACTCGTTTTCCGCGGCCAGCACCGAGGCCCGGAAGCCGAAGAACTCACGGAGGATCTTCAGGATGTCGCTCCGGGAGGCGAGGACCCGCCGCACCCTGATGGTGCGGATGCTCTCCAGGTCGGCGATCACGTCATCGTTGAACGGATCGGCCACGGCGACCGTGACCAAGCCGCCGGATTCGGCAATGGGGACGATCAGGTGTTTCAGGGCAAAGGGACGGGAGACATGGGCCGTGACAGTTCCCAGGTCCAGCTTCAGGGGGTCGATCTTCAGATACTCCATCCTGACGGCCAGGGCGATGGTCTCGGTAATGGCGTCCTCGGTCAATACACGGCCGTTGGTGCCGGGAATCTCCAGGTTGAAGGAGGAGATCACCTCGGCCGGCGACACCTGGTCCGGCACCTGGTGAAAACGGCGGGAATAGCCCGCCTGCTGGTAACTGGTCAACCTGGTGGCCTGGCTCTCTCCCCGGGCCATTATTTCGCCGTACTGCTCGTCGCTGATCAGCCCCCGCTTGAGCAGAATCTGGCCAACGTTCTTGATGGTCAGGGTTTTCTTATGGGTCATCGACACGCCTCCCTCAGATCAGCTCCATAATAGCACGCCCGTGAACGTTTGCCAGCAAATGCGGCGCAGCTGTTTGACTTCCCATTTCACTTCCTCTATAACTGTTACCTGGTCAGTACACCGCCAATTCAAACAGCATGGGAGCCATTCATGAAACGATTGTCAATCCTTGCCGCATTCTGCCTCATGGTACCGGGTTACGCCTTCTGCGCCCAAGAGCCGGCCATGCCGGCCGGGCACGGAGGGAGCACTGCCGAACCTGCCATCCGGAGCACCGCCGATACCGGCGAACTGAAGGAGCCGCACAAGGGAAAGGTCGTCCAGACCCTCAACAGCGGCGGCTACACATACGTACAGCTCAAGAAAAAGAGCGGGGAAACGATCTGGCTGGCCGTGCCCAGCGCCCAGATCGAGGTCGGCTCGCAGATGACCTTCAACCCCGGCATGCAGATGGTGAACTTCCAGAGCAAGACCCTCAACCGGACCTTTGACAAGATCGTCTTCACCGACCTGCCGGCGCCGCCCAAGGGGGCAAAAAAGGCGAGCGAAGTGAAGGGCAAGTCGCCGGGAAGCAGCGGCACGGTGTCACCGGACGTCAAGGTGAAGGTGAAGAAGGCAACCGGCAAGAGCGCCTATACCATCAGCGAACTGTACAAGAACAAGGCGAAACTGGACAAGAAACAGGTCCGGGTCCGCGGCAAGGTGGTCAAGGTTTCCGCCAACATCATGGGTAAAAACTGGATCCACCTGCGTGACGGCTCCGGTTCCCACGCCACCGGCGACTTCAACCTGGTGGTCACCTCCCAGTCGGTTCCGGCCGAAGGGGAAACGGTCACCGTGAACGGCACCCTCTACAAGAGCAAGGACTTCGGCGGCGGTTACAAGTACGACGTGATCATCGAGAAGGCGGAGATCACTGTCGAGTAACAGCTTGCAAGCCATTCACAGTGAAAATGCCTGTGGAGATACTGTATCTCCGCAGGCATTTTCATTTCCAGCTCGGCAACAATGTTGCGCCTCGACCATGCGCCAGACCCTGGAGGAAAATTCCCTGGCCTTAGAAGACAGCTCTGCAGGCGTCCGGGTAGGTAACGACACGAACAAGCCCCTCCGTTGATTCGATCAGCTCAACCGGCTTTTTCCCCGCAAACGCCTTGTTCTCGCTGGAAAGCAATTCACTCTCCTTGCCACGGACATCTGACTGAATTGCAGCCATCAGCGCCAGCTCCACCCTACCTGATTGGCCACCCCTTTTCGAATCCCTCCGGAAAAAAGTTCTCCCTCGTGCGGTTGAAGTAGCCGTACTGGATGCGGGGAAACTCCCGCTTCACCCGCTCCATCATCCGGTACATCCCCACCCCGCGCCCCGTCACCCCCATCTGCCGGTTGTAATAGTCCGGATCGATGGAAAGGTTCCGCAGCTGGAGCATATCCACCCCGGTGTCGGCGATGAAGCGCAGGAGCGCCTCTACCTCGGCCTCGCTGTCGGTGACCCCCGGCGACACTAGGTAGTTGATCATGGTGAAGAGCCCCCGCTCCTTGGCCGTCCGCACCGACGCCACCACGTCGCCGAACCGGTAGTTCACCGGCCGGTAGTAGCGGTTGTACGGCTCCTCCTGCACCGAGTTCATGGAAAAGCGCATGGAGTCCATCCCGGCATCGCAAAGCATGGCGATCCGGTCCGGGAAGGAACCGTTGGAGTTGAAGTTGACCGTACCCCGGCTGGCGCTCCCCTTCAGCCGTCTGGTCGCCTCGGCCACGGTATCGGCCTGCATGATCGGGTCCCCCTCGCACCCCTGGCCGTAGGAGACGATCGACTCGGGCGCCTCCTCCAGGTGGGGGAGCATCAGTTCAACGATCTCCTCCGGCGTCGGCACGAAGTTAATCCGCTCGTGGTTGGAGGGGCAGCAGTCCGACGGCTGGAGGCTGATGCACCCCAGACAACGTGAGTTGCAGACCGGCGACGTGGGGATGGGGGCCTCCCAGCGACGGTAGAAGAGGTTCTTGGCGGCAAAGCAGTGGTAGTCGATGGCGCACCGGCTAAGCTGCTCCAGGAGCCGGTTTTCAGGAAAGTCGGCCAGCATTTTGCGCACCAGGGGGTCCAGCAACCGGTCGTCGTAATTCTTGGGGAGCCAGTTCTCGTTGGTGTCCACCCGGCTCGCCGCCACCACGAACCGCTCGCTCTCCTCGTCCCAGCCTACTGCGGTGTAGGACCAGAGCGGCAGGTGTATCCGCTTCCGGCTGTAGTCGCAGGCCGGCAGCAGGGTCCGCACGTACCCCGGGGCCATGAAGGCGGAGACCGCCTGGACCCGCTGTTCCCGCCGCCCCTCCCGCACGGTGGCGACGGTAGTAAAGCGCTGCTGTCTCGCATCCCAGGCGATCGGCGGGGTGTCGGGAATGGTGAAGAGCCGGCTGTCGTCGGGCAAAGGGATCAGTTCCACCTCCTCGGGAAGGACCGGCTCCTGGCCGTTCATGCCGGCCATCTCCAGAGACGGGTGGTCGTAGATGTTCCCTTTCAGGTCGGCGTAGAGGAGTTTCGGCTTCGTGTGTCGTCCCATCGGTCTGCTCCTGTCGTAGACTGTACGGCACCAATCCTACCATTCGGGGTGCAGGGGGAAAAGCGGAAAGTGGTAAAAGCGATGGTACTTTCTTGACAGCAGGGGAGGAGCTTATATCATTTCAACAGTCGATCGGTTTGCCAGCGGGAAAACCAGACGGATCGCCCGCGCACAGGCAAGATGGTACATTTTTGTTTATCTCTGCCCGAAGAATCGAGGCGTCCCATGCACATCCTGATCGTCGATGATCACACACTGTTCAGAAGGGGACTCCGTCTCATCCTCTCCACCTCCCCCGCTTTCCAGGCGACCATCAGCGAGGCAGCCGATGCCCGGGAGGCCGTGAAAATCCTGGACGAAGGTGGGTGCGATCTCGTCATCCTGGACATAGTCCTTCCGGGCCGCAACGGCCTCGACCTGCTCGGCCAGATCAGACAGCAGCATCCCGGCCTGCCGGTGCTGGTCGTCAGCATGTGCCCGGAGGAGCAGTATGCGGTCAGAGCGCTGAAGCTGGGGGCAAACGGCTACCTGACCAAGTTTTCCAGCCCTGAAGACCTGATCGGCGCAGTCGTGAAGGCTGCCGGTGGTGGCAGGTACATCAGTGCGAGCATGTCGGAGCTGTTGGCAGCCGAAGTAACCGGCAACCGCCACGATGCCGCCGAATCCCATGCCTGCCTTTCCAACCGCGAACTGCAGGTGGCCTGCCTGATCGCTACGGGAAAGACGGTCAAAGACATCGCTGCCGAACTCACGCTGAGCGAAAAGACCATCGGCACGTACCGGCTCCGCCTGTTGGCAAAACTCAATCTGAGGAACAGCGCCGAACTAACCGCCTACTGCCTCCGGAATGGCCTTGTCAACTAACCATCAACCACATGTAAGCATTTCACCTACACAATAATCAGACAAAACACACCTTAATTAATTAATTTTCAATTCGATACGATATCTATCGCCCTTCGAATCCCCCTATGGCGACATTCCATTTTCCTTACCGACCGCCGGGCGGGCAGCGGCCCAGCACCAGAGACCAAGGAGGCATCATGCTCGCAAACATCAAAATCGGTAAACGTCTGGCCATTGGCTTTGGCCTGATACTGCTGTTCCTGGTTGCTGTGGGGATCTGCGGAATCTGGGGTGTAAAAGCCACCAACACCGAGGCAGACCAATGCATAAAAGTCGAAGCAAAGATAGTCGAGCTTGCGGAACGGATCCGGGCAAACACACTTATTCTGAGGCGCTACGAGAAGGATGTGTTCCTGAATATCGCCTCGCCGGAAAAGGTCTCGGAGTACGTGAAAAAATGGCAGGAAGCGGAGGAACGGATTGGCAAGCGTCTCGATGAACTGGACAAGCTCGTTACCGACCCCAAGGACAAGGAGGCGGTCAAGGGCGTCAGGACAAACCTGCAGACCTACGCCGCCGGATTCAAAACGGTCATGAGTGCGATCAGCAACGGCCAGGTCAAGACCCCGGAGGATGGTAACAAGGCAATTGGTGCCTACAAGGAAGCAACCCATGCCATGGAAAAGGTTGCCTGGGACTTCGCCGCTGTGGGGGTAACAAGACTGGAGGCCGCGGAAAAGGCGTTGGACGAGTTGCAGGACCATGTCACCACCACCATGTATCTGCTCATCGCCATAGCGGTATTCGCGACCTTCGTGGTCACCTGGACCATCACGCGGAGCATCACCAGACCGATGTCCGGGATTGAGAGCATGCTCACCGATATCGCCGAGGGGGAAGGGGATCTGACTAAACGGCTGGAGTATGTCAGTAACGATGAACTTGGAATAATCAGTGCCAAGTTCAACATCTTTATGGAAAAACTGCGCACCATCATCTCCCAGGTTGCCCAGAACTCGGCGCAGGTAGCGTCGGCGGCCAACCAGCTCCAGGCAACGTCGGTGCAGACGGCAAACGGCGCCGATGAGGTGGCGGCCCAGGCAGGAATCGTGGCAACCGCAGCCGAAGAGATGGCGGCCACGTCCGGCGATATCGCCCAGAACTGCCACCTGGCCGCCGACGGCTCCCGGCACGCCAACGACACCGCCAGCGCCGGGGCCGCGGTGGTGGAGAAGACCGTCGCGGTCATGAACGAGATTGCGTTCAAGGTGCAGGAGTCGGCACAAACGGTGGGAAATCTGGGGACCAGGTCAGATCAGATCGGCGCCATCATCGGCACCATCGAGGACATCGCCGACCAGACCAACCTACTGGCCCTCAATGCGGCTATCGAGGCGGCCCGTGCCGGCGAACAGGGGCGGGGCTTCGCTGTTGTCGCCGACGAGGTGCGGGCCTTGGCCGAACGGACCACCAAGGCGACCCGGGAAATCGGCGAGATGATCAAGGCAATCCAGGCCGAGACAAGGGGGGCCGTTGCCGTCATGGAGGAGGGAGTGCACCAGGTGGACAGCGGCACGTCCGAGGCGGCCAAATCGGGTGCGGCCCTGCAGGAGATCCTGGATCAGGTCAATGCGGTGAGCATGCAGGTGAACCAGATCGCCACCGCCGCCGAGCAGCAGACGGCAACGTCGAGCGAAATCAGTGGCAATATCCAGCAGATTACGGAGGTGATCCAGCAAACCGCGAGAGGGGCGGAGGAGTCGGCATCCGCCGCCAGACAGCTGGCCGTTACCGCCGAGGAATTGCAGCGGCTGGTGGGCCAGTTCAAGCTGTAGGACCCTCACGGCTGCTATGCCACGGTACAGTCAGTCCTTTACCCGGTAGGTGCCGTCTTTATTGATCTCCAGGAGAGCATCCAGATAGGTGGCCCGATAACCGTTATCCCTCAGGAACTGATAGGCGATCTGGGCGCCGGTGCCGTCTGCACTGTGGATGAAGATGATCTTTCCCTTATTGAGTTCGCCATGGCGTTTCGCCAGGCTCTCCAAGGGGATGTTGACCGCTCGGGGAAGATGCCCGGCCTTGAACTCCTGTTCATTTCGTACGTCGAGAATCATGACGATCTTCGGGGAGTTTATCACACTCGGCAGTTCGCCGCTGCCAAGCCTTCCCGCTTCATGTCCAAGAGGAAGGTTGACTTCCTTGGCTGCCGGTCCGTGTGTCAACGCGCCACCATGCTCCTGCCAGGATTCGACCCCTGCGGCAAGGTAGGAAACCTTCCGGTATCCCCACCCGCGCACCTTGCCGGCGATTGACCTCACATCGATCTTCCTGTCGCCATACAACACCAGCGGCACGCCTTTATCGGCAGGCAACCGGCTCTTCTCCAGTTCCTCAACCGGTATATTCACCGCCTCAGGAATATGGCCGGCGGCAACGGCAATCGAACTCCTCACGTCGATGATTCCCTGTGCCCCACTTTTCAGCCCATCCACGGTCGACTCGACAAGATTGTCGCTCTTCAGCCAGTCGGCCATGCCGCCCCGGTAGATCCTGACATCCCGGTGCCCGTATTTCCGGGCCAGGGCAGCTGCCTTGGGAAGCAGATCGCTGGTGGCAACATGGGCATAGAAGATAACCGGTGTGCCTTTGTCTTCGGGAAGCTGCTCTCCCATGCGTTTCTCGAGAAAGGCATACGGAACGGACGTAGCGTCCGGGATATGAGCAGCAGCGAACTCCTCGGGGGTGCGAAGGTCTGCCAGAAGAAACGGCTGCCCGCTTTTGCCGGAGCGAAGCAGGAGTTCCAGCTCAGAGCGACTGATGATCTTTCCCCCCGGCGGTAACGGGGGAAGATCGCGGGTAATCACCGTTGCCAGATTCCGATCCTTCAACTCCCGGTAGTCGACACGCAGTGTCTCGCCCTCTTCGATATCTGCCGCTCCCTCCAGATTGCGGAAGACCGTCTTGCCGTCGTACTGCATGAAGATCGTTCCCTGCAGAACTACTACCCGCACCTCCTCGGCCACTCCGCTGACGACGCCACGCACCTCGGCAGCAGAAACTATGCCGCCAGCTCCTGGCAGAGATACCAGCGAACAGACCAACCACAGCCATGCACGAGCCATATGCTCCTCCACTACCGCTCGAAATGAAAAACAGCACCCGACATCAGGATTTATAGCACAGCAGGGGAAAAAGACAAAGACCGTCGTATCCCGCCACAGGATCTGCCTGGCAGGAAGGGAGAAGAGGCGGTATACTGGGAACGGTTATCGGCAGGTGGGCATTACAGCTTCAGGATGGTTCCGTCGACAAAGGCCTCGATAAAGCTGGCCGCATCGGGATCGATCTCGGTGAACTCGACGCCGAAACCGATCGGCAGGCTCGGCTTTTTTCGGCTGTCGGCCGAGTTTTCCCAGGCGACACGGCCGGTGGCAGAAACCTGGCGAGGTTCTTCGCCCGGCACCGCAAAGGTGAGTTCAACAGGACTGTCGGCGGCAACCGGCAGATCGGTTGCCACGTACATGCCGCCTACACCCAGATCGGCACTCACCCCCTGTGCAGCATCGTCACCGTTTGTCACCAAAACCGGGGAGTTGCACGCAACGCGCTGTTCCCGGCGATCGATGGCGGCAATGAACCTGCGCCCCTTATCAAGAAACTCACGCCGGTCGATCGGCTTGGTCATGAAATCGTCGCAGCCGGCCCGGCGACAGTGGGCCTCATCCCCCTGTTGGCCGGCAGTGGTCACCATGATGATCGGGGTTGCCCCGATCTCCGGGTCTGACTTGATGGCGGCACAGCAGGTGGGACCGTCCATGACCGGCATGTTCATATCCATATAGACCAGATCCGGCCGCTCCTGCCGAATCAGCTCCAGGGCCTCCTGGCCGTTGCGGGCCGTGAAAATGCTGGCGGGCAGATTCTTGAGAAAACTCTTTTCCAGTTCCAGTATCAACTGGACGTCGTCAACAAGCAGGATCTTGGGCTTTGGCACTGCATCCTCCGGCAGCCTGCGGACGGGACTCCCCGCCGTGGCTCTTTGCTCTTACAGGTAGATACTCTTCGACCCCGGGAAGAAAACATTGAATCAGTTATCCCCATTGCCCGACCGACATGGACCCCTTCCTTCAGCCATCTCCGTCATCATCCCCGTGCTGAACGAGCAGGAGGCGTTGCCAAAACTGCTCCGGAACCTGGCCGCTCAGGCCGGGGTAAACTTCGAGACGATTCTCTGCGACGGCGGTTCGGACGACGGCACCCAACAGCTGGCAGCCGCTCTCGCCAAGGCGCTGCCACTGAGGATCAGCGTCATCGCCGCGCCGCCGGGACGCGCCCGCCAGTTGAATGCCGGGGTCGCGGCCAGCAGGGCACCGCTCCTTCTCTTTCTGCATGCCGACTCCCATTTCCCGGACTGCCACGCCCTGGAAAGGGCCATCATGCTGATGGAAACGCGGTGCCGGCAAGCCGGAAACGACCGGTTTGCCGGCCGCTTCCGGCTTGTCTTCCGGCAGAGCAGCCAGCAGGCAGTGCGGGCTTTTGCCTTCTATGAAGCCAAGGCCCGCCTGAACCGGCCAGGCTGCATCCATGGCGACCAGGGTTTCATGTTCTTTCGTACCTTCTTCGACACGATCGGCCCTTTCCCGACGGGGCCGCCGATGCTCGCCGAGACCCGCCTGGCCGACCGGATACTGGACGAAGGGGAATGGCTCCTCTTCACCGACGAGATCCAGACCTCCGCCCGCCGCTTCGAGACCGAGGGGCTGCGGGAGCGCCAGACCCTCAATGCCCTGATTACCGGGGCAGCCGCAGCCCGCTGGGACAGCTTCTTCGCCGAGGTTCCCCAACTCTACCGGCAACAGGACCAGAGCGGCCGGCTGCAACTCGGCCCCATCCTGGCCAGGATCGACGGGCTCCTGGGGGAACTCCCGCCAACGGAACGCCGGCTCCTCTGGCGCTCCGTCGGTGCACACGTACGGGACAATGCCTGGCAGATCCCGTTCTTTCTCGACGTGCGGCGCAGCGTTCACCGCGACCCGGCCGAACGGCAACCGCTCACGCCACTCTTGTCAGGGTTCGAGCGCTGGCTGGCCCCTCTCCTGTCCGGTCCCGCCGGGGCGGGCCTGGCCGCCACCCTCACCCGGCTCTGGTTCCGGCGGCTCCTGTGGCGGGAGACCGCCGTACAGGTTGGTGACAGATGAACTGGCGCCCGCCGAGACAGGGAGTCTGACCCAGGCCATTCCCGCGACCCCTGTTAACCGGACAGGGGTCACTTGTCCCGTCTCGGCACCACCACGATACCGGACTCGGTGATGGTACACCCGCGGCGTACATCCTCCTCGCGGTCGTAGCCGATGACCGTCCCGTCAGGGATGACAATGTTCTTGTCGATGATGGCCCTCCTGATCTTGACGTGCCGGCCGACGGTGACGTTTTCGAACAGGATCGAATCCTCGACGAGGCTGTAGCTGTTGATCTTGCAGCGCGGCCCGAGGATCGACCTCCTTACCGTGCTGCCGCTGGTTATGCACCCCGCGCAGACATACGAGTCGATGTTCTGGCCACGCCGGTCATCATCGTCGAAAATCGTCTTTGCCGGTGGCAGGTTCCCCTGGTTGGTGAGTATGGGCCACTTGTAGTTGTAGAGATTCAGCTGCGGACTCACATGGATCAGGTCCATGTTCGCCTCGTAATATGAGTCGATGGTCCCCACATCCTTCCAGTATCCCCGCTCTTCGGCCTTCATGCCGGGGATCAGGTTGTCGTTGAAGTTGTAGGCGAACACCCGGTCACGATTTTCCAGCATCATGGGGATCACGTGCTTGCCGAAATCCAGGTCTTCGTACCGTTTCTTTCCTTCCAGGAGCACCTCGATGAGTTTCCTGGTGGGAAAGATGTAGTTCCCCATGGACGCGAAGCAGGTCTCCCTCCCCGGGATCGTTTCAGGGTTGTCCGGCTTTTCCGCAAACCCGGTCACCCTGGAATCGTCATCCACCGAGAAGACACCGAACCTCCTCGCCTCTTCGACCGGCACCTCCAGGGCAGCGATCGTGATGTCGGCCCTGTTCATGCGGTGAAAATTGATCATCTGGCCGATATCCATCTTGTAGATGTGGTCGCCGCCGAAAACAGCCACATAGTCGGCATCAGAGGATTCGACGAACCGCAGGTACTGCAGGATCGCGTCGGCAGTCCCCTTGAACCACTCTTCGCTCTCGCTGCTGGTCTCCGGCGAGATGGCCACATAGAACTCCCCGAGGCCGGTCCACTTGCCCCACGACTCCCTGATATGCTTGTTCAGCGAGTATGCCTGGTACTGGGTCAGGATATAGACCTTCTTGATGCCCGAATTGAACATGTTGGAGAGAACGAAGTCGATGATCTTGTATTTCCCGCCGAACGCAACACTCGGCTTTGGCCTCCTCAGGGTCAACGGGCTGAGCCGTTCCCCCTTCCCTCCGGCAAGCACCATGGCAATCGTGTTCCTTCCGACATTATCCGAGCTGAACATGCAACGCCTCCGTTGAAAGGTTTGGAAAGATTTTGTAAGAATATACCATGTAGAATCGTGAGTGCGCGGACCTGGGCAACAAAAATGAACTTAGGCCGGCTGCGGGATATTGTGGCGAGGAGGGAATAACGAAACCATGAACTGCATCGAAATCGTCGCCTATCTGGAAACCCTGGCCAACCCGGCCAACATTGCGGGCATGGCCCGCTACGGCATCACCGGCACCGGCACCCTGGGGGTCAGCATCCCGGTGCTGCGGGAACTGGCCAAGGCGCACCGCCGCAACCATCAACTGGCGCTCGACCTGTGGCGGACCGGCATCCACGAGGCCCGCATCCTGGCGTCGCTGGTGAACGACCCGCAGCAGGTGACCGAAGAGCAGATGGAGGCGTGGATAACGGAGATCGATTCATGGGACGTGTGCGACCAGTGCTGCTCCAACCTGTTTGCCAGGACGCCGTACGTATGGGAGAAGGCGACCGAGTGGAGCAGCCGCCCCGAAGAGTTCGTCAAGCGGGCCGGCTTCGTGCTGATGGCCCGCCTGGCGGTGCAGGAAAAGAAGGCTGACCCCGAGCGCTTTCATCCCTTTCTTGAACGGATCCGGCACGAGGCAGAGGACGAGCGCAATTTCGTCAAAAAGGGGGTCAACTGGGCGTTGCGCGAGATCGGCAAGCGGAAAGAGATGCAGGCGGCCAGGTCGCTGGCGGAGGAACTGGCCGGGATGGCATCCCGCAGCGCCCGCTGGATCGGCAGAGACGCCCTGCGGGAGTTTGACCGGCGACGAACCAGCCGCCTTACAGACACGCCATGAACGACCGCGCCACCAGCGGGTTGGCCGCAACCGGAGGCAATCCCAGCAGGGGGACCACCCGGCGGCATAACGCCAGTGGATCGCCATCGAATGACTCCTGAGCAGCGGAGCGCACCGTTTCCCGGATCTGCGCCAGCCAGGCCAGGGCCTCGTCGATGCGCCGCCCCACCCCGTCACCGGTGCAAGGCTCGTCCCAGGCCGACAGGAGCCAGTCGGCCCCACAGGCGCGCAACTGCTCCAGTGAGGCCACCGATGCCCGGTAATCGTTGAAGATCGGCAGGTCGCCGGGCAGAGGCACGGCATCGCCGCAGAAGAGCGCCCGCTCCTGCGCCAGCCAGAGCGAGACGGAACCGTCGGAATGCCCCGGCGTGTGCAGCACCTCCAGACTGAGCCCCTCCCCCAGGTCGATTGCATCGCCATCCCGCAGCTCCAGATCCACCGTGACGGACCCTCCCACCAGCGACTGGAAGCCGGGGACCGGCCGCTCCCGCTCCTGGCGCGCCACATCCTCGACCCACCCCCGTTCGGCCCCGTGGGCAGCGATCCTACAGCCGCAGGCATCCCGGAGCGCCCGCGCCGCGCCGATATGGTCCGGGTGCGCATGGGTCAGGACCAGATGGCCTATCTCCATTGGTTGCCGGCCCGAGCCCCTGAGATAGTCGAAGATGGCTGTCTCGGCCCCCCGTACGCCACTGTCGATCAGGGTGACCTCCCGGCCGAGGACGAGAAAGAGATTGGCCGAACGGGGGATGGGGCCGCCGGGCGTGGGAACAATGAAGGGGATGGTCAGCTGGTGGATCTGTGTGGTGATCTGCATGAGGGAGAGCTCCTTTCGACGGGTATGGCAGCGGGCGGGGCGCCGCGCATATCCTCGTCGCTTGGGAGCTAAAAACGAAGAGAGCGCGGGACCAGCCCGCGCTCCTTGGATGTCAGTCAGACAGGCAGCGGCGAGCCGTCACGAGGTGACGACGACTACGACCGCTACGACAGTATGGATAGTGAAGGTGCGTTTCATGGGTGCACCATACGACAAGGTGTGCTCTCTGTCAATCCCCCTCACGTGGCAGTCGGGGCGGGTGAATGGCTCAATCGGGATCAACATTACTGTTTGGGGGAATCCGAAGTTTGACACTTTCGCGGACATAAAATGATCTAACCAGCCGATATGCCGAC
>CAYSMK010000008.1:0-173958 GCA_964432205.1 uncultured Geobacter sp. | reverse complement strand
AGCCCCGAGCCCCGAGCCCCGAGCCCGCTTTTACACCAGTCCCATAGTGAAATTGAACGGCGAACTGCCGGGGAGTTCGATGCCGCGGGCAAAGGCGTCCAGTATCCTGGGCCACTGCTCGGCCGGGGTCTGCCCCAGATCGATGACGAAGGAGTTGCATCCCATCCCCTGAAGCCTCTCCCGGTAGCCGGTGAGGGCAAAGGGGGTGGTGGCGGTCACGACGGTCAGACCGTCCCGGACGGTGACCCGGTAACCGTCGCCACGGTCGGACAGGATCGGTGCGTCCGCCTTGACCCCTTTGATGGCGATCTTGGAGGTGATGACCGGCACGCTGCCGTAGACCAGGACCCGGCGGGCAACCGGAAGGTCGGCGGCCAGAAGCGTTGCCAGGTTTTCCGCATCGTCTTCGATGTACAGGGTGACGGCAGAGGCGCCCAACTCCTGCCAGGTCCGGATCGCCTGGCTGTTGACGGAGAAGAGCCGGTAGTCGGTGGACAGCTCGCCCTCGATCCCTTTCAGGAGCGGGAAATGGCAGAGGTTGGCCGCCTCGAAGCGGGTGAAGCCGCAGCTTGCCAGGTGGGCGCTGGCCCCCTGGTACCAGGGAACGTCCTCTTCGAAGATGATGAACGGGAGGCGCCAGACGACCTTCCCTTCGCGGCCCTTCAGTCGGCGGAGTGCCTGGGGGAGCTGGTGCAGGTTGGCCCGGGAGACCGGCAGGCTCACGGCATCCACGCCCTGCTGCTGGAGCAGATGGATATCCTTCAAATGCTCGATCCGGACGGTCAGCTCCGGTCTGGCGCTGGTGCCGACCGGCCGGCCGGGGGACAGGGAGGCCCGGGCCTGGCGGGCCCGTTCCTGCCGTTCTCTGGCAACGGCTGGCAGGACCTCATCGGCCAACCGCTGATAGAGCTCCCGCCGGACCTCCTTGAGTCGGGTTGCCGGGATCAGGAGCGGCGGGAAGTCGGGCGCAGCAAGGGAACGGAGGGTGAAACGGGTGTCGCCGGTCCGGCCGAGCTGGGCGGTAAGCACGGCGGTCATGTCGCTGGTACGGGCCGTTTCCAGGGGGCCGAGGTCGAACTGTTGCCGGCAGGGGATGCCGCAGACCAGGGCATCTACCACCAGGGTCCCGTCCTGCCAGGCAACGGAGAGGTCGCAGGGGAGTTTGCCGGCCTGAATCCCTTCCAGCCGCCGATGGCAGGCGTTTTCGCTCATGGTGAAGGCGGTCTCGGAAGAGACCTTGAAGACCGCGTCCCCTATGCTGCAGGAGAACGGTGCCGGAATCTCCACCCGCGCCTTTTCGGCCGTTGCCTTGACCGACCGGTTCCCCTGAAAGAGCTCCTTGACGGTGAATGCCTTGCCGGCCAGGTCGGTCTTCGGCTGTACCCGGATGCGGTCCCCCAGATGGAGCCGGTCGCGGCTCTCGAACAGGATGCGTCCACCCTTGATCCCCTTTATTTCCCCCAGGAAACGGCCGGTGGCTCCCCGAAGGCTCGGGGTGGCGATGTCGGTAGGCTGGTGGGAGGCGAGGAACCCCTTGGTCGGTACCCGGCCGAAGGAGAGCTTGAGCAGCTCCTTGGCCTCGGCCAGGGCCGTTGGCCACTCCTTCGGCTGCGCATCCAGCACCTTGCGGTAGGCGCCGATCACGCTGGCCACGTACTCGGCCGATTTCATCCGCCCCTCGATCTTCAGGGACCCGACCCCTGCCGCAACCAGCTGGGGGATCATGTCGATGCTGGAAAAGTCGTTGGTGGAGAAGTAGTACCCTTCTTTTCCCCGATAGCGGTACTGGCGGCGGCAGGGCTGGGCGCAACGGCCCCGGTTGCCGCTGTGGCCGCCCAGGAAGGAGGAGAAATAGCACTGGCCGGAGAACGAAAAGCAGAGGGCACCGTGGATGAAGCATTCGATGCCGATCGGGCTGTCCCTGACGATCTCCCGGATCTCGTCCAGGTGCAGTTCGCGGGCGAGCACCACCCGCTCGAAGCCGAGTTCAGCCAGTTGCCGGACCCCCGGAGAGTTGTGGATGGTCATCTGGGTGGAGGCGTGGAGGGGGATGGCGGGAAAAAAGCGTTTGGCGATCCGGGCCACTGCCAGATCCTGAATGATGACCCCGTCGACCTCCATCCCTTCCAGGGCTGCCAGGGTGTCGACCAGCAGCGGCAGTTCTTGTTCCTTGACGAGGGTGTTGATCGTGACGTAAATTTTACGCCCTTCGCCATGGGCATAGGCGAGCATCCGCTCCATCTGGGCAAGGGAGAAGTTCTTGGCCTTGGCCCGGGCGGAAAATTCCTTCAATCCGGCATAGACTGCGTCAGCCCCCTTTTCCATGGCAGCGAAAAAGGCTTCCAGGGAGCCGGCCGGTGCGAGCAGTTCTGGTTTTTTCGTTTCAATCATTGCGATACACTAGCCGAAGGGTTGGCACAGCGTCAATGTTTTCTGCGCCACAGCCTTGTCAGAAGTTTGGCAACTGTTACTATCTGTTGAAGTTCTAATTTCCTGGTTGGGAGCACATATGGGCCAGCCGCTGCGATTGCTGATCATAGAGGATTCCGAGGAAGATGCGCTCCTGCTCGCCCGGGAGCTGAAGCGGGGAGGGTATGACCTCACGTGGGAGCGGGAGGACACCCCCGAGGGGGTGCGCCACGCTCTGATTTCGGGGGAGTGGGACGTGGTCACGTCCGACTACAACATGCCCCAGTTCAACGCCCTGATTGCCCTGAGCATACTCAAGGAGAGCGGCCTCGATCTGCCGTTCATCGTCGTTTCCGGCAAGATCGGTGAGGAAACCGCTGTCGAGGCCATGAAGGCCGGTGCCCACGACTATGTGATGAAGAACAATCTGCCGCGCCTGGTTCCGGCCATCGACCGGGAGATCCGGGAGGCGGAGGAGCGGCGGAAGCGCCGCGAGGCCGAGGTTGCCCTCCAGACCCAGTTCAACCAGTTCAGTACCATCTTTGACTCCATGAACGCCGTGATTTACGTTGCCGACCTGGAGAGCTACGAACTACTCTATATGAACAAGTATGGTGAGAGCCTTTTCGGAAACTGGCTCGGTAAGCCGTGTTACATGGTCATGCAGGCCGGGGCGAACGGACCGTGCGCCATCTGTTCCAACGAGCGGCTGGTAAAGGATGGAGTGCCGCTGCCGCCGGTGATCTACGAATTCCAGAACACAGCCACCGGTGCCTGGTACCAGGGGATCGACCGGGCGATCCGCTGGACCGACGGCCGGTTGGTCAGGATGCAGATCGCGGTCGACATCACCGAGCGGAAAGAGGGCGAACGGCTGAAGGACGAGATGATATCCGCCGTCAGTCATGAGATGCGTACCCCACTGACCGCCATGCTCGGCTTTCTGGAATACCTGATGGATAACCCGGTGGAGCATGATCAGCTCATCAGCTCCCTGGAGACCGTCCATAAGGAAACCGTCAGGCTTGGCGTGCTGATCGACAACTTCCTCGATCTTCAGACCATGAAGGAGCGGGTGAGTCTCCGCGACGTGGGGCCGGTGTCGATTCAACCACTGCTGACCGAGGTGGCCAAGCTCTTTGCCGGGGACCAACAGCGCCACCGGATCGCGGTCACCTGCCCGCCAGATCTTCCGACAGTGAGCGGTGACGAGAACCGCCTCCACCAGGTGCTGACGAACCTCCTTTCCAATGCCTGCAAGTATTCTCCGCACGGATCGCGGATCGAGCTCGGAGCCAAGGCGCTGACCGATGAACTGCTCATCTGGGTAAAGGACGAGGGGATGGGGGTACCCGAGGAGGCGCGGGATAAGGTTTTCGACAAGTTCTACCGGGTGGACAATTCGGACAGCCGAAAGATAGGTGGAACCGGCCTCGGCCTGGCCCTGGTCAAGGAGATCGTCGAGGCCCACGGCGGGAGGGTCTGGGTGGAAAGCTCTCCCGGTAGCGGCAGCACCTTCTGGGTTTCCCTGCCGCTGATCATAGCGGGTTAACGTTTGGCCAGGTCAGGGTCGAGGATGAGGTAGTCGGTTTCGTTGGTGGTTGCCGTTTTTCGTGAGAGGTCGTCCAACTCCGGGAGGACGATCCGGCTCGTGTAGCGGCTCTCCCGGGCGATCTCTTCGGGGATTCCCTGCCGCAGCGCGTGGCTGGCACCGGTCAGAACCACGACCTGGCACCCTGGCCTGCTGTCCAGGTATGTTGTCAGGTGTCGGGCCATCCCCTTGGTCCAGAGCATCTGGGCTTCGCAGAAGTGTTCGAACTCCCCGCCATTCCCCGCATGGGTGCCAAACGAGCGTCTGATAAACTTCCGATAGCTTGGATCGATCTGACAGGTGACGTTGGCCGGCAGTTCCTGCCGTTCTTTCGGTGTCAGTGAGGCGAAGCCGCTCTTGAACACCTTCTGGACCACCCAGCGGGGGACGTTGATTCCGATCAGCGGGATTTTCCAGGTCTTGGCCCGCTGAAAAATCGCTCCGTACAGGTCCCACGGCATCCGCCAGTTCTGCCAATAGAGCGACCTGAACACGGGGTCGGACAGCCGGCCGGACAGCCAGGCGTCGAGTTCTGGCTGGGCCTTGGCCGGAAACATCTCCAGGCCGATGGCCAGTTGGGTATTCCGCCAGTGCAGTTCGTCGATGATCCTGAGCTGGGTGGCATGATGGGCGGCGTTGTCGTGGTTTTCGCCGACAAAGACCAGGTCGACCCCTTTCAGTTCTTCTGCCAGGCGACCGTAACTGATCCGCTGGCCATCCTTTACCCGCAGCACGACCTTGGCGTCATCGCCGATGGCAGCGGTGGCGTGGGTGCAGGCAGCCAGGCTGCAGGCGATGACGAGCAGGCAGAACAGGCGGCATATCGTCGGTCGCCCGCGCTCCATGTCAACGGTGGCCGCTCTGCCGGCTGGTGTGGGGACGCTTTTTCTTGGTGACCCCGGACAGGGAGAGGATGTCGCTCCGGGACATCTGCCACCTGTCACCGTGTCGAATCAGCGTGAAGCTTCGGGTCTGGTGGCTGGTGTTGCCGGTCCCCTCCAGTCCGACCTTGCCGTAGATGGTGGCCATGGTGTCGCTCACGATGGATATCTCGGGGTCCTGCAGCTTCTCCCAGCAGCAGGCCGGTTTTCTGGGGGCCTCGGCGAGACGATTGGCGAAGGCCTCCTTGCTGTCCCGGCCGCCGGTGGTCCGGCGGTAGAGGGCGCTGTAGTTCCCTTCCCGCCAGAGATCGAGGATCTCTTCGAACTGGCGCCGGACTTCGGTCTTCAGCTCTTCTTCGCTCTGGTACAGGCTCTTGGCGGGTGCCGAAGCCGGACTGCCGGTAACGATCAGGAGCAGGGCCGTCAGGAGCAGCAGTAGTCGGTGCATGGGAGCTCTCCTTGATATGGGATACTCCTAATCCTAGCAGTAGAAGCCGGCTCGGCAACCGGGTTTTTGAAAAACCGGTTACTGAGCCGGTTCAGCTCAGACGTTCCGGTCGACCGCCTCTGCCACCTGCCTGATCTTGGTCATGAGGGCGGCGAACTTGGTCGGCTTGAGGGACTGGGGACCGTCGGAGGAGGCGCGCTCCGGATCAGGGTGAACCTCGATCATCAGGCCGTCAGCGCCGGCTGCCACGGCAGCCAGGGCCATGGGGGCCACGTAGTGGTAGTTGCCGGTGCCGTGGGACGGGTCGGCGATGACCGGCAGGTGGGTTTTCCCCTTGAGGACCGGGATGGCCGACAGGTCCAGGGTGTTGCGGGTGGCGGTTTCGAAGGTCCGGATACCCCGTTCGCAGAGGATGACGGACTGGTTTCCCTCGGCCAGGATGTATTCGGCACTCATCAGGAACTCCTGGATGGTCATGGACATCCCCCGCTTGAGAAGGACCGGTTTCCGGATCTGGCCGACCTTTTTCAGCAGGGCGAAGTTCTGGGCGTTGCGGGCGCCGATCTGCAGGATATCGCTGTACTCTGCCACCAGTTCGACGGTTTCCGGGTTGATGACCTCGGTTACCACCGGGAGGCCGGTTTCCTCACGGGCCTTGGCCAGCAGTTTCAGCCCTTCCTCTTCCATGCCCTGGAACGAGTAGGGAGAGGTGCGGGGCTTGAAGGCGCCTCCCCGCAGGACCTGGGCGCCGGCCGCTTTGACGTCCCTGGCCGTGGCGATGATCTGCTCCTCGCTCTCCACTGAGCAGGGGCCGGCCATGACGATGATCTCGGGGCCGCCGATGCTTACGGTATCAGAGATCCTGATCACGCTCGCTTCTCTCTTGACCTCCTTGGAGGCGAGCTTGTACGGCTGGAGGATCGGCACCACGCTCTCCACGCCATGCATCGATTCGATGGTCTGGAGGACCAGTTTGCCGCGCTCGTCGCCGACGGCGCCGATGACGTCCCTGGTGGTCCCGTGGATGACATGGGGTTTGTATCCCAGCTCCCTGATCCGCTTGAGCACCTCTTCCTTGTCCCGTTTGACTGCTCCTGCTTTCATGACGATGATCATTCCTCTCTCCCTTTCCTGAAAATACGAAGGCCGGTGGACTGTGCGGGTCCCCGGCCTTTATTTTTCGATCATGCAAATAAAAACGCCGAGGGACTGTGTCGTCTACCCTCGGCGTTCGGTGTGTGGTTGTCAGCTCTCGCTCAGACCAAACTCAACCCCGGGTAGACGGCCCAAAATAAAAGCCGTACCAAAAGGAAAAGCCGGTAAAAGTGAAGAAACCTTTGAGATTCATGGGTGCCATTGATGCATGATTAGATAAAGCCTGTCAAGAAAAAGTTGCTGGACGGTGTCAGTTGTCGGCCGTCAGGGCTGCCCGGTCCTTTTCGTAGGTATCACGGTACTCGGCATAGTACTCTTCGACCTGCTCCGAACTCAGGCCGAGGAGCCGTGCCGGCTTGCTGTCGGCCAGATCCAGATGTTCCAGTGGTTCGCGGTCGCCGATGCCGAGGCGGTGGCAGAAGAGGTCGGCAAGTGCCACAACGGAACTGAGCAGGATCAGGTAGTGGTCGGTCTCCGGTGGAAAGTCGAGCCGGTGATGGTAGAGGATGGCGGTGACCAGGCTCTCCGGGAAGTTCCACTTTTTTACGACCATGGCTCCCACGTCGTCGTGCCGGAAGGTGAAGGCGCTTTCTTCAGCCTCCTCGAAGAAAATGCCCTCATTGTAGCAGCGCTGCATGACGATCTGGAACTTGTGCGGATCCAGGCTGTTCATGATGGTTTTGCCGATGTCATGGAGGAGGCCGGCCAGGAATGCCTCTTCCGGATTGGCCTTGCGGGAGGACGTGGCAATGATCCGGCTGGCAAGGGCGGCGCCGAGGGAGTGGTCCCAGAGCATCTTTTCGGTCAGGCCGAACGGTTTGTAGACCTCCTTGACCGAGGCTGCGACCACAAGGCTCCGGAGGGTATTGAATCCGAGGACTACGATCGCCCCGGAGATGGTCTGGATCTGCCGTTGACAGCCGTAAAATGCCGAGTTGGCGATTTTCAGGACCCGGGCGGCCACGGCAGGATCGGTGGTGACTACCTTGGCGATGTCCTCAACGGTGATATTGTCCATCTCGATCATCTGCATCACCTTGGTGGCAACGATCGGGATGGTCGGCAGATCGCCGGCGGCCATGATGGCCATTTCCAGTTCCTTGTTCATGGGTGCTTCAAGCCCCTCCGCTCCCTGTCCGAGCTCTGTTTCGACTAACTATAGCAGACGAAGAGATGGCTGCAAAAAAAATTTTCATTTTCATCCGGATAGCCGCTATACTGCATCACCTGTGAATCCGAGAGAGACGGACACCCCGCTCCGCTCAAAGTGTCACTCGCACCGCCGCTGTACGTCGAAATTTCGCGCCGACCCATCAACTCGCCCTGACGGGCTCAGACACGATGGGCCGGCTTTGCTTCATTTCGTCTACAGCGACTGGCGCTCGGGCACATTCGCTCCACGTGACATCCATCTCTCTCGTAGGTTTCTATTAACGAAGGAGTTGCCGAACATGCTGGTCAAGAACGTCGAGTTCGTGAAGAGTGCCACCAAGCCGAAGGAGTATCCGGTCACGGATCGACCCGAGATCGCCTTTGCCGGCCGCTCCAATGTGGGGAAGTCGTCCCTGATCAATGTCCTGGTGAACCGCAAGAGCCTGGTCCGCACCAGCAATACGCCGGGACGGACCCAGTTGATCAACTTTTTCGAAGTGAACGCTGCCTTCAGCCTGGTGGACCTGCCCGGCTACGGCTTTGCCAAGGTTCCGCTGGCGGTCAAACGTCAGTGGGGACCGATGATGGAGACCTATCTGGCCAGCCGGACCAACCTCCGCGGAGTGGTGCTGATCCTGGATATCCGCAGGATTCCGACGGACGAGGATCGGCAGATGATGGGCTGGCTGGAGCGGTACGGCATTCCGGCAGTATTGGTGGTAACCAAGTGCGATAAGGTGTCCAAAAACGAGAAGGCAAAGCAGGCCGACATCATCGCCCGGACCCTGGGGGTCGCCAAGGAATCACTCTCGTTTTTTTCCGCCCTGTCGAAGGATGGTCGTGATGCCGTCTGGGGGAGGATCGAGGAACTCCTGGGCGGGACAGCTGAGGCTGGAGCCGGCGACAATCTGATTGACAACGGCGGGGGGGTCTGTTAAAAACTTCCCTACAATCGAATAGATATTTGTCCAGGTGCTTCCGCTACGCGGAGGCTAAAAGGGAAGGGGGCGCGATTCCCCCACTGTCCCGCAACTGTGATCGGTGATGAAAGCTGCACGATGCCACTGAAGTTTTTCGGGAAGGCGCAGCGAGTAAAGTGACCCGTAAGTCAGGAGACCTGCCTGTACAAGAAATGTTTGGGACCTCCGTGGAAGAGGGCCGGCAGGTAGTGTTCATGTTCTTACCCCCGCTTCTTTCCTGAGAGGCGGGGGTTTCGTTTTTTAGGGGATTTTGTCATGGCGAAGGTCCTTTTTATCACCGGCGGTGCCCGGAGCGGCAAGAGCCGGCTGGCCGAGGCCAGGGCCAGGGAGTTCGGTTCCCCCCTCTGCTATCTCGCCACCGGCCGGGCCGGCGACGGGGAGATGGCGGACCGGATCGCGAGGCACCAGGCCAGGCGTGGCCCGGAGTGGCAGACCCTGGAGGAGCCGATCCGCCTCCTGGAGGCGATCCGCGGCCATGACGGCTATTTTGCCGCCATGCTCCTGGACTGCGTCACCCTCTGGCTCAGCAACCTGCTCTTCCATTACGACAACCCCGACCGGGTGCTGGACGAGGTGAGAGCCCTTGCCGGTGAGTTCAAAGAGCTGCAGACCCCCCTGGTCATCGTCAGCAACGAGGTGGGGATGGGGATCGTGCCGGAAAACCAGCTGGCCAGGGCCTTCCGGGACGTGGCGGGCGAGGCCAACGAACTGATCGCGGCAGCGGCGGACGAGGCGTACGTGACCTTTTCCGGCCTGCCACTGAAGCTGAAGGGGTGAGTAGAGAGGTGTGAGGTGTGAGGGGCACTACCATAGAACCGACATCATGGAGGTCTGCCAGTATGAAACTGCTCAATGAAACGATAACCAGGATCCAGCCCGTCGACCGGGCACTGCTGGCAGAGGCCCAGCATCTCCTGGACAACAAGACCAAGCCGCTCGGCTCCCTTGGCCGGTTGGAGGAGTTTTCCCGGCGGTTTGCCGCCATCAGCGGGAACATGGCCCCGAACACGGCGCACAAGGTGATCTACACCTTTGCCGGCGACCATGGCGTCGTGGAAGAGGGGGTGTCGGTCTTTCCCAAGGAGGTGACCCAGCAGATGGTGTTCAACTTCCTCCGGGGCGGTGCCGGGGTGAACGTCCTGGCCAGGCACAGCGGGGCGGTGGTCAGGGTGGTGGATATCGGCGTCGACCACGACTTTGGCCAGGTCCCGGAACTGGTCGTCCGCAAGGTCGCCCGGGGCACCCGGAATTTTGCCAAGGGGCCGGCCATGACCCGGGAAGAGGCGGTAGCGGCCCTGGAGGTGGGGATCAGCCTGGCGCTTGAGGCCAAGGAGAGGGGGGTGGCCATGCTCGGCACCGGCGAGATGGGGATCGGCAATACCACGCCGTCGTCGGCCATCATCGCCGTCCTGTCCGGCAAGTCGGTCAGGGAGGTGACCCATCGCGGCACCGGCATCAATGACGCTGCCCTGGAGAACAAGATCCGGGTGATCGAGCAGGGGCTGGCCATAAACCGGCCGGACCCTCGGGATCCGCTGGACGTGCTGGCCAAGGTGGGTGGGCTTGAGATCGCCGGGATCGCCGGTCTGGTGCTCGGCGCCGCTGCCAGCCGGATACCGGTGGTGGTGGACGGGTTCATCTCCACGGCCGGGGCGCTGATCGCCTGCGAGCTGCAGCCGCTGGCCAAGGAGTACCTGTTTGCGGCCCACGAGTCGGTGGAGATCGGCCATCGTTTCATGCTGGAGCGGCTCGAAGCCGAACCGATCCTTGACTTGAAGTTCCGGCTGGGCGAGGGGACCGGCGCTGCGTTGGCCATGGGGCTCATCGAGGCCGGGGTCAAGATTCTGAAGGAGATGGCCAGCTTCGACGAGGCAGGGGTTACGGGGTACTGATGTGGGGTCGCGGTTGCCGCGCCCAGGGCGGGGAGACCCCGCCCCTACGGAGAATCATGCGTCTCTACTTCACCGCCCTCCAGTTTCTGACCATCATCCCGCTCCCCTTTACCGTTCGCTGGCGCGAAGGGGACCTGGGGCGCTCCATGGCCTGCTTTCCGCTGGTTGGGTTGACCATCGGGGCGCTCCTGGCCGGGCTCGATTTCTGCCTCGCGCCTACCCTGCCCCGGTCGGTCGCGGACCTCATCCTGCTGGTGGCGCTCTCTGTGGTGACCGGCGTGCTCCACCTCGACGGTCTGGCCGACGTCTGCGACGGTCTGGCGGCCCGCGGCGGTCGTGAGCGGTTCCTTGCGGTCATGAAGGATTCCCGCATCGGGGCTGCCGGTGCCGCAGGACTGTTCCTGGGGCTGTTCCTCAAGTACCAGGCGCTCGTGCAGCTGCCGCTGGCCGGCAAGCGGGAGATGCTCATGCTGTTCCCGCTACTGGCCCGCACGGCCCAGGTGCACCTGGCAGTAGGTGCCAGCCGGGCGCGCATAGATGGGCTTGGGGCGGCCTGCATCACCGATGCCGGCGTTATGCATCTGGTGGTTGCCGAACTGACCGCTCTGGCCGCAAGCTGGTTCCTCCTCGGCGTGCCGGGTACGGTTTGCTGGGTGAGTGCCGTCTGTTTTACAGCTGTCTGCCGCTGGTGGTTCCACCGGCGCCTGGGGGGCATCACCGGCGACGTAATCGGCTGCGTCAGCGAATTGAACGAGATCCTCTGCCTGCTGATGCTGGTGGGGATGAATTTCAAACCGTAGGGGCGAAACGGCGTTCGCCCTGGGCGCATGCCATGCGCCCCTACAGGAAAACCATGACACCAAAGACCCGTCTCTATCTCATCCGCCACGGCGAGGTGGTGGGCGCCGGCACCCCCCGCTACAACGGTCATGCCGACGTGGGGCTGACCGAGCGAGGGGTGGACCAGTACCACCAGTTGAAGGAGCGGTTCGCAGCCGCCCGGCTCGCTGCCTGTTACTCCAGCGACCTGACCCGCTGCGCCACCGGTGCCCGCATCCTGGGTGGCCACTTCGGCCTGGAACCGGTCCTGGACCCAAGTCTCCGGGAGCTGAACATCGGCATCTGGGAGGGGATGACCTGGGCGGAGATCATTGCCCGCTACCCTGCCGAATGGGCGGCCCGGCTGGCCGACATCGTCAACTATCGGGTGCCGGAGGGGGAAAACCTGCTCGACCTGCAGGCCCGGGCCATGCCGACCGTCCGGCGGATCGTGGAGCGGCACCGGGGCGAAGAACTGCTGGTGGTAGGGCATGGCGGCATCAACCGGGTCATTCTCCTCGACGCCATCGGCGCGCCGTTGTCGTCACTCTTCTCAATCGAACAGACCTACGCCTGTCTCAACATCATCGACTACTACGAGGACGGCAAGGCCGTGGTCATGCTATTAAACGGCTGATTAAGAACCAGGCTCTGGGCACTGGGCTCTAGGCACTGGGAAACGAACCATTCCTTGTGCCCAGCACCCAGTGCCTGGTGCCGCTGGAGGCAACCTATGAAATCGGTCATCATCGCAGCGCCCATGAGCGGCTCGGGCAAGACCACCATCACCCTCGGCCTGATGGAGTGCCTGAAACGGCGGGGGCTCACGGTTGCACCTTTCAAGGTGGGGCCGGACTTCATCGACCCCGGTTATCACCTGTTGGTGACGGGGCGGCCCTCAATCAACCTGGACGGCTGGATGTGTGACCCGCAGACCGTTCGGGAGATCTTTGCCCGCTATTCTGCCGACGTTGATTTTGCGATCATCGAGGGGGTCATGGGGCTGTTCGACGGAATCAGTGGCCGTTCGGACGAAGGGAGCACGGCCCAGATCGCCCGTCTGACCGGTGCCCCGGTGGTCCTGGTCCTGGATGCCAGGGGGCTTGCCCGGAGCGCCGCGGCCATTGTCAAGGGGTTTGCCGAGTTCGACCCGGACGTGCGGGTCAGCGGGGTGATCTTCAACAATGTGGCCAGCGACAACCACGCCCGTCTCCTGCGGGAGGCGGTGGAAACGGTTCTGCCTGCGGTCCGGGTTATCGGCTGCATCCCCCGTAGCGACCAGTTGGCGATCCCTTCCCGCCACCTGGGGCTGATGACGGTTGAGGAAAATCCGCTGGAACAGGAATTTCTGGATCACCTGGTGGAGGTGACGCGCGCCAACGTTGATCTGGGGATTTTCTGGAGCGTGGCGACGCCGACCGACCTGGCGGTTTCCCGTACAGTGCCGGCACCGGAACGGAAAACGGCCGCGCCGGTCCGGATCGGGGTGGCGCGGGACAGGGCATTCTGTTTCACCTATGAAACCAACCTGCGGCTGCTCGAGGAAGCCGGGGCCGAACTCTGCTTCTTTTCGCCCCTTGTCGACAGTGATCTGCCCGCAGGGGTCAACGGCCTCTATCTGCCCGGTGGTTACCCCGAACTCTTTGCCGACACGCTTGCGGCCAATGACGGTCTGAAACGGGCGATTCGGGATGCAATCGAAGGAGAGATGCCGGTCTATGCCGAATGTGGCGGTTTCATCTACCTGACCCGGGGGGTGGAAGAGGCGAGCAGTGACGTTGTTCCTAATCTCCAGCCTCTCTCCACTGGGGAGACGGTGGCCGAAGAAGCGGTGAGGACGCATGAATTTGTCGGCATCTTCCCGGCCATCACCCGCATGCTTCCGCGCCGCAAGGCCCTGGGGTACCGGGAGGTGGAACTGCGGGCCAACAGTATAATCGGCCCCGGGGGGACCGTGGCTCGTGGCCACGAATTCCACTATTCGGAAATGGGGGAGATGCCGCCGGAGGTGGAGCGGCTCTACCAGGTCCGCAAGGGGCAGAGCGACCTGGGCGTGGAGGGGTACCGCTACAAGAACTGCCTCGCCTCCTACATCCACCTCCACTTCGGCAGCAACCCGTCGGTGGCCGAGTCGTTCGTGGAGAGCTGTCGGAAATACAAATAGGCACAAGGCGCGCAAGGCCCAAGGCACAGGAAAAATAACCGTCGGAAAGGATCACCATGAAAACACAGATCGAACTGGCCCGTGAAGGGGTCATCACCGCCCAGATGCAGACCGTCGCCTTTGACGAACAGGTTGCGCCGGAGTATGTCCGAAAGAATGTGGCCGAGGGGAAGATCGTCATCCCCTGGAACCATGCCCGGAAACCGAAGGCGGTGGGGATCGGCAAGGGGCTGAGGACCAAGGTGAACGCCTCCATCGGCACCTCCTCGGATATCGTGGACTACGCGGCCGAGGTGAGGAAGGCCAAGGCCGCCCAGGAGTCCGGGGCCGACACGCTGATGGAGCTCTCGGTCGGCGGCGACCTGGACCGGGTGCGGCGGGAGGTGATTGCCGCAGTTGACCTGCCGGTGGGGAACGTTCCGCTGTACCAGGCGTTCTGCGAGGCGGCCCGTAAATACGGCGACCCCAACAAGCTGGACGAAGAGATGCTCTTCGACCTGATTGAGCAGCAGTGCGCCGACGGCATGGCGTTCATGGCGGTCCACTGCGGCATCAACCTCTATACCATCGAGCGGCTGAGAAAGCAGGGATACCGCTACGGCGGCCTGGTCTCCAAGGGCGGGGTGAGCATGGTCGCCTGGATGCTGGCCAATGGCCGGGAAAACCCGCTCTACGAGAAGTTCGACCGGGTCACGGCGATCCTGAAGAAGTACGATACGGTACTGTCGCTCGGGAACGGCCTCCGGGCCGGCGCCATCCACGACTCTTCGGACCGGGCACAGATCCAGGAACTCCTGATCAACTGCGAACTGGCCGAGATCGGCCGGGAGATGGGGTGCCAGATGCTGGTGGAAGGCCCCGGCCATGTGCCGCTGGACGAGGTGGAGGGGAATATCCAGCTGCAGAAGCGGATGAGCGGCGGCGCGCCGTATTACATGCTCGGCCCGATCTCCACCGACGTGGCCCCCGGCTTCGACCATATCACCGCCGCCATCGGCGCGGCCCAGTCGAGCCGCTTCGGCGCCGACCTGATCTGCTACATCACCCCGGCCGAGCATCTGGCCCTCCCCAACGAGGAGGATGTCCGCCAGGGGGTGAAGGCGGCGAAGATCGCCGCCTATATCGGCGACATGAACAAGTACCCGGAGAAAGGACGCCAGCGGGACATGGAGATGTCCAAGGCCCGCCGGGACCTGAACTGGGAGCGGCAGTTCCAGCTCGCCCTCTACCCGGAGGACGCCCGCGCCATCCGCGCTAGCCGTACCCCGGAGGACGAGGCTACCTGCACCATGTGCGGCGACTTCTGCGCGTCACGGGGGGCCGGCAAGCTGTTCGCGGCGGATCTGAACGACGCGAAGCGGTAGGGCTGAAAAAAAGGCAATTGGCCACGGATTTCACGGATGGACACGGATTAGTCTTCTTTTGCAGCTTACGTCCCGATGGGACGTAAGCCGCGTGCAAATTCGGGAGTGCCTTTATGAAGGCTAAGAGTTCGATCGGAAATTTGACGATGGCGAGGATGTCACGGCGTACCTGGATATCTCCCGTGCACGCCGGCCAGAGCAGGAACAGAAGCGCGTCAACGTCAATTTCCCACTCTGGATGATCCAGCAACTGGACAAGGAGGCTAAACGCCTCGGTGTCCCCAGGCAGTCCATCATCAAGGTCTGGGTGGCGGAACGGCTCCAGAAGGCTTCATGATTGAGTCAATATGCTGACCCTAACTGTGCCCAATTATTGAAGGAAGAACAAGAATAACTGAGGTGAGCACTTTCACGCCGCCTTTAAGCGCTCTACTTTCAGTCCCTTGCATTTTAACCCGGCTTTCCAGAGATCATACTGCATCTGCTGGGCAAGCCAGCTTTCAGGAGTGGTATCGAAGGCAATCGACAATCGGAGCGCCATCTCCGGCGATACGCCGGTATGGCCGTTCAATAGTTCGGATAGTGCCTTTCTACTGACATCGAGTGCTCTGGCAGCTTCGGAAACCGATATGCCTAGTGGCTTAAGACAGAGTTCACGGATAATCTCGCCGGGATGTGGTGGGTTGTGCATCATGAAAGATACTCCTTAATGGTAGTCAAGATAATCGACCAAAATTATGTCATGCCCCTCGAACTGGAAGATCACTCGCCAGTTGCCGCTCACGTCCACGGCCCAAAAACCGGAAAACTCGCCTTCCAGTTTATGCAATCGCAGCCCAGGAAGGTTCATGTCTCGCGGTTCTGCAACGACATTCAACCGCGCGAGGATAAGCCGCAATCGATCGGCATGCTTTGCCTGTATTCCGGCTTTGTTGCCTGTTTCGAAAAAACTTTTCAGACCTTTGTGCCGGAAACTAATAATCATGCGATAAATATAGGCTGTAACCCAGTGGGTGGCAATGAAAAGTTTTGTATCTTGGTCGCTGCTGACATGAAGCATAGTCAGTAAAATCGAGTGGAATGGGATGTTCAGCCATCGGCAACAGCGGTCAAGCCGTTGGTGCCTCAGCCCCGTTTTCCGTGGTTTCATCCGTGGCCCATAAAGGTTTTGAGGTCTCAATGTATCGCGTCACCCTGACATTCCTGCTCCTGCTCGCCGCCACCCCGGCCCACGCCATGCACATCAGCGAGGGGATACTCCCCCTCCCCTGGGCCCTCCTCTGGTTCGCGGTGGCGGCGCCGTTCGTGGCGCTCGGCGCGCGGCAGCTGAACACCCTCGCGAAGGACGACCTGTCGGTCAAGCCGCTGGTCGGGCTGATGGCGGCGGTGGTCTTCATCATCTCCTGCATGCCGGTCCCGGTCCTGACCGCCGGCACCTGCTCCCACCCGTGCGGCACCGGCATCGCCGCGATCCTGTTGGGGCCGCTGGTGAGCGTCCTGATCAGCACGGTGGCGCTCCTGATCCAGGCACTGTTCCTGGCCCACGGCGGCCTCTCCACCCTGGGGGCCGATATCGTCTCCATGGGGGTGGTCGGTTCCTTTGCCGGCTGGTTCGCCTTTCGCGGCCTGCGCGGCCTCGGCGCTAGCCTTGCCGTATCTGCCTTCCTGGCCGGCCTCTTCACCGACTGGGCCACCTACCTGACGACGTCGGTGGAGCTGGCATCCGGCATCCGGGGGGCGTCCCCCTTCTGGCCCCTGCTGACCAAGATCGTCATCGCCTTCATTCCGACCCAGCTGCCGTTGGGAATCCTGGAAGGGGCCATGACCGCCGGCATGGTACTGCTCCTGCACAGAAAACGTCCCGATCTGCTGGTAAGGATGCGGGTGATCAAAGAGAGCGAGGTGTCGGCCCATGCCTGATCGCAAGCGGAAACTGCGGATACTCCTGCTCCACGCCATCATCCTGCCGACGCTTCTCTTCGTCTTCTATTTCTTCTCTCTGGCGCCGCGCCCCTGGACCGGGGTGGACGAAGCGGTGGTGGAGAAGATCGCAAAAGAACATGGCCGGGAGGCGAGAAAGCCCCTGATCAATACCGACCAGGGGGACCTGCTCCTCTTCGTCTTCCTCGTGGCCGGCGTGGTGGCCGGTTTTGCCGGCGGCTACTACTGGCGGATGCTGGTGAGCGAGAAGAAACGGGACAAGGGACAGTGAAAACGATCCTTCACCACCAGAGCTACAATCACCCGCTCACCCGTCTCGACGCCCGGGTCAAGCTCCTCTGCGCTCTTGCCCTGCTGGTGATGGTGCTAAGCTACCGGGGGACCGCCTTTCCCCTGCTTCTGGCCTGCCTCTCCATCGGCCTCTGTCTCAATCTGGGGGTGCGACCGCGGCTGCTCCTGATCCGCTTTGCTCAGCCACTCTTCATCGCCGGGATGGTGCTGCTCCTGAAACTCTTCGCCGGCGGCCAGACGCCGCTCTTCTCCTGGTCCCTGCTGGGGGTGGCCATCAGCGGTTACGGCGACGGCCTGCGGGAGGGGCTCCTGATCGTCGGCCGGATCGTCGGTGCGGTGTCGGTGGTGGCCCTGGTCGGCTTTTCCACCTCGTTCACCGACCTGATGGCGGCCCTGGCCTGGCTCAGGGTGCCGCGGGGGGTAATCGAGGTGGCGCTCTTTGCCTGGCGCTACCTCTTTGTCCTGTTCGACGACGCCATGGTGGTCTATCATTCCCAGAAGAACCGGCTCGGCTATGCCGGGTACCGGCGGGGACTCTCCTCCTTCGGCACCCTCACCGGCGCCATGGTGATCAAGGCGTTCGACAACAGCCAGACCATCACCACGGCCATGGTACAGCGCGGCTACGACGGCACCATGCCGCTCGTGCGGCAGAAGCCGTTCCGGTTGGGGGAGGTGGCGCTGTCGCTCCTGTTTGTTGTTGCAATGGGGGTGTTGTGGCAGATCTAGCCAGGCTGACAATCGACCTCCAGTCGTTCCGGTACAGCGACGGCACCGTCGCCCTGGCCGATATCCGTCTGGCCATTGCCAGGGGGGAGTTCTGCGGCATCCTCGGGGCCAATGGTTCGGGGAAGACGACGCTCCTGAAGATCATGGACGGCCTGATCAAGGAGTACAGCGGGAGCGTCACCCTGGACGGCGAGGAGATCCGCCGGCTGCACCCCCGGGATATCTACCGGAAAATGGGGCTGGTGTTCCAGAATCCCGACGACCAGCTCTTTGCCCACTCGGTGCGTGAGGACGTTGCCTTCGGGCCGCGCAACATGGGGCTTGACGAGCCAGAGGTGAACCGGCGGGTGGAGACGGCACTTTCCCAGGTGGAGATGGCCGAATACGGCGCGAAGAATATCCATGCCCTCAGCTATGGCCAGAAGAAGCGCGTCTGCATCGCCGGTCTGCTGGCCATGGGTCACGGCATCCTGCTCCTGGACGAGCCGACGGCGGGGCTGGATCCGATGGGGGAGTACCGGATGATGCAGCTCCTTACCCGGCTGAACCGGGAGGAAAGGGTGACTATCGTCATGGCGACCCACAGCGTCGACCTGGTGCCGCTCTTTCTCGACCAGCTCCATATCCTGAGCAAGGGGCGGCTGGTGCGCGGGGGGAGTCCCGAAGAGGTCTTCACGGCGCCGTCGGAGATGGCCGAGGTGAAGCTCAGGCTCCCCCATATCGCCGAGCTGATCTACCAGTTGAAGCATGAGGACCAGCTCCCCTTCAGGCGGCTGCCGCTCACCATCGGCGAGGCGCGGCGGGAGATGATGGAGATGATGCGGAAAGATCAAAATTAACAGGGATAGACAGGATGAACAGGATAGGCGGCTTCAATGGATTTGATCCCGTGTATCCCGTTCATCCCTGTTAGAAAAAAAGGAGATACCATGAAAACAGCAATCCTTCTGATGGCCCACGGCAGCCGGATTTCCGAGGCCAATGACGCGGCGCGGGAGATCGCCGCCATGGTCAGGGAGATGACCGGGTACGAGATCGTCGAGGTTTCCTTCCGGGAGCAGCACCTCCCCAACATCCAGGCCGGCATCGACGCCTGCGTGGCGAAAGGGGCGGAGCGGGTGCTCCTCATGCCGTATTTCCTCTTCATCGGCGCCCATGTGCAGGAAGACCTCCCCGAAGAGATGGCCGAGGCGAAGCGGCGGTATCCGCAGGTGGAGTTCGCCATGGGAACCCACCTCGGGGTGCACCGGAAGCTGGCCGAGGTTGTTGTGGAGCGGATCGCCGAAGGGCTGACCGCAACGGGGTGGCACTGATGTCGGTCCACCTGCGGCCCGAGGAGATCGAGGCCGAGTCGTTCCGGATCATCGATGCAGAGGCGGGCACCCACTCATGGTCGCCGGCCGAGTGGCCGGTGGTGCGGCGCGTCATCCACACCAGCGCCGACTTCGAGTACAGCCGGTCCATGCTCTTCTCCCCCGATGCGGTGGCCCGCGGGGTCGCGGCGCTTCGTCAGGGGCGCGGGATCATGACCGACACCACCATGGCCCTGGCCGGCATAGCCAAGCCGCGCCTGGACACCTTTGCCATCACCTCCTCCTGTCTGGTGGCCGACCCGGTGGTGGCCAAGGTGGCAGCCAAGCTCGGCGTCACCCGCTCGATCATCGCCACGCGCACGGCTGCGGCCGACCCGGCCAACGGCATCTTCGTCATCGGCAACGCCCCGACCGCCCTGTTCGAGCTCCTGCGCCTGGTCCGCGAGGAGGGGCTGCGCCCCGGTCTGATCGTGGGGTTGCCGGTCGGTTTCGTCGGCGCAGCCGAGAGCAAGGAAGAGCTGGTCAGGGAGGCGGGGGAGTACGACATCCCGTTCATCACCAACCGGGGCCGCAAGGGGGGCTCCAACGTGGCTGCAGCGGTGATCAACGCGCTGCTGATCATGGCAGAGGAAGAAAGGTTCTGACGCATGCGCAAATCGAACAAACGGATCACCGACATGGCCGTTATCGTCGACCTGCTCAACACTGTTCCGGTGGGGCGGCTCGGCACCATCGGGCCGGATGGCTGGCCGATGATCAAGCCGCTCAACTTCGCCTACCTTGACGGCCGGCTCTATTTCCACTGCGCCCTGGAAGGTGAGAAACTGGACCACATCCGCTACGAGAGCCGGGTCTGCTTCGAGGTGGACCTCCCCATCGCCTATGTCCAGGGAACGCACGGGCATCCCTGCCGGGCCGAATACCTCTACCGGAGTGTCATCATCCGGGGTCAGGCACGGCTGATCGAGGAGCAGGCGGAGAAGGTCCGCGCCCTGGATGCCCTGATGGCCAAGTACCAGCCAACGGAGACCTTCGGCGCCTATCCGGAGGAGAAACTGGCCATTACCGGCATCGTCAGGATCGATGTCGAGGAGGTGGTGGGCAAGGAGGATCTGGGGAAAGGGGAGCTGGAGGAGCAGGCTCTGGCCGCTCTCCGGTCCGGGGCACATCTGCCGCTGGTCATCTCCCGAAGCTGAGCCCATGTCCGGCAGACACCTTCGCCATGGTTACACGACCGGGGCCTGCGCTGCCGCGGCCGCCAAGGGGGCCGCGCTCCTCCTGCGCGACCGACAGCCGGTGGCCGCGGTGGAGCTCCTGCTCCCGGCCGGCGTGCCGGCCGCTTTCCGCCTCCATTCCTGCGAACTGCAGGGGGAAACAGCCCTCTGCGCGGTCATCAAGGATGCCGGGGACGATCCGGACGTGACCAACGGCGCCGAGATCCGGGCCGCGGTCTCCTTGGTCCCCGGCGAGAACGGCGACATTGTCATCGAGGGGGGCGAGGGGGTCGGCCGGGTCACCAAGCCCGGTCTGGCCGTGCCGGTCGGTGACTGGGCCATCAACCCGGTACCGCGCCGGATGATCGAAGAGGCGGTCAGGGAGATTTTTCCTCTTCACCCCTCACCCCTCACCCCTCACGTTGTTGTCAGTATTCCCAACGGCGCGGAGCTGGCGAAAAAGACCCTGAACGCCCGTCTGGGGATCGTCGGCGGCCTTTCCATTCTGGGGACCACCGGCATCGTGCGCCCGATCTCGGCCAAGGCCTGGACCGACACCATCGACGCCGCCATTGACGTGGCCCTGGCCTGTGGCAGCAGGACCGTGGTCCTGTCGACCGGGCGCACCTCGGAGATGGTGGCACAACGTCAGCTCGGGGCTCGGGGCTCGGGGCTCGGAGAGGCACTGACCGAGGAGGCATTCGTGATGATGGGGGACCATGTGGGCTATGCCCTGCGGTCCTGCGCCCGCAAGGGGGTGGACCGGGCCGTCCTTGCCGGCCAGTTCGCCAAGCTCCTGAAGATCGCCTGCGGCCACGAACAGACCCACGTGAGCTCTTCCGATCTCGATCTGCGGCATCTGGCACAATGGTGTGCGCTTGAACCTCGCACCTCGTTCCTCGTTCCCCGCATCCGCGAAGCGAACACCGCCCGCCAGGTGCTGGAGATGTCCGATGACCAGCAGGCGCTCGTGGCGCTGGTCTGCAGCCGCGCGGCAGCGTTTGCCCGGCAGGTGACGCCGACACTGCCGGTCACGGTTTTACTGGCGGGGTATGGCGGGGAAGTGCTATATTGCGCCTGATTTGGAACTCGGATTCGGAGGATGGCATGCCCCAACAAAAAGTCTATCTGGTCGGCGCCGGCATCACGGGATGGGAAGGGTTCGGGAAAAAGGCCCTGGAGGTGATCGGCAAGGCGGAAGTCCTGATCGGCCACCAGCGGCACTTGGACATCTTTCCCGACTTTGCCGGGGAGAAGCGGGTCCTGGGAGAGCTGGCGGAGATGCTCGATTTCCTGAAGGCTACCGACAGGCGGACCGTGGTGCTCGGCTCGGGCGACCCCAATTTCTTCGGCGTGGCCCGCTTCCTTTTGCGGAACATTCCCAAGGAACGGATCGAGATCTTTCCCAATCTCACCAGCGTCCAGTACGCCTTTGCCCGGATCAAGGAGCCGTGGGACGATGCCATCTTCGTCTCGTGCCACGGCCGGGAGATGCACCGGGCCATCGACCGGATCGTGGCCGCCGAGAAGGTGGCGGTGCTGACCGACAAGGTGAACACCCCGGCCGCCATTGCCCGCGAGCTGATCGAGCGTGGCGCGGAAGGGTACGAGGCCTGGCTCTGCGAGGATCTCGGCACGCCGGAGGAGCGGTTCACCAGGACCGACGTGAAGGGGCTCCTGGAGATTCCCGCCTCCCCCCTGAACATCCTGATCCTGATCAAGGCCTGGGAGCCTACCCTTACCCAGTATCCGCTGATCGGCGTCGAAGACGAGGAGTTCGCATCGATCAAGAAACTGATCACCAAGCAGGAGGTCAGGGCGGTCACCCTGGCCAAGCTCCAGCTGCAGGACGATCTGATCATGTGGGATATCGGCGCCGGCAGCGGCTCGGTATCCATCGAGGCATCGAACCTGATGCCCAACGGCAAGATCTACGCCCTGGAGCGAAACCCACAGTATGTCGTGTTCCTGCGGGAGAACCTGAAAAAGTTCGTGGCCCGCAATGTCAAGCTGGTGGAATCCTTTGCCCCCGAAGGGCTGGAAGATCTCCCCGATCCGGACCGGGTGTTCATCGGCGGCTCCGGCGGCATGCTGGAGGAGATCATCGAGGCGGTGGACCGGCGTCTCAAGCAGGATGGGATGATCGTCCTGAACGCCGTCACCCTGGATACCCTGACCAAGGCGGTGGAGTTTCTGGAGGACCATGGCTACACCGTGGAGGTCACCTGCGTCAATATCGCCAAGACCCGCGGGCTGTCCGAGTACAAGCTGTTCGAGTCCCAGAATCCCGTCTACATCATTACGGCCTGGAAAGGTGACGACTAGTGGCGAAAATCTACGCGGTCGGCGTCGGCCCGGGCGATCCCGAACTCCTCACCCGCAAGGCCGAGCGGATTATCCGGGAGGTGCCGGTCATCTGCGCCCCGACCGGGGCGGCCGATGCCGCCAGCTATGCCCTTTCCATCGTCGAGCCGTTTATCGACCCGTCCCGGCAGGAACTGCTGGTCCAAGTCTTTCCCATGAAAAAGGATCAGGCCGGGCTGGACGCTTTCTGGGAAGAGGCGGCGGCCCAAGTGGCGGAGCGGGTCCGTGCCGGCCTGGACGTGGCGTTCATCACCATCGGCGATCCGTTCCTCTACTCCACCTTCCTCTATCTCTACCGGATCTTCCGGGAGCGCTATCCCGAGATCCCGGTCGAGGTGGTGCCGGGGATTTCCAGCATCAATGCCGCGGCAGCGGCGGCGGGTGTGCCGCTCGGGATGACCGCCGACCGGATCGCCATCCTTCCGGCGACCTACGAGGACGACGAACTGCGCCGCACCTTTGCCGCCTTTGATACCGTGATCCTGATGAAGGTGCACCGGGTGTTCGACCGGGTCTTTGCCCTGCTCCGGGAGTTGGGACTGGAAAACCATGCAGTCTTTGTCCGGCGGGTCGGAGGGGAGGACGAAGAGGTGGTCTCCGCCCTGGATACCCTGGTGGGGAAGCAGTTGGACTATCTCTCCCTCCTGATCGTCACGAAATATTCAACAGCGAGGTAAACCATGCGGAACGTTCGGTTGCCATTCATTCTGGCCCTGCTCGCCCTTTTCCTGCTCCCGTGCATGTCGGCCGTTGCCGCCGATGAGGCGGCTCCCGAGGAGAGTACCCCGTCAGCGGAGGCAGCTTTGGTTGCCGTCCCACCCCCTGCACCGGTGCCGGTCATCGAACTGGGCCGGTACCGTCTGTTCGATGGTCAGTATGCCGCCAGTTCCCTCAGCGGGGAGCAGACCTCCGAGCGGCACCTGTTCAAGCTCGACTCCGTGACCGGCAGCGTCTGGATCGGCAGGCAGGTGCAGTTCGTGGACAGGAAGAGCGGCCGGCTGGTGCAGCAGCGTTACTGGGAGCCGTTCGAGCAGTACCTGACGTCGCCGCAGCCTAAGTAAATAGTTTCCATCCGGAAACTCCGGATGAGAAACTATTGGTTTCCGGATCGGAAAGGAGGACTTTTTCGTTCTGGCAAGGAAATCAAGGGATTGCGCGGAGGCGTACTTACTGTAACCGCACAAGCAAGACCGCAGATTGACACAGCCAGGGCGGAAAAGAACCCTTTCCGGACGGCAACTAAAGATGATCTGCTGCGTTAACGCGGCAGCGGGAGGTTTTCGTTGGTGCCAATCGTATTCGTCGGTGCCGGCCCGGGCGATGCCGAACTGATCACCGTCAAGGGAGCCCGCCTGCTGGGCGAGGCCGATGTGGTGGTCTTTGCCGGCAGTCTGGTGGATCGGGAATTGGTGCGTATTCATGCGCCGAACGCGGTCGTGTATGATTCGGCCGGCATGACTCTGGCGGAGACGACGCAGGTCATGGCCGAGGCGGCAGTTGCCGGGCAGCGCGCGGTGCGGCTCCATACCGGCGATCCCTCCATCTACGGCGCCATACAGGAACAGATGGCCGAACTGGACCGGCTCGGCATCGGTTACAGCGTAGTGCCGGGGGTGACGAGCGCCTTTGCCGCCGCCGCAACCCTCAGGCAGGAGCTGACCCTGCCCGAGGTCTCCCAGACCGTCATCATCACCCGCCTGGCCGGCCGGACCCCGGTGCCGGAGCGGGAGCGGCTGGCCGAAATCGCCCGCATCGGCGCCACCCTGGTCATCTATCTGTCGGTTTCCATGATCGAGCGGGTGGTGGCGGAACTCCTGCAGGGGGCCTACACCCCGGCGACCCCGGTGGCCGTGGTCGCAAGGGCGTCGTGGCCCGACGAGCAGACTGTCGAGGGGACCCTGGCGGACATTGCCATGAAGGTGCAGGCGGCCGGCATCGGTAAACAGGCCCTGATCCTCGTCGGCGACGTGCTGAAGGCGCGGCGCGAGGGGCTGAAGGCGGTATCCAGGCTGTACGACCGTGAGTTTTCCCATGAATTCCGCAAAGGCATAGTCGCCTGACCGTGCCTCTTGCCATCATCGCCATAACCCGCAATGGTGCCCGCCTCGGCGCCAGGCTGCGCGTGGGACTCGGCGCCGATCTGTATGTGCTGCAGAAATACCGCGGCCAGGCCGGCGCTGCAGCCCTGGTTTTCGATGACCTGAAGGAACTTTTCCCCCGGCTGTGGCTGGATCATGACGGCATCGTTGCAATCATGGCAACCGGCATTGTCGTCCGCCTTACCGCCTCCCTGCTGGCCGGAAAAGACGTGGACCCGGCAGTGGTGGTGATGGACGAGACGGGCAAGTTCGCCATCTCGCTCCTCTCCGGTCACCTGGGAGGCGGCAACGAGCTGGCTGAGCGCTGTGCCTTCGTCACCGGTGCCCGGGCCGTCATCACCACTGCCACCGACGCCAATGGGCTCCCCTCCTTCGACATGCTGGCCAAGGACCATGGCTGGGTCATCGATGATCTCGGCCGGATAAAGGTCCTGAACAGTCTGCTCCTGGACAGCGAGGAGATCGCCGTGGTGGATGCCTCGGGGCTGGTCCGCTCGTATTTTCATGGCCGGGGCAGGCTGGTTTTTTTCGACACCTTCGTGGCCGCGGTGCGCAGCGGCGCCAAGGGGGTCGTCTTTGTCGCCAACAGCATCGTCCCTCCCCAGTTTCAGGCCGATAACCTCCTGGTGCTCAGGCCGCTGAACCTGGCGCTGGGGGTTGGCTGCAACAAAGGCACGACCCGGGAGGAGATCGAAGGGGTCATCGCGGCCAACCTGAAGCGGCTCTTTCTGTCGCCCCGCAGCATCGCCTGCCTCGCCACTGCCGAGGCCAAGCGGGAAGAGCCCGGGCTGGTGGCCTGCGCCGCCGGGCTGGGGGTGCCGTTGTACTGGTTCGCGAGCGAGGAACTGAACAGCGTGGCAGCGCCGAGCCCGGTGTCGGAACATGCCCTGAAGGCCATCGGCGCGACGGGAGTGGCCGAGCCGGCGGCCCTCCTGGCTTCACACGGTGGGAAGCTGCTCCTGAAAAAGGTGAAGGACGGCAACGTGACGTTGGCGATTGCCGAGATGTGGTGAGGTGGAGTCGTGACGGCTACCGCACCGGTTCGTTCGCTGTGCCGCTCGCACCGCCGCTGTATGGCTCATTGCGCTAGCGGCCTGTAACTCGCCCTGACGGGCTCAGACAGACAGGCCGCTGGACGCTCCATGTCGCCTACAGCGGCTGGTACTCGGGCACAGGCGCTTTTGTCGGTGCGGCATCCGTCACGACTCCACAGTAGAGGTTGATAATGGGAAAACTGTACGTCGTCGGGACCGGTCCCGGCGATCTGAGACATATGACCTTCGAGGCCCAGGCGGCCATCCGGGCCAGTGAGGCTGTGGTCGGCTACAAGGTCTATCTCGACCTGATACGGCCGCTCTTGTTCGGCAAGGAAGTGGTTTCCTCCGGCATGATGCGCGAGGTGGAGCGCTGCCGTGCCGCGCTGGAGATCGCCGCGTCCGGCAGGACAGTGTCGATAGTCTCCAGCGGCGATGCCGGCATCTACGGCATGGCCGGGCTGGTGCTGGAACTCCTGGAAAAGGAAGGTCCAGAGACTGCGCCTGAGGTCGTGGTGGTGCCGGGCATCTCCGCCCTGCAGGCAGCGGCATCGGTCCTGGGCGCCCCGCTCATGCACGATTTTGCCGCCATCTCCCTCTCCGACCTCCTGACCCCCTGGACGACCATCCAAAAGCGGCTCAAGGCCGCAGCGGCAGCCGATTTCGTCGTTGCCCTCTACAACCCGCGGAGCAAGGGACGGGTAAAACAGCTGGAAGAGGCGCGGGCAATCTTTCTGAACGGCCGCCGCCGGGAAACGCCGGTGGGGATCGTTCGTAATGCCTGCCGGCCTGGAGAGGAGCGGATCGTCACTACCCTGGGAGCGATGCTCGAGCATCCGATCGACATGTTCAGCACGGTCATCATCGGCAACGGTGCGACGTTTGTGGACCGGGCGGGACGGATCATAACTCCAAGGGGGTATGCGGCGAAGGCTCAGGGCTCAGGGCTCAGGGCTCAGGGAGAATCAGCCCCCGAACCCCGAGCCCCGAGCCCCGAGCCCTATCACGGCAAGGCCGTGATGGTAGCCGGCACCGCCTCCGATGTGGGGAAGTCGGTGCTGACGGCCGGGCTCTGCCGCCTGTTCAGGCGTCGTGGGCTCAAGGTCGCGCCGTTCAAGTCCCAGAATATGGCCCTGAACGCGGCCGTGACCCCCGAGGGGGGGGAGATCGGCCGGGCCCAGGCGGTCCAGGCTGCGGCCTGCCGAATCCCTCCCCACACCGATATGAACCCGGTGCTGCTCAAGCCAACCACCGATCTGGGGAGCCAGGTGATCGTCCAGGGAGAGGTGGTCGGCACCATGTCGGTACAGGAGTACAACGCCTTCAAACCGCAGGCATTCGCGAAGGTTCGGGAGAGTTACGGCCGTCTGCAGGAGGCGTTCGATTTCGTGGTGATCGAGGGGGCCGGCAGCATTGCCGAGATCAATCTGAAGGCCCACGACATCGCCAACCTGCGGGTGGCGGTGATGGCCGACTGTCCGGTGCTGCTGGTGGCTGACATCGACCGGGGCGGGGTGTTCGCCCAGATCGTCGGCACTCTGGATCTCCTGGAGCCGGACGAACGGGCGAGGGTCAGCGGGGTGATCATCAACAAATTCCGCGGTGACCCCTCCCTGCTGGCGCCGGGGATCAGCTTCGTCGAGCAGCGGACCGGTGTCCCGGTCCTGGGAGTGGTCCCCTGGTTCACCGGGTTCAGGATCCCGGAAGAGGACAGCGTGGCGCTGGCAAAGAGGCGCTCGGGGCTCGGGGCTCAGGGCTCGGTGGGAGACAGGCTTCGGGTCGGGGTGGTCAGGCTGCCGCGGATCAGCAATTATACCGACTTCGATGCCCTGGAAGGGGACGAGGATCTGGAGCTCTCCTATCTGGACGAGCCGAGCCTGCTGCCCGGTCTGGACCTGCTGATCGTGCCCGGAAGCAAGGCGACCATTGCCGATCTGGCCTTCCTCCAGGAGTCGGGACTGGCGGCGGCCATCAGGGCTTTCGCCGGCCCGGTGGTCGGTGTCTGCGGCGGTTACCAGATGCTGGGAATGCGGGTGAGCGATCCCCATGGCGTCGAATCGGGCGATCAGCGGGAAGCCGAGGGGCTGGGGCTCTTGGATGTGGTGACGGTGATGCTGCCCCACAAGGAGACCCACCAGGTGACGGCCGAACTCCTGCCTGCCGGTTTTCTGGTCGCCTCACGCTGCAGCCGGGAGCTGACCGGCTACGAGATCCATATGGGGGAGACCATCCTCGGCCCCAGGGCCGACTCATTTGCCAGGATCACCCGCCGTTCCGGTGAGGAGACCGAGATCCTTGACGGCGCGGTCTCCAGGGACGGGCGGGTGTTCGGGACCTATCTGCACGGCATTTTCGACAACGACCGGTTCCGCACCGCCTTCCTGAACCGGCTCCGCACGGCCAAGGGTCTGACCGAACGGGCGGTCCCCACACGGGCCGCGGACCCCCTTGACCTCCTGGCCGATCACCTGGAACGGCACCTGGATCTGGCCAAGGTCTGGGCCATCTGCGGTGTGATGCCTGCATGAACAGCCCCTCCGTGGATGGGCACACCTCGCAGCTGGCCGGGGTGTGCGGGTGAACCCCGAGCTGTCAGTCCCCATCGCCGCGGTCGTACTCGATCTTCTCCTGGGCGATCCCCGCTGGCTACCCCATCCGGTCATCCTGATCGGGAGGATGATCGCCTTTCTGGAGGGGGTGCTGAGACGGCTCATAGCAAGCGAGCGCCTTGGCGGCATGCTCTTGTTACTGCTCACCGTTTCACTCACCTACGGCATCGCCCTGGCAGCAGTGACAATGGCCTCTGCCGTGCATCCGTATGCCGGTACCGTCGTGTCTGCCCTCATGGCCTGGACTGCCCTGGCTGCCCGCTCCCTGCACCGCGAGTCGGGGCTGGTGGCCGCTGCCTTGGAAAGGGGTGACCTTCCGGAGGCGCGACGCTATCTCTCGTATATCGTTGGCCGGGATACCGCAGATCTCGATGAACCGGAGATCTGGCGGGCAACGGTGGAAACCGTGGCGGAAAACAGTTCTGACGGCGTCATTGCGCCGCTGTGCTTTCTGCTGCTCGGCGGTCCGCCGTTGGCGCTGGCCTACAAGGCGGTTAACACCCTGGACTCCATGGTCGGCTACAAGAATGACCGGTACCTGCGCTTTGGCTGGGCTTCGGCCCGGTGCGACGATCTGGCCAATTACTTGCCGTCCAGGCTGACCGGACTGCTGATGGTTCTCGTTGCTCCGCTGTGCGGCCTTTCCCTGCGGGACAGCTGGCGGATCATGGCGCGGGACGGCCGTAACCATGCCTCGCCGAACAGCGGTTTCCCTGAGGCGGCAACTGCCGGGGCGCTTGGGGTCCAACTCGGCGGGACGAACAGCTATTTTGGCCGGCCGGTGGTCAAGCCGACCATCGGCGACTCGGTCAGGCCGCTCGACAGGGATGCCTGGCGCGGTGCGGTGCGGCTGATGTACGGCGCCGAGGGTCTGCTCCTGGCGGGGTGGCTTGCTGCTAGTACTGTCCGGAATTATTGGAGATGAATGGGATGAAACTGTTCGATCACGGGGGAAGGGTCTTTGCCGTTGCCCGACAGCTGGGAGTGAGCCCGGAGGATATCCTGGATTTTTCCGCCAGCATCAATCCGCTCGGTATCCCGGCAACTGTCCGGGATGCGGTTCAGAATGCTCTGGTGCAGGCGGTGCATTACCCGGACAGCGAGGCCACGGCGTTGCGTCAGGCCCTGGCCTCCCATCACGGACTGGCGCCGGAGCAGTTCTGTGTGGGGAACGGCTCCACCGAACTTATTTACCTGCTGCCACGGCTTCTGGAGGGAGGACGCAAGCGCGCCCTGCTGATTGCACCGACCTTTTCCGAGTACGGCTATGCCCTGCAGCAGGCGGGTTGGGAGGTGGAGCAGCTTGTTCTGTCCGATGCAGACGGTTTCGTTCTTCCTCTGGCCGCGCTTGCCGAGAGGCTGAGTTCCGGCTACGACCTACTTTTTTTCTGTAATCCGGGGAATCCTACAGGCCGGCTCTATCTTCGGGACGAAGTGGCGGCTGTGGCCGATCTCTGCCGGAAAGAGGGGACCTTTCTGGTGGTGGACGAGGCGTTCATGGATTTCTGCGAGGATGAATCGGCCAAGCATCTGGTGGCAGCAGGTAGTGCAGGAGTGGTGCTCCGTTCCATGACCAAGTTCTGGGCACTGCCCGGGCTGCGCCTTGGCTACGCCATGGCGTCAGCTGGGGTCACGGCGCGCCTGGCAGCAATCCGGCCCCCCTGGAGCGTGAACCATCTGGCGCAGGCAGCCGGACTGACCGCCCTGGCAGACCACGATTACCAGCGCCGTACCCTTTCCGGGACGGGCTCGGCGCGGGCCTCCATGGCCGAGCGCCTGGCAGCCCTTCCCGATGTCCGGGTCTTTCCGGCCGCTGCCAATTACCTGCTGGTAAAGCTGCCCGGCTATCTTAGTGCTCCGGTTCTGCAGGAGCGGCTCCTCGGGCAACGGATGCTGATTCGGGACTGCAGTTCGTTTCAGGGGCTTGGCGAGCGGTTTGTGCGACTGGCGGTGCGGGGAGTCGGGGAAAATGACCTGTTGCTGGCAGCGATGGAGCAGGAGATCGGGTAGGCTGGAAAAAAGAAAAAAGGGCTGCGTACGCAGCCCTTTTTGGCGGCAGATTCTTTCCCTCTAGGCAGCAGTGCAGGCGAGGCAGTCGGTCCCGGGGGGGGGGCAGGTGTCGTTTCCCGCGTTGAGGGTGTGGACCAGGGATTTGGTGTCGATTTTCTGGAAGCTGAGACCGATTCCCTGCTCGTCGCACCGAACCACCTTGCCGTCGATGCCGAACGACAGGTCACCGGAATCACCGTTGAAGGAGACCGTGACCTGAACTGTTTCGTTGAGGTCGATCTTCTGGTCTGTCTTGACGAACAGCCCCTTAAGGCTCAGGTTTTCCACCTCGCCCCTGAAGGCACGCCCCTGATAGGTTATCAGGGCGGTCGTCCGACAATCAACCCGTTCAAATTGTCTTTTTTTCACCGGTAAGGCTCCTTCCGCTTTGTGCGGCACGAGGTAATGGCTCTGTTATCGACGCCGCTCTTAAATTCTTTAGAGGAAATCACCTGCGTTTGTCAATAACATAACTGCTTTCGCTGCTGCGCTTGGCCAGCTTCTTCAGTTCGGCCGCCACTTCGGTGAGTTTACCGTAGTGCAGAATACGGGGTGAATCGGTAGGGACAACCGCAATGGAGATACTCAGGAGGGGGATCTTTTCTTCCTGGCCTTTCCTGTCACAGGCCACGAAGAAACCATCAGCCTTGGCCACGTCGTCGAACAGTTCGTCGGCAATCTGGCCGAAGTTGCTGATGATTGTCTTGCAGACCGGCTCAGACTGCTCGGTGGGGACGATGAACACGAAATCGTCGCCGCCGATGTGACCGCAGAAACCGCCGCCCGACTCCTTGACGGCGTTGAACATGATTCTGGCCAGCATCCGGAGCACTTCGTCGCCATGGGAAAAGCCATACACGTCGTTGTACGGTTTGAAATTGTTGATGTCGATGTAGCAGACCGCCATCGGTGTTCCCATGACCGCTTCCACTGCCCGCTGAATAGAGGCGTTGCCCGGAAGCCTGGTCAGGGGGTTGTTGTCGAAGATCCGCTCGATGCGTCCCATGGCGAGCGGAATGCGGCTGAAGAGTTCGGGATACTTGATCGGCAGGGTGATAAAATCATCCAGTGGTGTGGCACTCCAATCCATTTCCTCTGTGGACGTCTCGGTCAGGATGCCGATGATCGGGATAGTGCTGAAAAAGCTGTCCCCCCTGATGGTTCTGACGATCTTGTCGCCCTCATCGAGCGAGGACGAGGAAAGGTCGAGGATGATCAGGTCCGGCGGATCGGAGTAAATCATGCCGATTACATTGGTAAAGCTGGAGAGAAGAATGACCTGATAATCTTTGCTCTGCAGCCGGAGTTGGAGATGGGCGGCAAGTTGCTGGTCACTGGAAATGAGGGTTATTCGGAGGTTAGAGCGCATCGGCCGATTGCAGTTCCAAGGTGAAGTTTTTCACATCCACCATTTTGTCTTCCAGTTCCTCGATGATGTCCCTGAGGATGACATCGTTCAGGTTGAGCCGTTGCCAGGCCAGTTCGCTGAGCGGGGGGACAAAATCATCACCGCTGAAGCCGAAGCCGCTTGCCTTGATGAGGATATCCGCCAGATGGACGACGCTTGCCTTGACCTGGTGACTGCCGGCCTTTTCTATATCGTGATGGCAGGCTATCGGCTCGATCAGTTTGTCCGGCAGGAACCAGTACTTGGCCAGCCACCCCCCGACCTCGGCGTGGTCTATGCCGAACAGTTCCAACTCGGCTTCCTGGAAATAGTACCCGTCGTCCTTTATTGAGCCTTGAAGCTGCTGGTACTCTTCGGGGAACTTTATCTTCATTATCACCTTGCCGATGTCGTGGAGGAGAGCGGCGGTGGCAATTTCTTCGCAATCGGGGAGCCGGAGCCTTTTGGCGATAATGTTTGCTGCCACCCCTGCCCCAAGGGAGTGTTCCCAGAGGCCGAGCACGCTCTTCTCCATGATCTCGAAGATCGAAGAGCTGAGGGCAAGGCTCTTTACTACATCCACCCCCAGAAGGATCATGGCGTTGGAGATGGTGGATACCCGGTAGAAACCGTACGACGGCGAGTTCGCCAGTCTCAGGACCCGGGCCGACAGCACCTGGTCGGAGGAGACCATCCGCGCCATTTCCTGGATCGAGGCCTTGTCGCTCACCGACATTGCGTTCAATTTACCGATGATCGCCGGGATGGTGGGCAGTGACCTGGTGTCCTTGATGACTGCCAGAATTTCGGAGCGCCTATCTGTCATCCTGCGCCGATCCCTCCATGGACTTGATGATGCAGTCACGGTAGACAGCCTTGATCACTTGCATCCGCGGGTGGTCGGCTACTCTGCGGAAGCGATGGTCGAGGTCTGCCAGGAGCTCCTCCCGGGTCTTGTCCCCCTCCAGCCATAGGGGGTGGCCTTCAACGATAAGGCTTTGCACTCCCATATTCTGCAACCGCATGATGAGCGGGGCGGTCAGTTCCACTCCCTTGCCGCACAGGGGCGGCCCATTCGGATTATCCGGCCGGACCACATCCTTGGCGAGGATCATTCCCGGTTGGGACTGAAAAATGGGAATATTTTGCATCGCTCTCTCCATGCGGCGAGGTACATTGATGTCAATAGTACCGGATTCAGCAGGAATGACAACGGTGAATTTCGTGGAAATCGAGCAATACTGCTCGATAATCGTTATTGTTTCCGTCAGGAAAGGGTGCTTTTAACGCCCCGATGGCGGCAATCCGTGTGAATATCCGTGGATTCGTCCGTAAGGTCGAGCCCCAAAAAGCTCCGTCGTGGGCTTCATGATAAAAAATTAAATTATGAATTCGTTGATGTGTTCGTGAAGTTTGTCTGCCTGTGTTTGCAGTGTTCTGGCACTTGAGGTGAGCTGGTTGACGAGATCGGTGGTGTTTACGGCTGAGCCGTGTATGGCTTGAAAGGTCTTGACGATCTCTTGCGATGCTTTTTGCTGTTCGGCCGTCGCCTTGGCGATCATCTGAATCATGTCCGACATTTCCACAATCATTGCCGTTATGCGCTGGGTTTCCGAGGATTGGGAAACAGCCGAAAGCTTGGTTGCATGGATAATGTTCCGTACTTCTTCAGTGGCTTGCAGGATATGTTCCGATGATATCTGCTGTTGTGTGGTCGCCCGATCGATCAGTTGCACCATGTAGCTTATATCCTGCATTGCTGAACTGACCAGGCCGATGCTCTTCGTTTGCTCTTCGGCAGCGTTGGCTATCTGCACGGCATGTTCGAGGGAGAGATCCGTCTTGCTGACAATAGTCAACAAAGCCGTTTCGGCCTCATGGGAAAGAGAGACCCCTTCATCCACTTCCTTCACGCTGTTGGTGGCAGCTGTAATGGCATGTGCGGTCCATTGTCGGATCTGACTGACCACGGTGTCGATCTCTTTGGTTGAAGCAGCAGCTTGCAGCGCCAGATCTTTTACCTCTTCAGCCACGACAGTAAAGCCCTTTCCGTGCACGCCCGACTGGGCTGCCAGTATACTGGCGTTCAGTGCCAGTAGGTCTGTTTTGTCGGTTATCTCCGTGATCAGGCTGACGATTCTACCGATCTCGCCGGTTGCGATGCCCAGTTGATTCATTACGTTGCTGGTTGTGCTGACTTCATTCCGAATCATGGCCATTTTCTGCTTGGTCTTGCTGATGGCGGTCAGTCCGAAGTTCTGGGCATCCTGTTTGACCTCCTTGGCAACGGCTGCTTGTTCCTTTGAATGCGAACTGATCTCCTGTGCGACAGAGTTGATCTGTTCTGCCGAAGATGCGACCTCGCCTGCCTTGGTAGATAAAAGTGTAACGTTATCGGCAATCTGTTTGAACGTCATGACGATCTCGTTAACAGCTGACAGGGTCTGATCGGAAGAGCTTTCCAGGCGTTCGGTCTTTTCTGCAACCTCATCCAGCGATGAGGAGAGCTCCAGCGAAGAAGAGGAGACGCTGGCGGCACTCTTGTTCAGCTTGTCCGTATCCTGAGCGATTACCCTGATTGCGGCATTGAGTTCCTCTGTTGTCGAGTAAGCCGATTCGAGAGATTCAAGCTGGCCGCGTGCTACTCGCAAGATGAGACCTGATGACTGGTGGATTGCGTGTGCTTTGTTTGAGAGCTCCTGTTCCACCTTGGAAACGTCACCTACCATCTCCTGCAGATGGTCACTGAACTGGTTGAAACGGGTACTTAACGTGCCAATTTCGTCGTTCGTTCTTACCGGAAGCCTGGTCGTGAGGTTCCCTCGGCCGTCGGCAATTTCGGCCAGGCTGGTATTCACCTGACACAGAGGTGCAGTAATCGAGCTGCCGACATAGCGACCAGCCAGTGCCATGAGTAGCACTGCGGAGAGAAATACGCCGATCAACACTTTTCGCGAGAAAATAACCAGTTGCTCTGCCTCGTTCTGGGCCGAATCGAATGAACGACGGATCTGCTCCCTCACGGTGCCTAGTTCTAAGAGGAGCGGGGCTGCATAGTTATAGTCCATATCCTCCATCAGGACCGTCTGTTCGGGGTCGCGATGGCTCTTGGCAAAGATCCGGTCACTGAGCTTTTTCAGGTTTTGGTACTGGTTTTGGGTGTTCCGGATTTGATCTGCTTCAGTCCCGGTGAAGTGGCCGAATTCGCTGATGGATTGGTAGAGCTGCTGCACGATTTTGTCTTGAGCTGCAAAATCGTTGCGATATGAGGCCTTGCCCGTGATGATGTAGTCATTACCGGGCATTATCGCCTCTTCGACCGCCAACTGCAGATCGGAAATGAGAGCGAGTTTTTCACCCTGGATGCTGACAGTCTTGAGTTGGTGATTGAGCCGTGACTGCACGGTGAGCACCGTGAGCCCCGAACATGAAAGAAGGGCAATGAAAAAAACAACGGCCAGTATCAGCTTTTTTCTGATAGTGAGGGTCATAGATTTTAGCATAGGAGAGGGAATGGCAAGATACGTTTCAAATTTTTGATGAAGTGTATCGTATCATGCTACGGAATACAAATTAATCGGCATCAGAATGCATGTTTGGAGGCATCAAGAAGGGCCTGCCGAGTATCTCTCTGCGGCAGGCCCCTGTTTGTCTGCGAGAAAAATGCGGCGAGGGGAGCGTCTCCTCGCCGCCTGGTCAGACTGCCCGTTTTTCCGGGCTGAGACCGCATAGGACTATCTCGCTCTCCAGTTTTTCCCGGGTCAGGCCCAGAGCCTTGCATATCGATTCCTTGTTGCAGTGGTATTTCTCCATCGCCATCAGGATGAGCGCCTTTTTCAGGGCGCTGGACAGCTTGTCCAGAACGTTTTTCTGGGTCGTGGCTGCCACCACGGTGAAAAACGGCTCCAGGTGCTGTTCGAAAAGGCGGGCGCTCTCTTCTACTTTTTTGCGTGAATTTGCTTCCATGGCTTCCACCCTGACACAGTTGGTAACAAAATCGGTCATGTTGGTCTGTACGTAGCGAAGTGTTTCAGCATGATTGTCGATGGTAATGACGACTTTCACCGGCATTGACTGCATGGCGCTCTTTTTCGTCATGACCATTTCGATCAGTCTGAAGTCACACTCTCCGGCTTTGTCTTCATGCATTCGGCATCGATATCCCATGGCGGTTCCTCCTATCCTATGGCATCTGACCTATCTTATGTGGCAGGTCAGGCAGAGTTGACTATGATCCAATCCAACAATCAGGCGCTTTTTTTCGGGGTTCAGCGGATTATGGCAGCTCAGGCAGCCGACGCGTCCGTTTACCAACACCATGTCGTCGTTGAGGGAGCCCTGGTCCCGCAGACTGCCGGGTTTTGCATAGGATGCGCTGCCGTAGTGCATGCCGATCGGATGGGGGCCCATGACCATTTGTATGTTGCCGGTCCGACCGGTGTCGTTCTTGAAACGGATATCATGCAATGGAGCGCTGACTCCGTCATGGCAGGTGATGCAGTCAAAAGAAATCGGATCGAGTTCGATCCGTTCGCCTTTGAACATGAACGTTATGCTTTCCGACTTCATTTCGCCGTACGCCGAGATGACGGCGTCTTTAATTCTTCGGATCTGGGCAGAATAGATGTCCCGTTGTCCCGGAAGCGCCAACTGGGTGCTGTAGGTGCAGCTTCCGTCCTCGGCGTGGACGGTACCGATTTCGGCCAAACAGGTCAGGGTGCACAGGATGGCAGCTGTGAAGCGACCGGCAGCCAGAATCGCGCGTGTAATTGTCATTGTGTGCCCCTTTCGTGATATTTTGACTTTCTGTATTACAAGAACGGTACCAGCTGTGCCATGGTCCGGTAATAGCTTGTAATGTGCTGATATTGAAGGGCAAATCCGGTGAATGCACTTTGTCGAAAAGCTTTCTTCGATGTGCGGCGCTGGTAAAGAGGTGAACAGAGTAACAAGATAAAACAATAAAAACTGTTGCAATTTAGACTGTTATCTCTGCTGGCCGGTTTCTTGATTTTGAACACCTCTCACTGTTTGCGATCTGAACCGGGTAGCTTTGACCGGCAGGTGCGTTAAAATATCATGGGATGACAATGATCACCTGATTCAGGAAGGAGGCCGCGTATGAAGATTTTTGCCAGTGGCGCAACCGGATTTGTGGGGGGCCATCTGTGTGCGGAACTCCTGGGGCGTGGCCACCAGCTGAGGCTGCTGACTCACCAGCGGCAGACTTCACACCTGGCAGGGGTAGAAATGATTGCCGGGGATGCGACCCGGCCCGAAAGTTACGTCGAGGCGTTGCAGGGGTGCGATGCGGTTGTCAATCTGGTAGGGATCATCCGCGAGTTTCCTGGTCGGGGGATAACCTTTGACCGCCTGCACATCGAGGCGACAAGGGCCATGGTGGGGGCAGCCAACACGTCCGGGGTTAAGCGGTATCTTCAGATGTCGGCACTGGGAACGCGCCCTGGCGCCGTCTCACGCTACCATCAGACAAAATATCAGGCAGAAGAACTGGTGCGTGCCTCCGGACTCGATTTCACCATCTTTCGGCCATCCCTCATTTTCGGTCCCAATGATGCTTTCGTGAACATGCTGGCGGGATACATCAGGTCTTACCCGGCCGTGCTGGTAATCGGCGACGGCCAGTACCAGCTTCAGCCCATCAGCGCCGACGACGTTGCACGCTGCTTTGTCCTTGCCCTGGAAATGCCGGAAACCATCGGCCAGACCTTTGAGCTCTGCGGGTCAGACCGCCTTTCCTACAATGAACTGCTGGACACCATCGGGCGGGTCCTGGGCAAAGCGCGAGTATTGAAGGTGCCGAATCCCCTTTGCCTCATGAAACTGGTGGTGCCGCTGCTCCAGCGGTTTCCGTTTTTTCCGCTGACCATGGACCAACTGACCATGTTGACGGAGGGGAATGTGTGTAGTGGCGAATGGCAAAAGACATTCGGTTTTGAGCCGGAGGGATTTGAGGCGGCAATAAGGAGGTATCTCCATTGAGAAGCCAGGGAGACGGTCAGAAAAGGCCCCGCTCAACGAAGCTTACATAGGCGTTGTCGCCGATGATTATGTGGTCCAGGACGCGGATGCCGAGCAGTTCGCCGGCTTCCTTCAGTCGTCGGGAGATCTCCAGGTCCTCCCTGCTCGGGGTCGGGTCGCCACTCGGGTGGTTATGGACCAGAATAACGGCCGCAGCCGACTCCCTTACCGCGGGGTTGAAGACTTCCCGGGGGTGAACGATGCTTTGGTTCAAGGAACCTTCGGAAATCTGCACCTCGCGCAGAATCCTGTTTTTTCCGTCCAGAAGAAGGATCAGGAAATATTCCTTGCGACGGTCACGAAAGCGGTAGTGGAAATGCTGGAAGACTTGGGCCGGGGACGTGAAGCGCTCCAGGTTTGCAAGCCGGGCAGTGTTTACCCGTTTTGCCAGGGTGAGTGCCGCCAGCACTGACGCCGCTTTCGCCGGTCCGGCCCCCTTGATGGCGCAGATTTCGGCCATGGTGGCGCCCGCGAGATTGCGCAGATCGTCGAATGCCTGGAGGAGATTCCTTCCCAGGTCGATGGCGCTTTGCCGGGAAGCGTGGTCGCCGGAGCGGATGATGAGGGCGAGGAGTTCGGCGTCGCTCAGCGCATCGGGACCGAGCTTGTGCATTTTTTCCCGGGGACGCTCGTCCTCGGGCCAGTTGGTGATGGGTGGCATGGTCCCCCCTGTCTCTAACGCACTCCCAGAAAATAGACGAGAAAGCCTGCGCCGGCCAGGAGCCGGTACCAGACGAACGGATACAGAGTATGGCGCTGTACCAGGCGGAGCAGCAGCGCCACGCTCAGGTAGCCGAAAATGGCGGAACTGGCGATGCCGATGAGAAGCGGCATCCCTTGCCCCGCCGGGATGCCGGTCTTCAGCAGTGTGCCGACTTTCAGGATGCCGGCACCGGCAACGATGGGAAGGGAGAGCAGAAACGAGAAGCGGGCGGCGGTCTCTCTGTTGTAGCCCAGGAAAAGGGCAGCGGTAATGGTGATGCCTGAGCGGGAGACCCCCGGCATCAGGGCCAGGCATTGGGCAAGGCCAATCAGCAGGGTGTTTTTCAAGTCCATCCGGTCGAGTTTCCAGCGCTTGGCACTCATGGTGTCGGCGACGGCGAGCAACAGACCGAAGAGGATCAGGAAGGAGACGATCAGGAACGGGCTGCTGCGGAAGAGTTCTTCGATCGGTCCTTCCAGGGTCTTGCCGGCAATGGCGGCGGGGATTGTCCCGGCGATTATGAACAAGGGAAGACGGCTTTCCGGGGTATGAAAGCCCTTGCCGGTGAGGCCGCTGAAAAAGTGGCAGACGAGGTTGCCGATGTCCTGCCGGAAATAGGCGCAGAGAGCAAGCAGGGTCCCCAGGTGCAGAGCCACGTCGAAGGTGAGGCCTGATTCGGGCCAGTGAAGCATCTCCGGGATCAGGATCAGGTGGGCCGAGCTGCTGATGGGGAGGACCTCCGTCAGGCCCTGTAGGGCGCCCAGGAGGAGGGCGTGCAGCGGTTCCATGGCGATTCTCCGTATAATAATGAATGAACATGACACCTTACGGAATGAGACCGGTGAAATCAAGGAGAAATGGCTGGCAGGCTTGGCTGTAACGCAATTGTGACAATTTTGCTGGGCAGTGCTGCAAAAGTATGCTATCAGTTATCGGCTTTGCCGGATATCTCGTGTGAGTCTGGATGCCGGTACGTATCATTTATGGTCAGGGAGGACCACATGTTCGGACTGATCCCCAAGGATGAGAAGTTTTTCCAGATGTTCAAGGAGATGACGGCCAACACCATCAAGGGTGCCGAACTTCTCAAGGAGATGATCGACGATTTTGAGGACCCGGCCGGGAGCCAGCGGCGGATCAAGGATGCAGAACACAAGGGGGACCACCTCACCCACGACATCATCAAGAAGCTCAACAAGAGTTTCATCACCCCGTTCGATCGGGAGGATATCTATTCCCTCGCCTCCAAGCTTGACGACATCATGGACCTGATCGACGCCTCGTCCCAGCGGATGGTCATGTATAACGTGGAGAAGCCTACACCAGAGTCAAAACAGCTCGCCTTTATCATCCTCAAGTCCTGTCAGGCCCTGGACAAGGCGGTTGCACTGTTGGGGGGAAAGCTGGAGCCGATCGCCGAGTACTGCGTCGAGGTGAATGCCCTGGAGAACGAGGCGGACAGGGTCTGTCGCGAGGCCATCAGCCGCCTGTTCGACGAGGAAAAGGACCCGATCCAACTGATCAAATGGAAAGAGATCTACGAGACCCTGGAGCGGGCAACCGACAAGTGTGAGGACGCGGCCAACATCCTGGAGAGCGTGGTGGTGAAAAATGGTTGATCTGGCGCTCGTCATGCTGGCGCTGGTGATCTTCGCCGCACTGGCGTTCGATTACATCAACGGGTTTCATGACACTGCCAACGCCATTGCCACCTGCGTCTCGACACGAGCACTCTCGGTCAGAAGCGCCATCATCATGGCCGCCGGCCTCAACTTCCTCGGCGCCATGGTATCCACCAAGGTGGCGGCCACCATCGGCAAGGGGATCGTCGACGCCAGCCACATCACCCAGATGGTAGTGCTGGCCGGTATCCTGGGGGCGATCATCTGGGACCTGATCACCTGGTACTACGGGCTTCCTTCTTCCTCTTCCCACGCCATCATCGGCGGCATCATGGGGGCGGTCATTGCCCATGACGGATTCGGGACCCTGCACTGGGGCGGCCTGCAAAAGATCATCCTCTCCCTGATCATCTCCCCAATCATCGGCACTGTCATCGGCTTCGTATTCATGGTCGGCCTGCTCTGGATGGTCAAGGACAAGGCCCCCCACGTGTTGAACAAGGGGTTTCGGAAGCTCCAGGTCCTGTCGGCCGCCTTCATGGCCTTTTCCCACGGGACGGCCGATGCCCAGAAATCCATGGGGGTCATCACCATGGCGTTGGTGAGCTATGGCATGATTCCCACCTTTGCCGTGCCGGTCTGGGTGAAGGTTGCCTGTGCCGTGGCCATGGGGCTTGGTACTGCCGGTGGCGGCTGGCGGATCATCAAGACCGTTGGCAAGGACTTCGTCAAGCTTCAGCCGGTCCACGGCTTTTGCGTGGAGACCGCGTCGGCAGGCGTGATCCTGGGGGCTTCATCCTTTGGGATGCCGGTCAGCACTACCCACGTCATTACTTCCACCATTCTGGGGGTCGGCCTTTCCCGCCGGCTCACCGCGGTCAACTGGAATGTGGCCAACCGTATCCTTGTTGCCTGGGTCCTGACCATCCCGGCCTCGGCGGTGGTGGCGGGAGTCACCTACCTCGTGCTCAGTCCGTTTCTCGGTAAATAGACGCCTCACCTCAGCAGGTTTCGGATATGAGAAAGGCTTAGAGATCATCTAAGCTTTTTTTAATCCAACTCTTCTCCTACCTCTTCCATCTCCCTGGTCAGTTCGTCCAGCGCTTCATCCCTTCTCCTGAACCGCACCACCAGGTAATAGCAGGCAAAATAGCCGATGATCGCGCTGAAGAAGCCGATCAGCGACGAGCCGAGGAGCAGGGAGGTGGCGTGTACCTTCAGGTGCTGCCACTCCAGTCCCTGTACCTTCAGCTCAACTGCCGGGAGGCCACGCAGCATGCGACCGAGTTTGTAACTGAGTCCCAGGGCCGGAATCACGGTGAGGGGGGTGTTGATCCAGGCGCCGGTGATGCAGGTCAGTTTGTTCAGTCGGAAGATGAAGGCGGCCGCGATGGCCAGGGGGGTATGGATGCCGAAAAAGGGGGTGAAGCTGATGAATACGCCGACCGCGAAGCCAACGGCGATATGGCCGGGGTGACTGTCGAGGGAGAGGATCTCCTTGAAACGCTTTTTCCAGACTTCCTTGTCGAGCACTGTTCTCTCCCTGCTGGCGGTCTGCAGTCTAGATGCCGGCCTGATACTTGTCAATGCATTTCAAGGAGGCAGACATGTTCTGGCTGAATGGTTGGTGTGTGTTAATATGATGCAGTAAGGAGAAGTGGCTGGACGGTTAACGATGTTTCCTCTTGACTATATATTCAATAAAATATATATAAAATTTTGAATGTTTGTGGGGGAGGTGCAACAGTGTATCTGGCATACGGGCTCGTGCTTGTTTTATCACTTCTGATTCCGTTGACGGCAAGGGCGGCAGATGCGCCCATTACACTGGTAGATGCGGTGCGGCTGGCCCTTGCCAGGAATCACCTCATACAGGCTGCATCCCATGAGCAGGCGGCCGCTACGGCTGAACGGTCGGCCAGCAGGAGCCGCTATCTTCCCCGTCTTACCCTGGAAGAGAGCGCAGTGCTGACCAATTCCCCGACCCGGGCCTTCATGATGCGACTGGACGAGGGGCGCTTCTCCCTGGCCGGTGACCTGAATAACCCGGATGTTTCCGGCGATTTCCAGACCGCCATCACCCTTGAACAGCCGCTGTTGGATTTCCGCATCGGCAGTGCCGTGGCCATGGCAGGCAAGGAGGTTGAAAAGCGGGATCTGGCCCGGCAGCGGCGGCGTGAGGAGATTGCACTCAAGACAGTGAACATTTACCTGGACCTGCAGAAGGCCAGGGTGCAGGTCCAGGTTGCGGAGCAGGCAGTGCAGGATGCCCGTGAGCATCTGCGGCTGGCTTCGGTCAGGGGGGCGGCCGGGGTTGGGCTCAAGTCCGACGAACTGAGGGCGCGTACCTTTGTTGCGGAACAGGAGCAGCAGGCCATCGCTGCCAGGAACGCTGTGCAGATGGCTATGCTCAGGCTCGCTGCCGTGACCGGTGCTGAGGATGGCACCCGTCTCGATAGCGCGGCAGACTATCAGGCCCCTGCCGTGGCGGGTAACCGGAGCGAACTGGAACGCCTGGCCCTGGCCAGCCGACTGGAACTGCAAGAGATGGGGGCAGAGGTGGAAAAGACGGAACTCGGCCTCCGGCATGCCAGGTCTGCATACTTTCCGACCATATATGGCATTGGCCGTTATCAGCTGAACGATCGGGACATCCCTTTCGGCCGGGACAACGATGCCTGGCTGGTTGGTGCCACGCTGCGCTGGGAGCTGTTCGATGGCAACAGGCGGGGGCATGACATGGAAAAGGCCAGGGCGGAGAAGAGGTCAATGGAAGAGTACCAGGCCGAACTGCGCCAGGAGATCCGCTTGCAGGTGGCCGAGAGCAGCCTTAGGCGGGAAGAGACGGGAAAACGTCTGGAGGTTTCGCGGCATGCGGCTGCCGATGCTGCCGAAGGGGTGCGACTCCTGACCAAGCGGTACGAGAGCTCGGTGTCGCTCATGGTGGAACTGCTGGATGCGCAGACCGTCCTGAACCGGGCACGGGCCCAGGTGGCAGAGATGGAGGCGGAATTCGCCCGGGCATCGGTGCAGGTCCTCCATGCCTCAGGGATGCTCCTCAAGGAGGTCATGCAATGAGTGGTTCACCGCAATTGATACCGGTAGTCCTGGTCATCGGCATGCTGCTGGCCGGCGGCTGCGGCATGAAGGAAAAGCCTGCGCCCGGAACGAAGCCGCCAGTTGTTGTGAATGGCGTACAGGTGCAGACGGTTCGGGAGGCGACGGTAGCGGAAGAGTTCATGGCCGCCGGCACGGTCCGGTCAAGGAACAGCGCTGCGGTGGCGGCCCGGATTGCCGGTACCGTCACCTCGCTGGCGGTCAGGGAGGGCGACCGGGTCGCGAAGGGACGATTCCTTCTCTCCATCGAGGCAACCGAGCAGAGCGCCACCGCAGCCGCTGCCCGGGCCGGCGTCGAAGAGGCAGCACGCGGCCTGGATGAGGCCAGGTCCCGGCTTGCCCTGGCAGAGACAACGTACGCCCGGTTCAGTACCCTCTACCGGGAGGAGGCGGCGACGAAGCAGGAGCTGGATGTCCGCCAGGCAGACCGCGATGTGGCCCTCCGGACGGTCGCCAGGGCCGAAGCACGGCTCGAGCAGGCTCGCCAGGGCTCACGGGCTGCCAGTACCGTTGCCGGTTATGGCCGTGTCGTTGCCCCGCTGGCCGGGATCGTCACCGCAAAGAGCGTGGCCGCCGGGATGACGGTTTTTCCGGGCATGCCGCTTGTCATCATCGAAGAAGAGGGCGACTACCGCCTCGAAGCGATGGTGCCGGAGTCGGTCCTGAAGGGGGTGAAGCTCGGGCAGGTGGTGGGAGTGACGATCGACGGTGCCGCAATCCAGGGAAAGGGGCGGGTAGCGGAGATCGTGCCGGCTGCAGACACTGCCACGCACACCTTCACGGTCAAGATCGCCCTTGCCGGAAAGGGGCTCAGATCGGGCATGTTCGGCCGGGCCGGATTCACGACGGCCAGCCGTCCGGGACTGGTGGTGCCGAAAGGGGCGGTGGTGGAACGTGGGGCGCTCACGTCGCTTTGGGTGCTGGATCGGGAGCATATTGCCCGACTGCGCCTGGTTAAGCTCGGCAAGGAGCAGGACGGCACCGTTGAGGTAGTTTCGGGCCTGTCCCCCGGTGAGACCATTGTCGTCGGCAATACGCAGAAGGTGACCGAAGGTGTACGGGTCGAACCATGACAAGCGTTCGGGAGATATATCCATGACCGGTCTCGGCATTGCCGGCAAGATTGCCCGCGCCTTCATCGACTCGAAGCTCACCCCGCTGATCGTTGCGGCCTCCCTGATGCTGGGCGTCTTTGCGGTCAAGATGACGCCCCGGGAGGAAGAGCCACAGATCGTCGTGCCGATGGTCGACATCTATCTCCCGCTTCCCGGTGCTACCCCCGGCGAGGTGCAGGAACGGGTGGTCAAGCCGATCGAGGCGCGGATGTGGGAGATCAAGGGGGTCGAATACCTATACTCCATGGCCAGACCGGGTCTGGGGATCGTTACGGTCCGGTTCCTGGTGGGGCAGAACATGGAAGAGTCCCTGGTCAGGCTCTACGACAAGGTGATGAGCAACCGGGGAATCCTTCCCCCTGGAGCCGGCGAACCGCTGGTGTCGCCCAAATCCATCGACGATGTGCCGATCGTCACCCTCACCCTCTGGTCGGACCGCTATGACCATGGTTCCCTGCGGCGGGTGGCCCGTGAGCTGTGCGATGAGCTGAAGAAGTCGGAGAACGTGGCCGAGACCGAGATCAAGGGGGGCTTTTCGCGCCAGGTCAGGGTCATGCTCGACCCGGCCCGGCTGACCGGCCACGGGGTCTCGCCGCTTCAGGTTGCTGGTGCGCTCCGGAAGGGGAATGCGGCCCTGCAGACCGGCAGTATGTCTGCCGGGAACCGGGAGCTGCTGGTGGACGCCGGCCAGTTCCTGGACAGTGTCGATGCGGTGCGCAACCTGGTGGTCGGCGTCGTGGGCGGGCGCCCGGTCTATCTGGCCGACGTCGCAACAATAACGGATGGCATTCTGGAGCCGCAGGATTACGTCTTTTTCGGGCTGGGACCGGCAGTGCATGCCGGGGCGATCCATGAATCGTCCCGGCAGATGAACAAGCAGGCAGATTACCCGGCAGTCACCGTTTCCATTGCCAAACGCAAGGGGGCGAATGCCACCTGGGTGGCCGAGGACCTGCTGAAGAAGGTGGAATTCCTGAAGGGGAAGACCATCCCTTCGGATGTGCAGGTGACGGTGACCCGCAACTACGGCGAGACAGCCCGGGAAAAGAACAACGAGCTGCTCTTTCACATGTTCCTGGCGGCCATCTCGGTCACCATCCTGATTGCCGTCTTCATGGGGTGGCGGGCCGGCGCCGTGGCGGCTATCGCCATTCCGGTGACCCTGGCCCTGACCATGCTGATCTTTTACCTGATCGGCTACACCCTGAACCGGATCACCCTGTTTGCCCTGATCTTTTCCATCGGCATCCTGGTGGACGATGCCATCGTGGTGGTCGAAAACATCCATCGCTATTTCACCACGACCCGCTTCAAGCCGCTGGAGGGGGCGATCCGGGCCGTGGACGAAATCGGCAACCCGACCATACTGGCTACGTTCGCGGTCATCGCCTCCATCCTCCCCATGGGGTTTGTCGGCGGACTGATGGGGCCGTACATGCGGCCGATTCCGGTCGGCGCCAGCATGGCGATGCTCTTCTCGCTCCTCATTGCGTTCATCGTCACCCCTTATTTTGCCTACCGGTTCATGAAGGGGGAGGCGCAGCACACCGACGGTGCGGAGACTGACGAGTCAAAGTTGACCGCCTTCTACCGCCGGGCCATGGGGGCGCTCATTCACCGGAAACGGCTCCGCTACGGCTTTCTGGCCGGGGTGGTGGTTCTCCTGCTCCTCTCCTGTTCGTTGATTTACTTCAAGGCCGTTACGGTCAAGATGCTGCCGTTCGACAACAAGAACGAACTGCAGGTGATCGTCGATGCGCCGGACGGGACCACGCTGGAGCAGACGGCCCGTATTGTCGCCGAGATGGGGACTGCCCTGCGGACGGTACCGGAAGTCACCAACTTCCAGAGCTATGTGGGGACCAGCGCGCCGTTCAACTTCAACGGCCTGGTGCGCCACTACTACCTCCGGAAAGGGAGCAACCTGGCCGATATCCAGGTGAACCTGGCTCACAAGGACGAACGCCACGACCAGTCTCACGATATCGCCAAGCGGGTAAGGCCGCTCTTGAAGACGGTGGCGGATCGGTACGGCGCCAGGGTGAAGGTGGCCGAGATACCGCCGGGGCCGCCGGTCCTCTCCACCCTCGTGGCCGAGATCTATGGCCCGGATGCGGCAACCCGGGCCGACGTTGCCCGACGGGTGAAGGAGATCTTCAGCACGACTGCCGGCGTGGTCGATGTGGACTGGTATCGGGAGGACGACCAGCAGAAGGTTACCTTTGCCGTCGACAGGGAAAGGGCCGCCTTGGCCGGCATCGCCAGTGACGAGGTGGCCGAGACCCTGCGCCTCGCCCTGTCCGGCATGGATGCGGGGCTGCTCCACCTTCCCAGGGAGAAGGAGCCGGTCACCATCAATCTGCGCCTGCCGGTTGCCGAGCGCAGTTCCGCCGCCGCCCTGGCGAACATCAATCTCCCGACAGCCGGCGGAACCGTGCCGCTGTCGCAGCTGGTGCGGGTCAGCCAGGCCGCGGAACAGAAGACGCTCTACCGCAAGAACCTGAAGGACACCGTCTACGTCATCGGCGACGTGGCCGGGGTCATCGAGGCGCCGGTCTATGCCATCCTGAAAATGCAGGAGAAGATAGAGAAGATTCCCACCCCGGACGGGACCCGGATCGAGCTGCTGGCGGCGCGCCAGCCATGGGACGAGAACCATGTGGGGATGAAATGGGACGGCGAATGGCATATTACCTATGAGGTCTTTCGTGATCTTGGGCTGGCTTTCGGTGCGGTCATGATCCTGATTTATGTGCTGGTGGTTGCCTGGTTCAGGGATTTCACCACGCCGCTGGTGATCATGGCCCCCATTCCCCTGACCCTGATCGGTATCCTGCCGGGCCATGCCATCATGGGCGCCTTCTTCACCGCCACCAGCATGATCGGCTTCATCGCCCTGGCCGGGATTATTGTGCGCAACTCCATCATTCTCATCGATTTTGCCGAGATGAAGCGGCGGGAGGGGCTGCCGCTGGATGAGGCGATCATCGAGGCCGGTGCGGTCCGCTTCCGTCCCATGCTTCTGACCGCGGCGGCAGTGGTCGTGGGTAGCTTCGTCATCGTCTTCGACCCGATCTTCCAGGGGCTGGCCCTGGCGATGATGTGCGGCGAGATCGCCTCGACCGCACTGTCCCGGGTGACGATTCCGATCCTTTACTATCTTGTACAATCGTGGAAAGAACGGCATCATGTTGATGACGCTGTCGAATAAGGGAACATCACGCTAAAAGAGGTATGCATGCTTTGGTTAAAGAAGAAACAGCCTTCTCAGGAAACACTGGAACTGGCTGAGCTGTGTCAGGTGGAGGGTGAGGCGCTCTTCCGCTCGGGCAGGTATCACTGTGCCGAAGCGGTGTTGGAGGTGGTGCGGCGGCATTTCAGCCCGGAGACCCCGGCGGAGGTTGTCAATACCGTGAGTGGTTTCGGTGGAGGGTCCGGTGTCGGCTGTATCTGCGGCGCGGTGTCGGGCGGGACCGTGGCACTGGGGCTGGTGCTGAACGACAAGAAGCTGACAACCCACCTGACCCGTGAACTGCATGGCTGGTTCAAGGAGAAATACGGTGCCACCTGCTGTAAATCCATCCGCCAGACCCATAAGGGGAAGGAGACCTGCCCGGTACTGACGGGCGAGGTGGCGGGAAAAATCGCCGAACTGTTGTCGAGAAAGTGAAAAGGAGCATGTCATGAAGGAAGGATTTTATGTCGAGCGGGTCGTCCGGATCATTGCCGGCAGTTTTGTGCTGATCTCCCTGCTACTGGCCCATTTCCACAGCCAGAACTGGCTCTGGTTCACCGGTTTTGTCGGGCTGAACCTGTTCCAGTCCGGCTTCACCCAGTTCTGTCCCATGTTCAATCTACTGCAAAAACTGGGCGTCCCCCGGTTTCCGAAGGAATGCTGCGGTAAATGATCAAGCATCGCATTTCAATTCTGTGCGACAATACGGTCGGGCCGGTCGCCGGGACCCTCGGCGAGCACGGTTTCGCGGCCCTGGTGGAGTCTCCCGGCGGCACACTCCTCTTCGATACGGGGCAAGGGGCGACGCTTCTGGCCAATGCCCAGCGGATGAACAAGGATCTCCACCGGGTCGAGACGGTTGTCCTTTCCCATGGACACTACGATCACACGGGCGGGCTCTTGCCGCTTCTGCGGTGTTGCGGGCCGAAGCGTCTGCTGGCCCATCCGGAGCTGTTTGCCCCCCGTTACCGGATAAAGGATACGGGAGAGGCCATCGCCATCGGCATACCGTACCCAGAGGAGTATCTTCTGGGACAAGGTGCCCGATTCGATTTCAGCCGCGAGCCCCGGGACGTGGCAGAAGGGGTGCTTCTCACCGGCGAGGTGCCGCGGCGTACTGATTTCGAGACAGGGGACCGGGGATTGTACGGCGATCCCGTGAAAGCAACCGTCGATCTGCTCTCTGATGACCAGTCGCTGGTCATCAGGGGCGAGCGCGGCCTGACCATACTGCTCGGCTGCTGCCACGCCGGCCTGGTCAACACCGTTGAAGCAGCCCGGCATCTGACCGGCGAAGATGAGGTCTATGCCGTGGTAGGGGGGACCCACCTGGGGTTCTGCGCCGGGAGTCAACTGGAGCAGACGATCCAGGCGCTGCGACGTTATCGTGTCAAGAAGATCTGCGCCGGCCATTGCACCGGTTTTGCGGCGGCAGCCCGTCTGGCGCACGAGTTCCCCGGGGCGTTTCAGCCGACAGCGGTCGGCTATTGTCTGGAGGTGTGAAATAATGAAAAAGGTGGTTCAGTTATGAGAATGGTGTCGGTTTTGTTCCTGTTGCTGCTGTGTATCGTTGGGGTGGCATCGGCATCGCCCGCCAACAACATCACGTCCGGCGAAGCAAAGATCATGCTCAACAAGGACAAGAAGGTCTTTCTCCTCGACGTGCGCACCATCGAGGAGTTTCGCCAGGCCCGGTTGCGTGGTGCCACCCTGATTCCGATTGGCGAGATCGAGCGCCGTTACTTCGAAGTTCCCAAGGACCGGCCGGTGGTGGTCTACTGCGCCGTTGGCTCGCGGTCCGGGGTCGTCGCGGATTTCCTGGAGAAAAAGGGGTATCGACAGGTCTACAACATGAAGGACGGTATTGTGGGGTGGTATCGAAGCGGGTACCCCCTCGAACGCTGAACAAATTCAGGATAGGGTGTCGCTCTTTCAATCGGAAAGGGGGGTGGGCCGGGCTCATCCCCTTTTTTCTTTTTGCAGTTGAACCTAGGTGTGCGGGAGGAAGGCGCAAAGCTTTTTTTGAACATTTTCACTGTTTTGTGCCAATGTTCGCCATGATTTTTTCTAAAGTTGCCAGAATCGTGCCCGATATGGAAGGTCATGGACCGTTCGACTCGCCATCCGGAGGGGACCGGCAACGGCCGGGAATCAGCCGCTGATCTGCAAGGCATGGCTCCCTTCATCATTGATCAACTGAGACATGGTGTGATTTTTGTCGACCGTGTGGGTGGCATCAGGATGATCAACCGGGAGGCATGTCGCCTTCTTAATGCAGATCCTGAAGATGTGCAGGGGAAGCGGGTCGACATGCTCCCCATTCGTGCCCCCCTGTTCAAGATTCTCGGGGAAAACAGTCGGGGAGGGGGGGTAGAGGTGAGCAGCGGTGGCCTTGTTCTTACGGTAAGGTCACAGAGGTTTACCGATCCTGCCGGAACAGAGCTGGGCATTCTTTACGAAGTGAGGGACATTACCCGGGAACGGCGGGAGAGGCGGCAGCGTGAAGAGTTCGTGGCCATGATGACCCACGATCTGAAATCTCCCCTTACCGTTGTGGGTGGTTACCTGCAGTCGATGACCATGGCACTTTCAGACGGTGAAGCTGTGGATCGGGTCATGGTCTGTCTCCACGAGGCAGAACGTGCCTGCGGCAAGATGCTGAGAATGATCGAGAACATTCTCGATACCTACCGCCTGGAAGTGGGGCTGTTGAAGATCCAGCGCGAGTACTGCGATCTGAAAAAACTCTTGGCCGATTGGGGGGCGGGGTTTCAGCAGGAAGCGAAAGAGCAGGGGGTGGCACTCACCTTTTCCGCTGCTGCGGACATCCCACCGTTCAAGCTGGACGAGAAGCAGCTTTGGCGGGTCGTTGCCAACATCGTAGGCAATGCGGTCAAGTTTACCCCGAAGGGCGGGCAGGTGTCGGTTGCGGTACGGATGGAGGACGATATCCTTGCGTTCACGGTTGCCGACACGGGCATCGGTATCCCGGCCAAGGATCTTGGCAAGATATTCAATAAATACTTCCGGGCCAAAGGTGCCATCGGCTTTAAGGGGACCGGTCTCGGGCTTGCCATCAGCAAGGCGATAGTGGAGGCCCATGGCGGAAGAATTGAGGTGACGAGCCAGGAAGGTGAGGGGAGCTGTTTTACCGTTCTGATACCCGCAATGACAAGGCCTGAGAAGAAGGCTCATTGCTCGTAATACTCCATAATGCATGCATATGGTAAACACACGTGAAGGAGGATGAAATCGATGTCGCTGGTAACCTGGAATACCAACTATAGTGTCAATGTCAAACAGTTCGACGATCAGCACATGAAGCTTGTTGATCTGGTCAATAAGCTGCATGACGCCATGAAGGTGGGCAAGGGGAGTGAGGTGGTCGGAGATGTGCTCAAGGCTCTGATTGCCTATACGCAGAACCATTTTGCCGATGAAGAGCGCTTGATGAAGCAGCACGGCTACCCGGACTACGAAAACCACAAAAAGGAGCACAACCAGTTGGTCATGCAGGTGCAGGATGTCAACAGGAAGGTGCAGCAGGGGAGTCCGGCGCTTACCCAGAGTGTCATGCTGTTCCTCCGGGATTGGCTGGTCAAGCACATCCAGGGAGAAGACAAAAAATACGGACCGTTTCTGAATGGCAAAGGGGTCAAGTAGTCACTGGTACCGTGACGGTTGGAACTAATCTGAAAACATATCCTGTATCAAGTTGGTTATGAAAGGAGAATACCCATGGCAAACGTCTTGATAGTCGATGATTCATCCACCATGCGCAAGATCATCTCCCGCTCCCTTCGTCAGGCAGGGCTGGCCGTTGATGAAATTTACGAGGCCGGTGACGGCATTGAGGGGTTAAACGCGCTCAAGGGCAACAAGGTCGGCTTGATCCTCTCCGACATCAACATGCCGAACATGGACGGGCTGGAATTCATCAAACAGGTGCGGAGCAACGGCAATTCCGTTCCCATTGTCATGATCACGACCGAGGGTGGGGAGGATATCCTGAAAGAGGCCATCAGCAGCGGCGCCAGTGACAGCATCAAGAAGCCGTTCACTCCTGACCAGCTTCAGGAGAAGCTCGGAGGACTTCTGTCATGACCCTGAATACCCATGTTTCAGAAGCGGCCGGCATGGAAGAGCAGGATATGGTCGGCTACCTGATCCATGCCACCAAGGAAGTCTTCAATACCATGGTGATGATGGAGTTGGAGGACAGTTATCCTCTTCAGGAGCCCATTACCCATTTTCATTGCAGCGTTACCAGCATGGTCGGCCTGGCCGGAACCTATACCGGCATTCTTTCCATCCACTGTCCCCAGACATTTGCCCTGCGTATTACCTCAAGCATGCTGGGGATGGATGTGACCGACATGGGGGAGGACGTGAACGATGCTCTCGGCGAACTGGCCAACATGCTGGGGGGGTATGTGAAGCAGACCCTTTCCAAGGGGGGGCTGGATATAAATCTCTCCATCCCGACCGTTATTTCCGGAGAGGAATACACAGTAAACTCGACAGCCGACAGCGATTGTATTATTATCCCCTTCACCAACGAGGGCGATCGTTTTCTCGTCGGCCTCAAACTCCAGAAGGAAGGGTAAGTAACGGGTAGGGTTGATGGCTGAGTTTGCTACGCTGACGGACGTTCTCGCCCGGTCTGTTGCCCAGGCCGGCGAGGAGAGCAGTATGCTCCTCGGGCAGACCCTTACCTTCGAGGCCGGTGACTCGCTCAAGACGAACCGGGTTAGTTATTTTACCGGCCTTGACAGCGCCATCCTCGTTGCAACCGTAGAGTCGAAGGAAGAGTATCCGGGGGAGTTCTATCTCCTTTTTACGCTAAGGGATGCCATCCTGATGAGCGGACTTCTTCTCGGGATTCCGCCTGCCAGGATTTCCGAGAAGCGGAAACTGGCCATCGTCGAGAATGACGATACCGATGCATTCGGCGAGATCATGAACCAGCTCATCGGTTCCTTCAACATGATTTTCAAGCCGAGTTTCCCCAACAAAGTCCATTTAAAGCTTGTCAAGCCGAAGAAATATGTACCCGATGTCGACCCGATCACCGAGGTGGATCCGGTCCCGGACGGGGAGTTCCTGCTCTTCAGGACTGCGCCCAAGATGGACGGGTACGAGATGGACCACCTGGACATCCTGGTTCCTCTTCCCCTGGCCGAGCTATTCGATCCCCCCCCCGCTGTCGAGGAAAAGCCGGCAGAAGAGGTCGCAGAGGAAGCTCCACCGGCTGCCGTCGCTGCCGATGAAGCGATTGCCGTTTCTGCGGAGGAAACCATCATCATCCTCGAAGACAATCAGCAGGAGCGCGAAAAGATGCGGGAATGCCTGGCGTCGACCGGCCTCAAGCTTCTCGATGCCGCCCTGAACGCCGATATCAGGGAACTGCTCCAGCAGGGACGTCCCCGGGTTGCCGTGGTCGGTGTGGCCGATACCGAGGATCGGGAACTTGCCCTCTGTATAAAAATATCATCCCTCAGCCAGGATCAGCCCCTTCCCATTATCATGTGTGCGCCGGAGTGGACGCGCAGCGGTGTCCTCAAGGCGATAAAGTATGGTGCAAGGGATATCGTCCTCAAGCCATACAGTGGAGAAGAGCTGATTGCCAAGGTAAGGAAGTTCCTGAAGGCTGCCTAGTGTCAAAAAAACGTCAATAGTGTCTCGCCTGTTTCGGCCCGTCTCTGCTTTGTCATCACTAACCTGCTGATATTGTACTGTAAAAAAAGTTTTTTCGAGTGGGCATGTGAATTGCCTCTGAAGTATCCGAATGTATGCCCGAATTCCCGCACGAGACTGGCTTGTCCGTCCGGCGGGGATCGGTAGGAGACGGCAGCGGAGTGTATTCTTTCACCACGAGAACCCTGATACCATCAGTTCCCGGTATGACGCTACGCCATGGGACTCTGTTTTTGCTCGTCCTCTGCGCACTGCTCATGGCGGCAGTGCCCGGGTGGGCCGCCGAACCTTTGCCGGCGCGTCTCTGCCGGCTCGATATCGTGTCTGGCGATCAGTACACCCGCTTGCGCTTCAAGCTGGACAAGAACTCCTCCTATACGGTGGATATGGTTCCTGGCAATCGCCTGCGTATCCGCCTCGACCATGCCAGTTCACCGCACTTCAAAAAGCTGCATTCTTTTACCGACCGTCAGGTGCAAGGGGTCATCGTCAGGAATCTGATGGGGTCAGTTGTGGCCGATATCGGCCTCAGAGAGCAGGCGGGTTTCCGTGTGCTGCCCTTGGCCGAGGCCGGCATACTGGTGGTCGATGTCGGGCAGTCGCTGGCAAGGAAGGAGTCGCAGCAGATTCTTGCCGACCGTCAAAAGATCCTGCTCGGGGTCGGAAAACTGGTCAAGGAGTATGATCCACCCCTTACCGCTGACTTTCCGTTCATCCCGACCGACCCGCAGACACTTACACAGATTATTCCCGCGTCAGATCTCAAGCAGTTTGCCAGTGGGGAAGCATTTCTCTATCAAGGCCAGGCGGCCGAGGCTGAGACTGTTTTTGCCGCGTTTGCCAAACGGGAACATCCTGTAGGGACCATTGCCGCCTACCGACTCGGCGAAGCCCGCTATGCCCTCCACAAGTATAAACCGGCTCTGGATGCCTTTCGCCAGGGTGAGGCGAATCTCCCCTCATACCTCCAGGAGCACCCGATAACCGCCTTCTCCTTCGCCGATACTCTGGTGCGGGTAGGCAGCAGCCCGACCAGAAAAACCTTTTTGCACCTCATTGCAGCGTTCAGCGACAAACCGTATGCCTCCCTCATGGTTGCCAGGCTGGCTGATGTGCTCGCCAGGCAGGGGAACGATGCCGAGGCCCTGTTGATCTATCGGACCGTCATCAAGCTCTTCCCGGGTTCCCGGGGGGCCTATCATGCGGCGATGCAACTGGCCGACCGGCAATTTTTCAGCCAGAACCAGGAGACCTATCCCGGGTTGCTGCGTACCTATCGGGAGATTGTCGATACCTCGGGTGATTTTTCGCTCAAGGACGAGGCCTCATTCAAGGAGGCCCTGCTCGAATCACTCTATGGCCCGACTATCCTGGCCATGGCAAAGATAGGCGATTACGAGAAGCGTTTCCCCTCGGGTGTTTTTGTCGCAACGGCCAAATCGGTAAAGGAGCTGCTGCTGCCGAAGGTATACTGGGAACTGTTTGCCGCAAGAGACTATCACGGACTCCTGCAACTGGTCCAGGACAACAGGTCCTGCCTGGCCGGCTGCATGGCCGATCCCCGTTTTCTGCCCAGTCTCATGGAGGCATTTGCCGCAACCGGTCAGATCAAGGCTGAGATCGGACTCCTGGCCTATCTGATGCGCTATGATTTGGGAAAAGGCCAGTCACCGGAGATGATCCTGCGCATACTTGCGGATGCTGACCGGCTCGCCGACAACAAGCTAGCGGAAGAAGCGGCCATCATGTTCCTGGAGCGCTTTCCCAAGCGCCCCGAAGCCGGCTCGATACGTGAACGGCTGGCTGCCCTGCGTTTTCAGGAAGGACGCATGGAGAGTGTTATCACAGAACTTTCGCACCTCCTGAAACCGAAAGTAAGGGCCGAGATGCCGGAGAGTTACTACTATCTGGGCAAGGCGTTGGTCGCCAAAGGAAAGCCGCAGGTTGCGGACCGTGCTCTGTCTGCATTCATCGAGGCCCGGAAGGGAAGCACCCAGACAGCCTATCGGGCTGATGCGTATTATACCCTTGTGCTGACCCGGCAGGCGTCGGGAAACAGACGCGGGGCAATCGATGCCTGTAAGGGGGGGCTGGCGGTAGCCGCTGGCGGTGAACAGGATCAACTCCTGTACAAACTTGGAGAGCTGCTGATCCAGGACCGTCGTATTCCCGAGGCCCGGGCTCAATGGGAAAAGCTTGCCAAGGAAGGGCGCGACGAGCAGTGGCGTAAGCTGGCTGGCCAGGCGATCGCCTCCCTTGATCTGCAGCAAGAACTGTCTGACGTGAAATCCCTCGTGTCAAAATAATGTCTTGTGTCAAAATGCTCCTGCCATCTGTCTTCTCGACTCTTCTCAACATCACGTAATTGTTTGAAATTTGTTTGCTTGTGGGCTGGTATGGGTTTTGCTCTCATCATGAGTCGCGGAGGTGTTGTCATGCCGGTAGACGGACTCTTCAGTAATACGGTTGAACTCCTGGGGAAGAGCATAGACCTCAGGACCAGAAATCATAATCTTATTTCTGCCAATATGGCCAATGCCGAGACCCCGGGTTACACGCCGACCCGGCTCTCTTTCGAGGGAGAGCTCAAGGAGGCGCTCCAGGGTCAGAAAAAGGGGACGGCACTGGTTCCTGCCCATCCCCGCCACATTCCGGTCAAGGGGATGCGAAGATCCCTTGATCAGGTGCAGGGCGCTCTGGAGGAGACTCCGGCCCCCAATCCGGGGCGTGATGGCAACAGGGTGGAGCTGGAGCAGGAGATGGCCAAGATGGCCGAGAACCAGATTCTCTACAACGCCTCGGTACAGATACTCGCCAAGAAGTTTGAAGGAATCAAGCAGGCGATAAAGGGGACTAACTGATGGACCTGTTCACGGCAATGGATGTAAGCTCCTCGGCCCTCACGGCCGAGCGGACCCGGATGAATCTCATTTCCAGTAACCTGGCTAATGCCAATTCCACCCGGACTGCCGAAGGTGGGCCGTATAAACGCAAGGATGCCGTGTTTGCGGCGCAGCCGGTCAGCCAGCCCTTCAGTGCGGCCCTCAACAAGGCTGGACTCCAGCAGTTGAACAAGGTGAGCGTGCTGCAGGTCGTTGAGGACCAGAATCCACCGCGGCTGCAGTATGATCCGTCCCACCCCGAAGCTGACGCCAAGGGGTATGTGGCCATGCCGAACGTCAACGTGGTGGAGGAGATGGCCGACATGATCGCTGCCACCCGCTCCTATGAGGCCAATGTTACCACCTTGCAGGCTACCAAGAGCATGGCCTTGAAAACACTGGAAATCAGTCGCTGATAGCTGGCATCGGCTAAGGAGATTCGAGCATGATCATCAAGGGTATAGAGACGGGCGGCGGGCTGGAGCAGGCATTTCAACCGGCCAAAGAGGTTGCATCGGCGCAGTCTCCAGCGGTCAGCTTTGCATCGTATCTCGGTGAAATGGTCAGCAAGGTCAATAGTGACCAGCAGGCGTCGGACAAGGCGGTACAGGAACTGGCAACGGGACAGGCCCGCGGGCTTCATGAGGTCATGATCGCCATGGAGAAATCGTCCATTTCGTTTCAGTTCCTGACCCAGGTCCGCAATAAGGTGGTCGAGGCATACCAGGAAGTCATGCGCATGCCGGTTTGACCCCGTTTGATTTGGTGTGCTGTCCCTTTGCTGTAATGGGAGAGCACGTTTCCCTACGTCCCTTGTTCCCATCCGCGGAGTAGCTCGATGCCGGAAGGCTTGAAAAAACTGCTGGAACCCTTCCTTGCTCTTCCCCCGGCCAAGCGCTGGCTTATCGGAGGAGTGGTCGGCCTGTCCCTTGCCACATTTGCCATTCTCATCGTGGTGGCGAACAGAACCGACTATCGTCCGCTCTTTGCCAACCTGACCGGCGAAGATGCGGGTGAGATCGTCAAGAAACTCAAGGAGCAGAAGGTCCCCTATCAGATTTCTTCGGACGGCAAGGCGCTTCTGGTGCCGGCTGACAAGGTGTATGAGCTCCGCCTCTCCCTTGCCTCGGAAGGGCTTCCCCAGGGAGGCGGGATCGGTTTCGAGATCTTTGATCGCAAGAACTTCGGGGTCACCGAGTTTGTGCAGAAACTCAACTATCAGCGGGCGCTGCAGGGAGAACTGTCTCGAACCATCACCCAACTGGCCGGGGTGGAGCAGGCGAGGGTACACCTGACCATCCCGGAAAAGTCCCTGTTCAAGGAGAACGAGAAGCCTGCGACCGCCTCGGTAGTGCTGAAGATGAAGTCCAACCGGAGCTTGCGGGAGAGCGATGTACAGGGGATCGTGCATCTGGTTGCCTCGTCGGTGGAGGGGATGGACCCGGATCATGTCAGTGTGTTGGACGGGCGGGGGAAAATCCTGAGCAAGGGAGGTCCTAGCGACCAGTCCAGCAAGCTGACGGCCGGCATGCAGGACCTCCAGCGCAACTATGAGCGCAACCTGGAAGACCGGCTCCAGTCGTTGCTGGATAAGGTGGTAGGGAGTGGCCGTTCGGCTGCCAGGGTAACGGCATCGTTCAATTTCAAGCAGGTCGAGAAATTCGAGGAGCGTTACGACCCTGAGGCCGCCGCGGTCAGGAGCGAGCAGCGCACCGAGGAGAAAGGGGCCTCTACCACGGCTGCCGTGGGCGTTCCCGGCGTCCAGTCCAATCTCGGGCGCCCCGGTGCAACGCCGACGGTTCCGACAACGGGCGGTGGCACCAAGAGCGACGAAACGCTCAACTACGAGGTCAGCCGGTCGACCGCCAGGACCATAGAGCCGGTGGGTAACGTGGAAAAGGTCTCGGTGGCCATACTCGTGGACGGCAAGTACGAACTGCCGCCGGGAGCCAAGGAGGGGGCAAGACCGAAGTATGCTCCCCGCACCCCCGACGAGCTCCAGAAGATCGAGGCCCTGGTCAGGAGCGCTGTCGGGTTCAATCCGCAGCGGGGCGATCAGGTGACGGTTGCCAATATTCCGTTCCAGGATACGGGCGACGTCGGTGTCAGTGAACAGGCAAACTGGTGGTCAGCGCCGATCTTCATGAGCCTGCTCAAGAACCTGCTGATCGGGGCTGGATTCCTTGCCCTGATATTCCTGGTGATCAGGCCTCTCTTGACGACGTTGCGTTCCAGTGTTCCCACCACCTTCGTGCCTGAACAGGACGCCGAAGATGAGGTGCGCAGAATGGTCGAGGCGCGCAAAGCGATGCTGACCCAGCAATCGGCGGCCCAGGTGGATCTCATCGACAAGGTCAAGCAGGATCCGTATCAGGCATCGCAGGTGCTGCGGAACTGGCTCGAAAGCAGCCGGAAGTGACTCGTTCCGTTTTCACTGAAATAGAAAGGCGCTGAGGGAACAATGGCATCTGTGCCAGAGAGTGTAGCTTCGTTGTCCGGGACCGAGAAGGCGGCCATCCTCCTGCTCTATATAGGGACGGAAGCGACCAGCAAGATCCTCCAGCACATGGATGACAACGAGATCAAGAAGATCAGCCAGGCCATGGCCAATCTCGGTCATGTGGGGTTGCCGGTGATCCAGGAAGTAGTGGAGGAGTACCAGCGGATCACCGACCCCGAGTCCGGCTTCTTCGCTCAAGGGGAAGAGTACGTCCGGAAGATTCTGGAAAAGGCCCTCGGACCCCAGAAGGCCGAACTCCTCCTTATGGAGATGCAGACTTCGACCTTTGGCGACATCGAGGATATCCTGTCCAACATGGATGCCAAAACCATTGCCAACTTCCTTTCCCAGGAACACCCTCAGACCATTGCCGTAATCGTTGCCAAACTCCGCCCCAAGCAGACCAGTGAGATTGTTGGCTATCTCCCCATCGACCTCCAGGCCGAGGTGATCATCCGCATTGCCGATGTGGATCAGGTTTCCCCCGAGATCCTCAACGACATCGACGAGGTGGTGAAGCGGGAACTGTCTGCCATGGGCGGCACCCAACGGTTCAAGGTGGGCGGTGTTGAAAAGGTTGTCGAAATGTTCAACCACCTGGAGCGGAGCAAAGAGAAGCATATCCTGGATAAACTGGATGTAATGAATCCGCCGCTCGCCGAGGTCATCAGGAAGCACCTGTTCACCTTTGAAGATATCTTCAGGCTGGATGACCGTTCCATCCAGGCAATCATGCGCGAAATCTCGAACGATACCCTGACCCTGGCACTGAAGGCATCGACGGACGAGATCAAGGACAAGGTATTCCGCAATATCTCCAGCCGCGCTGCGGACATGATCAAGGAAGACCTGGAGGTGATGGGACCGGTCCGGCTCTCGGATGTGGAAAAGGCCCAGTCGGAAATCATCAAGATTGTCAGGAAGATGGAGGAAGAAGGGAAGATTGTGCTGGCCGGGCGCGGGGCTGACGATGTGCTCGTTTAGACCATCCAAGATCATCAAGTCAGATCTCCTCAAGGATCAGACCGTCTGCTCCTTCGACTTTTCGCCGTTGTCCGCTGATGGGGGAGGATTCCCGGTTCCTGCGGAGAGCGATGAGTTCATTCCGCTGCAGATCCGTGACTGCACCCCGCCTGCGGCAGTTGTCCCGCCCCCTCCCGAACAGGAGATCGCAACGCCGGAAGAAGAGCCGGCTGCTATTCCGGCGGTCGCCGGCATAAGCGAGGATGAGTTGCAGCTTCAGCTGCAGGATGCCTTCAACCGGGGACTGGAAGAGGGAAGGCGTCAGGCGGAGCGTGGTCTTTCCAATGTCTTCAAGGCCCTTCGGGACGGGATTACCGGTCTCACCGATCTCCGCGACAAGGTCATGCGGGAGAGCGAGGCAGACCTGTTGACGCTCTCCATCATGGTCGCCCGCAAAATCATCCAGCGGGAGATCAGCCTTGATCCGCAGATCCTCGCCGGCGTCATCACGACGGCCCTCGATGCCGTTACCGATCTTGATCGGGTAACGATCCGCCTGAACCCGGAGGATTATGCACTGGTGAGCAGTGACCGGGAGCGGTTCATTACCGGCATAGGTCGTGACAATCAGGTGACCCTCACCCCGGATGAGCAGATCATGCGCGGCGGCTGCATGGTGGATACCCCCACCGGCACGATTGACGCCCGCATCGAGACCCAGCTCGAAGAGATCTTCCACCGTTTCATGGAGGAGCGTGGAACTCCGATTGACTTCATCAGTGGTGTCGGTGAAGGAGGCGGCAATGATGCAGACCGATAGAATCAATCTGACCCGCTTCATGCCCGGAATTGCGGCCAACAGGCAGATCCGCTTCCATGGCAAGGTCACGCAGGTGGTCGGGTTGGTCATCGAAGGGTACTGTCCGGATACGGCAGTGGGTTCCCTCTGCGAGATCCACACCCATGGCGGCGACCGTATCCAGGCGGAGGTGGTGGGGTTTCGCGAGAACAAGGCCCTGCTCATGCCCCTCGGTGAATTGCGCGGGGTGGGGTTGGGGAGTCTCATCTCGGTCCGTCGCCAGAAGTCATCGCTGGGGGTCGGCCGGAGCCTGTTGGGGCGGGTCATCGATGGGCTTGGCAACCCGATCGACGATTTGGGTCCCATCTTCACCGAGGAGGAGTACCCGATCTATGCCATGCCGGTGAACCCGCTCAAGCGGGCACCGATCCGCAAGCCCCTCGATCTCGGCATCCGGGCCATCAACGGGCTCCTCACCTGCGGTGAAGGACAGCGTGTCGGGATCATGGCCGGCTCCGGGGTGGGCAAGTCGACGCTTCTGGGGATGATTGCCCGCTACACCGAGGCCGATGTCAACGTGATCGCGCTCATCGGCGAACGGGGCAGGGAACTTCGGGAGTTCATCGAAAAGGACCTGCAGGAGGAGGGGCTGAAAAAGTCGGTGGTGATCGTTGCCACTTCTGACCAGCCGCCTCTGGTACGGATGCGCGGGGCCTACATCGCCACCACCATCGCCGAATACTTCCAGTCCCAGGGGAAGCGGGTGCTCTTGATGATGGACTCGGCCACCCGTTTCGCCATGGCCATGCGCGAGGTCGGCCTGGCCATCGGCGAGCCACCCACCACCAAGGGGTATACCCCTTCGGTCTTCGCCGCCCTGCCCAAGCTCCTGGAAAGGACCGGCAACTTCCTTCAGGGGAGTATCACCGGCCTCTACACGGTGCTTGTCGAAGGCGACGACTTCAATGAGCCCATTTCCGACGCCATGCGGAGCATTCTCGACGGTCACATCCTGCTTTCCCGTGAACTTGCGTCCCGGGCCATTTATCCGCCGGTCGACGTGCTGTCCAGTGCCAGCCGGGTCATGACGGATGTGACGATCAAAGGGCATCAACAGTTGGCGTCGCGCTTCAAGGAGCTGCTGGCAACCTACCGCCAGGCAGAAGACCTTATCAATATCGGCGCCTATAAGGCAGGCAGCAATCCCTCCATCGATTATGCCATTGCCAAGATGGAGAAAGTTATCGCGTATATTCGCCAGGACATCCATACGGGGGTCAGTGTGGAGCAGGCGGTCAACGGGCTTCAGGAACTGTTCGACGAAGCGGCTGCAGCATAATCGCCGGTTGCCGACATTGCTGCGGTGAAGTAAGGAGCGGAAGATGCCCAAGGATGGGTTTCGTCTTCAGCAGGTGCTGAACTACCGGCGCGAAGTGGAAAAGGCCCGCAAGCAGGAGTTGGCGGTGGCCCGCAGCGAGTTCGAGAACGCCACCCGGCGCCTCAAGAGCGAAGAGGAAAAGGCCGAACGGCTCGCGCGCGAGTTGAAGGAAAAGGAGACGGCCGGCATTCTGGCCCTGGAGTTTCAACTCTATGCCGAGTTTTCGCGCAAGCAGTCATCAGAGATAAGGACCCAGCGCGAAGTAGTAAGTACTCTGAACGAAGAGGTTGAGGAGAAGCGGGAGATCCTGCTGAGCGCCGCCAAGGACAAGAAGGTCCTTGAATCCTTCAAAGACAAGACCAATGCGGCCCATCGCCTGGAAGTGGCCGCCAAGGAACGGAATTTCCTGGACGAGATTGCCATTCAGGGGAACAGTCGGAGTAGAAAGTGAAGAAGTTGCTCAGCACAGTGGTTCTGGTTTCGGTGCTGGTGTTCTGGTTGCCGGGGAGCGATCTGCCGCGCCGGGTTGGCCACGCCGAGGCGGCAAATGCGGTCGTTCCTGCGCCAGGGACCAAAGCAGTCGAAAAAGCTGCGCCGCTTGGTTCGGGACCTTCCAGCGACGAACTGGCCGGGTTTGAGATCCGGCGTCGCCAGTTGGCGGAAAAGGAAGCGGCGCTGAACGCCAAGGAGCAGGAGCTGAAAAAGCTTGCCACCAAACTGGATGCCAGGCTTGCTGAAATCAACGCCGTGAAGAAGTCCCTGGACGAGTCGGTCAAGGCCAAGAGGCAGGAGATGGACGAGCGCTACCGGCGCATGCTGAAGATATACAAGGGGCTCAAGCCCGAGGAAGCGGGCAAGTTGATGGACAAGCTGGACGAGGATCTGGTTATCGGCATGCTCAATCAGATGGACCAGAAGAGTGCCATCAAACTGATTCCGTTTCTGAGTCAACCCAGGGTCCTCAAATGGTCCCGACTCAATCTGTCGAAGTGATTCTACACCGGCCAACGGAGCCGGTTTGGATATTCGGGGTGCAATCTACGCGGAAAGGAGGTGATATTCAATGGAAAGCAATGCAATAGCAGCACTCGTACCGCCAGTCATGCCCCAGAACGGCGTCGTGGCGGCGGAACTGCCGGGAGTCCCCGGCGGAGATACGATATCGTCCCTGTTCAGCAGGATGCTGATTGGAACGACAGAAGCATCCTTGCCGGTGACAATGCCGGTACCAGCTGTTCCGGTTCAAGCCATGGCAATTCCCATGGATACGCTGCCGGCAGCAGAGGCGCAGTCCAGCCAAGCGCTCCCGGCAACAGGCGGTAACGGCCCTTCTTCCCTGTTGCCGGATACCGCGGCTATCTCCACACTGTTCGCCTTCCAGGCTGCACCGGCGCCTATGCCCGGGAACGGGGACCCCTCGCAGAAGACGGGGGGGGCTGATGAGACTGGTATGCCACTCGTACTCGTACCTGTTCAGAATGATGCAGGCAGTGAGATGGCACCAAAAGATGCTGAGGACGCATCAGCGAAGAGTGGTCAGGCAGTAACAGCAGAGCCGTCCCGGGAAACCACCGAACTCCTGATGGCTGCCGCGCTGCAACTCCTGTCGCAACCTGTGCCGACCAGCCAGCCGCAGAAGCGGCCTGATCTGTCGGAATCATCAGACCGGGTTGCCGTCAATACTGCCAACACTGCTGAAACTGCCAATGTTGCTAACGCTGTCGACACTGCTACTACAGATGTTGCTCTTATGATGAGTGCAACGCCCGATCCTACAGAAACCCAGCCGGCTGTTACTGCGGCAGTACCAGGCCTGACCGCACCTGCACCACCGGCAATGGCGGTGGAGTCGGCGGTACCCCGGACGGCCCCACCCCCTGTTGCCGAAATCGACAAGGCCAAAGGGGCTATAGCTTCTCCGGCCGTGCCAATAGAGGCCGATCGGGTAACCATGCCGATGGCCGGGGAAAAACTTTCCGCACCGGTTGCACAGTTAAGCGGGAAGCCGGCAAGGCCAGTCAGGGGCGCACATGATCCGGTATCGGTTCGCGGGACCGAAACGCCGGCACCAGTAGCCAATGGTCAGATGTTCAACCGACCGCTACTGGAAGTAGTTGTGGAAGATGCTGCTACCGATCAGTCGGCTGAACTGGCTGCTACACCGGCCAAGGCTGACCTGCCGTCGGATGCGGCGACAGTGGGGAAAACGCCGCAAATGCTGATCGGTGGTGCCGGCGTGATGAAGAGTGAACCGGCAGTGCTTCCGGCAACCGGTGAAGCGGTAAAATCAGTCAGCCATGAGCAGATACTGGCACAGGTCAAGGAACAGCTCGGCAAGGCCGAGTTCCGTGCCGACGACGGGCGGGTGGTTCTGCGGCTTCATCCCGAAGAGCTCGGCTCTCTCAGGATTGACGTGAAACTCGACGACCAGCGGCTGCGGCTTCATATCGTGGCGGATAACCCGGCAGTACGGGAAGCGCTTGCCGCTAACCTGGACAGTCTGAAAGAAACCTTGTCCCGGCAGCATATCGTCATGGAACGGTTTGAGGTAACCGGTGGGCAGGGACAGGATCAACAACAGCTCTTCAAGGAGCATCGGCAGCAGCTTCCGGACGGACAGGGCAATCGGCCCGGCCGTATTGTGACTGAACGGGCCGAAGATGGTGACGTTGTGGACCGCCGGGCAATGAACGCCTATTGGGCACCACAAGAGAGCAGCTTGCTGGATGTCCGCTTTTAGCGGCTGTGCAAGCTGGAAAGGAGGTACGTATGGTAAATGCAGTTACAGCAACAACTAATGCTGCGGATGGCGCGGCTGCCATGAAGAAGGCAACCGGCATGAACAAGGACGACTTTCTCAAGCTGTTCGTGACCCAGCTTCAGCAGCAGGATCCGCTGAACCCCCAGGACGGCAACCAGTTCATCGCCCAACTGGCCCAGCTTTCCCAGGTCGAGCAGGCGTACAACACCAACACCAACCTGCAGAGCCTGTTGGCGGCCCAAAACAGCAACACTGTAGTGTCGGCCGTTTCTTTCATCGGTAAGGAGGTGTTGGCAGCAGGAAACCAGGCGGCACTCACGGCGGGCGGTTCGGCAAACCTGAATTTCCGGCTGGATGGCGCAGTATCTTCCCTGAACATCGATATCCGGGACGCCGCCGGCAACCTGGTCAGGTCCCTGACGTCGGGGCAGACTGCGGCAGGGGACGGCAGTATCGCCTGGGATGGCAAGGGAGGGAACGGCTTACCGCTTCCGTCGGGTACCTACTCATTCGAGGTTACCGGGACCAATGCCAACGGAGTGACCGTTGCGGGCGCTTCGCTGGTCAGGGGGCGTATCGACGGGGTCAGGATTGATGGGAGCACCCCGATTCTCACGGCCGGTGGCATCGAGATCGGCATGGGTGACGTACTGCAGGTGAAAGGGGCATGAGCGTGATCGACAAGATCTTCATCCCTGAACCGATCCAGGTAACGACACCGCAACCGGCCCGGCAGGCATCGAGCCAGACGGCCAAGCCGACCACATCGTTTGCCACCATCCTTGACCGGAAACTGCCGGCTCAGGGGCTCAAGTTTTCCCAGCATGCCCAAGAGCGGCTGGCCGCACGGGGAATTTCCCTGAACGACGCCGATCTGCAGAAACTGGAAGGTGCCGTCAACAGCGTGGCGCAAAAAGGAGGCAAGGATTCCCTGATCATGATGGGTGACGCGGCGTTCGTCGTGAGCGTCAGCAACCGGACCGTGGTGACCGCCGTGGACCGGGCCGGCCTGCAGGGGAATGTCTTTACCAAGATAGATTCGGCGGTAATTGTTTAGGGACAGTGACTAGTGACTGGTAACTCGTGACTGGTAAAGGCGGGAACCTAGAACGTAGAACTTAGAACGTAGAACTTAGAACCTTGAACCTTGAACCTTGAACCTTGAACCTTGAACCTTGAACCAACAACCGGGCTGGCCCTCCTGAAGGAAGCCCGCGGGATGCCGACCGACAGACGCATCCCCCAACAGTGCTAAAGGAGGCACGAAAATGAGCGTAACTTCCGCCATGTTTACCGGCGTCAGCGGCCTGCTGAACTACGGTGAAGCAATCAACGTCATCGGCAACAACCTCGCCAACGTCAATACCACCGCTTTCAAGTCCAGCCGCACCCTTTTTGCCGACATGCTGTATGCGAACATCGGCAACGACTCCCAGGTCGGTCGGGGTGTGAAAATTCAGCAGGTCGACACTAATTATTCACAGGGTTCGACCCAGAACACCACCAACGTGACCGATCTGTCCATCCAGGGGGGCAGTTTCTTCGCCCTGGGCAGGCCGGCAGGCAACGCGAATATCGATTCCCAGGCAGATGCCTATCTGTCAAGGGCGGGGGCGTTCCATGTGGACAAGGACCTCTATCTGGTCAACCCGGAAGGGTATCAGGTGCTCGATACTAACGGAGATCCGATTCTGTTCAATGATGATAACACCTCTCCGCCTACGGCAGGCGACTTCTCCAAGATATCCAAGATTGATACCGATGGTTCCATCAGTTATCTGGATAAGTTGGGCAATCTCTACTTTTACGAAACTGCTGGGAATATCGGAACAGCCACGTTTGCCGCAGGTACTAATAGGGTTATAGCAATTGTCAATCCTCCGAATCCCGGCGGGCTCGAAAAGATGGGAGGGAATCTCTATAAGCCTGGCGCCGATTCAGGGGTCCCTGCGGCGGTGTTTGATGATGCCGCCGGTTCTGCAAACATCGCCAACGGTAATACAGAGAAGATACTGTCCAACTCCCTGGAACTGAGCAACGTGGACATGGCGACGGAGTTCGTCAATCTCATCACGACCCAGCGGGCATACTCGGCCAACTCCAAGACCATCACCACCGCTGATGAAATGACCCAGGAGGTCCTGAACCTGAAGCGGTAGCCTAATCTCCGGGAGCTGATGCAAACAGGGGGACGCGAAAACGTGTCCCCCTGTTTCGTTGAACTGCTGACATGGGGGTTAGGTGATTGTCAAACCTTTGACTTCAGGTGATGTTGGCCATTGCCGTTACCGCCGCAGAGAAGCCTTGATTTATCATGGAGCTCAGTGCACAATAGGCCGCCGAAGCGCCGGAGTGGAATGGCCGGCTCTGGCACCCTGGTTGCATGGACAGTTATTTCGGCAAGGATTTGCCTTTTATTCACGCCCGTAAAGGAGGGGTTTAATGGCTGAGCAGGATGCGGAGGTTAAGGAATCCCCCAAGAACAAGAAGATGCTCTTCATTATCGGAGGAGCGGTCCTCGCCGTCGTGATCGCCGTGGTACTCGTGCTGACGATGGGTGGTGGCAAGAAGGATGACAAGGCTGCCAAGCCCGAGGCGGCCGCCGAGGCCAAGCCCGCGGAAGGCGGAGCGGCTCATGGTGGCGGCGAGAAGGCGACGGATGGGGAGAAAGGCGCTGCCGGCGCGGTTTCCAACATCTATCCCCTGGAACCCTTCATTGTCAATATCTACGACGGCCAGGAGATCCGTTACCTGAAGCTCAAGGTGGAGTTCGAATTGGCAAACTCGGCCGTCAAGGCAGAACTCGACGCCAAGCAGGCTCCGCTCAGGGATGCAGTGCTGGTGCTCCTCACTACCAAGACGCTTCGCGACATTCAGGACCTGCAGGGGAAGAACCAGCTGCGTGAGGAGATCCTCTCTGCGGTCGGGCGTATTCTTGCCCCGGGAAAAGTGACCCGGGTCTATTTTACCGACTTCGTGGTGCAATAGGCCCTTTGGTGTGGCACGTAGCGTTGATTGACAGGTATAGCCGGGATTGATATGGAAAACATCCTTACCAAGGAAGAAATCGAAGCCCTCCTGTCGGCGGTCTTCGATGGGCGGATCGACCCGGAAAAGGAACTGGCCCGCCAGGAAGGGACCGTTGCCAAATATGACCTGTTCAGTACCGAGTCTCACAAGGGATATGTCCCCAATCTGGACATCATCTTCGACGGGTTCATCCGGTACAGCCGCGTCAGCCTTTCCAGCCGGCTCCGCAAGATGGTGGAATACAGAAAAGGCGGATCTCGTGCCTGCAAATTCGACGATTTCCTCCAGTCGCTTCCGTCGCCGGTCTGTCTGGCCATCTTCAAGCTGGAGCCCCTGAAAGGTGCGGCACTCCTGGCCATGGACAGCACCCTGATCTTTACCTTTGTCGATAGCATTCTCGGCGGCACGGGCAAACCGATTGTGCCGACCAACCGCATTTTTACCTCCATAGAGCTGCGCCTGGTGGAAAAGCTTGCCAAGGACCTCCTGGTGGACATGGAAAAGGCCTGGCATCCGTTGCAACAGGTACATCTAAGCCTGCTCAAGATCGAGATAAACCCCAGGCTGGTCAATATCGTGCCGCCCGAGTATCAGGTCGTGTCGACACAACTGGAAATCCAGGTGGAGGATTCGGTGGGGTCGATGCTCTTCGCCATTCCCTACATGACCATTGACCCGCTCAGGGACAAGCTCAAGGCCGGTTCGCATTTTGACATGATGGCCGTCGACCCCCAATGGTCCCAGCGACTGGTCAGCGACCTGATGGATACCCCCCTGGAAGTTGCCGTGGAGATGGGAAGTACGACCATTACCATGGACGAACTCCTGAATCTGGCACCGGGAGATACCATCATCATTGATAAGTCCGATCCGGCAGAGCTGACGATCAAGGTGGGGGATGCGCCAAAGTATTCGGGAATCGGCGGGGTGCGGCGCGGCAACAAGGCAGTGCAGATAACCCGGGTGTTGAAGAAGGAGGGGGACGAGACGTATGAATGAGACCGTACCGGCTGGGGAGCAGCGTGAATCGGTTCCCGACAGGAAAAACCTGGATTTCATCCTTGATATACCGTTGCAGCTGACTGTCGAACTCGGCAGGACCAAACTCCTGGTGAAGGATGTCCTCCAACTCAACCAGGGGTCGGTGGTGGAACTCACCAAGCTGGCTGGCGAACCGCTGGACGTGTTCGTCAACTCGAAGCTGGTGGCCCGCGGCGAAGCGGTCGTGGTGAACGAGAAGTTCGGGGTGCGGCTGGTGGATGTGGTGAGTCCCAACGAACGGGTGGAGAAGGTGCTGTGAATTCCCTGCCTTCGGCGGGCATGATCCTGCTGCTTCCGGCAGCGGTCTTTGCTGCCGATGGCCCAAGCGAGGGGTTCGGATTCCTTTCCAGCCTCGTCCAGATGATTGCCGCGCTGGCGGTCGTGGTGGGACTTATCCTGGTTCTCTCCTGGCTGGGGGGGCGCTGGTTGAATACCGGCGGCGGCCCGGCCGCAGGTCAACGCTACATCCGGATTGTGGAGACCCGTTATCTGGCGCCAAAGAAATCGCTCTTCCTGGTGGAAGTGGCCGGGGAGTACCTGCTGCTCGCCAGTTCCGGAGAGCAACTCAATTTTATTAAACAGATCGACATGGTGGAAGAGATAGAGGTGATTGGCGGTATAGAAGAACGGCAGACGATTGCCTCGTCCTTTTGGGAACGGATGCGTCGGACGCTCCGTCCGTTTTCGACCTGCCGTGGTGAAAAAAGCGGGGCGGCTGGAAGCGGGGCCGGCCGATGAGACCTCTCCGGCTGATCCTTTCCGCGTGCGGTCTGCTGCTCCTTATGGCACCGGTGGCCATTGCCGAGCCGGTGGCGCTTCCCACCATCAGTGTCGGGGTGGGGCAGGCCACCAAACCCGGCGAAATATCTGTCGTCCTCCAGATATTTTTCCTGATGACCATTCTGTCCCTGGCTCCGGGACTTCTCATCATGACCACCTCGTTCACCAGGATCGTCGTGGTGCTCTCTTTTCTCCGTAACGCCATCGGCACCCAGCAGGCCCCGTCCAATCAGATCATCATCGGACTCTCCCTGTTCCTCACCTTTTTCATCATGGGGCCGGTCTGGCAGCAGATCAATACCCAGGCCCTCCAGCCCTACCGGGCTCAGACCATCAGCCAGGAAGAGGCGTTCAAGCGTGCCATCATGCCGGTGCGTAAATTCATGCTCTCCCAGACCCGGGAGAAGGATCTCGCCCTGTTCCTTACCATTGCCAAGCAGCCCCGTCCCCGCAATGCAGATGACATCCCGACCGTCACCATCATTCCGGCGTTCATGATCAGTGAACTGCGGACCGCGTTCCAGATCGGTTTTCTGATCTATATCCCGTTTCTCGTGGTCGATATGGTGGTTGCATCGGTCCTCATGTCCATGGGGATGATGATGCTTCCCCCGGTCATGATCTCCCTGCCGTTCAAGATCCTCCTCTTCGTGCTCGTGGATGGCTGGGGACTGGTGATCGGCTCCCTGGTGAAAAGTTTCGGATAGAAAGACAGGTCAAGGTTGAGGTTAAGACCTATTTTCCCTCAAACTCAACCTCAACCTGAACCTGAGGTTCCCATGACCCCTGAACTCGTTGTCCAACTCGCCCGGCGCAGCTTTGAAACCATCCTGCTCCTGTCGGCACCGCTTCTCCTCTTCAGTCTTGTTGTCGGCCTGCTCATCAGCATCTTTCAGACCGTTACCTCCATCAACGAAGCTACCCTCACCTTTGTTCCGAAGATCGTGGCGGTCATGGTCGCCATAATCATCTTCTTCCCTTGGATGATGACCTATATGACCGACTTCACCCGGGAAATCTTCTCCCTGATCGCCACGATGCGAAAGTAGTGTTAAGGTGTTCCCTAGTCACCAGTTACCGGTCACGGCCTATAAATGATTCCTTCACTGCCGTTTGCCACCATAAACGAGTTCATGGCCTTTGCCGTGGTCTTCGGACGCATGGCGGGAATTTTCTCGTCGATTCCCTCGTTCGGCGGGCGGGCCGTGCCGGTACGGATAAAGACCATGGCAATCCTGGCTATGACCCTGCTCCTGTTCCCTTTGGTGCGGACCAAGGTCCCGCCTCTCGATGGCGATGCCGTAGGGCTGATGATTCTCATGGTCAGGGAGGCGCTCATCGGGTTCACCCTGGGGCTGCTGGCCCAGGTCATCTTTTCAGGGATCGAATTCTGCGGCCAGTTGGTGGCAACCCAGATGGGGCTCTCCATTGCAGTGCAGTTCGATCCGACCATGGAAGGACAGTTCACCGCCATGGCGGTCCTGCAGAACCTGCTGGCCATGCTCCTGTTTCTGTCCCTCGGGGTACATCATTTCTTCTTTTCCGCCCTGGTGGACAGCTACCAGACACTGCCGGTAGGGAGCTGGCAGGTGAAGGAAGAGCTGGTCCTGTTCGTCATCGGCATCGTGGGCCAGATATTTGTCATCGGGATCAAACTGGCGGCGCCGGTAATGGTTTCCCTGCTGGCGACCACCGTGGTCCTTGGCGTTATGGCCAGGGCCTTTCCCCAGATGAACGTCTTCATTGTCAGCCTTCCGCTCAATATCGGCATCGGCTTCATGGTGCTCGGCTTCACCGTTCTGGCCTTCCTGAAGACGCTCCAGGGGACGTTCGGCCAGCTTCCGGTCCAACTCAAGACGATTTTTAGACTCCTTTCCTGAACACGCCATGGCCGAGGACAAACACTCACGTACCGAAAAGCCGACCGGCAAGCGGATCTCCCAGGCCAAGAACAAGGGGAATCTTCCCCGCAGTCGGGAACTGACCAGTACCGCCACGCTTCTGGCCGCCATAGTCACCCTGTATGTCTGCAGCGGCTTCATTCTGGCAACCCTCAAGGGGGGAGCCCACGACATCCTGGCCAACCTGCGCGCCCAGGACGTTACGCCGGCCGGGGTCTACTCCCTGATGTTGAAGTGCATGCTGGTGCTGGGGGCGATACTCGCGCCCTACATGGTGGTCATACTCATTGCGACCTTCCTGGTGACCATTGTCCAGGAGCCGTTCAGTATCTCCTGGGAGAGGATGACGCTGTCCCTGGACAAGCTGAACCCGGTTTCGGGCATGAAGCGGCTCTTCAACAAGGATGCGGCAGTCGAGGCGCTCAAGTCGGTCCTGAAACTCCTCGTAGTCGGTTGGATGGCTTACCGGGTCCTGCGTGACGAGGTGGTCAATCTGGTCTACATCGTTGACAGCGACATCCTGGGGATACTGACCTTTGTCAGCCATATTTCGTTCAAGATCGTGCTCCATTCCTGTGGCGTCCTGCTGGTTCTGTCGATCTTCGACCTGGCCTGGGTCAAGTGGCGCTTCATCGAGAACCTGAAGATGACCAAGCAGGAAGTGAAGCAGGAAGCAAAGGATACCGAGGGCGATCCGCGGGTCAAGGGGAAGATCAAGCAACTCCAGTATGCCCAGGCGAGGCGGCGGATGCGGAAGATCGTCCCCACCGCCGACGTGGTCATCACCAACCCGACCCATTATGCCATCGCCCTGAAGTACGAACGAAACAGCATGGCCGCCCCGGTGGTTCTGGTGAAGGCGGTGGACTACATGGCCCAGCAGATGAAGGAAATCGCCAAGGAACACAAGGTCATGCTGGTGGAGAACCGGTTTCTGGCCAGAGAGCTGTACGCCCAGGTCGAAGAAGGTCAGGAGATCCCGGAATCGCTCTATGCGGCCGTTGCGGAAATCCTCGCCTATGTCTTCAGCCTCAAAGGTAAAATCTGAACTCCAGTTGGTGCTAGTCAAAACATTGACCCCATAGCTTTCAAAATGCCGTCGCCATCCCCGATGACCGTCCGTATTCCCTCCCCGAAACCCGGGGGAGCGGCCATTAATCAGGTACATTCGCCACGTTACAGCCTCCTGCCGTTGTTCCGAACCAGCCGTGCCGGGTGGCACACCCGTTGCACACGTCTCCTTGCGCTGAATATCGCCCTGATTTTCTCAAGGAAACGAAGCAATGGCACACCCGACGGCCGAGGTCATAAACGTCAACCCCTTCCGGAACAATGCCGACATATACATGGCGGTTGGGGTTATAGGCGTTCTGGCCCTGATGATCATCCCTCTGCCGTCATTCATCCTCGACATCTTTCTGGCGGCCAATATTACCGCAGCCCTGGCCATTCTCCTGGTCTGCCTCTATACAACCCAGCCCCTCGATTTCTCGGTGTTTCCGTCCATAGTGCTTCTTACCACCCTGTTTCGTCTCGCCCTGAACATCGCCTCCACCCGCCTTATCCTGCTGCATGGCAGCGAAGGGGCAGAGGCTGCCGGGACGGTCATCAAGGCCTTCGGCCAGTTCGTGGTAGGTGGCAACTATGTGGTCGGCGCGGTTGTGTTCCTGATTCTGGTGATCATCAACTTCATGGTCATCACCAAGGGCTCCGGCCGGGTGGCCGAGGTCGCGGCCCGGTTTACCCTGGATGCCATGCCGGGCAAGCAGATGGCCATCGACGCCGACCTGTCCAGCGGTCTGATCAACGAAAAAGAGGCCAGGGAGCGGCGGTCGAAAATATCCCGCGAGGCCGATTTCTACGGCTCCATGGATGGTGCCAGCAAGTTCGTGAGCGGTGATGCGATCGCAGCCATCATCATCATGCTGGTCAACATCTTCGGCGGCTTCATTATCGGCGTCTGGCAGCAGGGGATGCTGCTGGACATGGCCCTGCAGAACTATACCCTGCTTACCGTCGGCGAAGGGCTCGTTGCCCAGATTCCGGCACTCATCATCTCCACCTCCGCTGGTATCATCGTCACCAGGTCGGCCGACGAAAACAGTTTCGGCCGCGAGATTGCGGGGCAGATCTTCAACTACCCCAAGGCCTATTACGTGGTATCCGGGGTCATGTTCGCCTTTGCCCTGATTCCCGGCCTCCCCCACTTCGCTTTTTTTCTCCTCTCCGGCATCACCTTCCTCCTGGCAAAAATGTCCAGCAGCAGGGAGGAGGTAACGGAAGAGGTGATGGCGCTTCCCGAAGGGATATCGCGGGAAGAGGTCGCCGAACAGGTCACCGCCATTCGACCGCTGGAGATGCTGGAGCTGGAGGTCGGTTACGGCCTTGTGCCACTGGTTGATGCGGCCCAGGAGGGAGAACTTCTGGAGCGGATTCGCAACATCCGGAAACAGTGCGCCCAGAAGATGGGGTTCATCGTGCCCCCGGTCCATATCCACGACAACCTGCAACTCAAACCCAACGAATACAACATCCTTATCCGTGGCGCCAGGGTCGGCGGCGGCGAGATGGCGGGTCAGTACATGGCCATGGATTCCGGGGCCGTGTCGGGTCGTGTGGAGGGGGTTAAGACCACCGAGCCGGTCTTCGGGCTTCCCGCGCTCTGGATCAAGGGGAGCGAGCGGGAGCAGGCGCAGCTTTCCGGGTACACGGTGGTGGACAATGCGACGGTCATCGCCACCCATGTCAGCGAGATCATCAAACGCTACGGCCACGAACTGGTGGGCCGCCAGGAACTCCAGCAGCTGCTCGACAACGTGGCGGCAAACTTCCCGAAAGTGGTCGAAGAGTTGGTGCCGAACCTGCTCAATCTGGGAACGGTCCTCAGGGTGGTGAAGAACCTCCTGAAGGAGCAGGTTTCTGTCAGGGATCTCCGTGCCATCCTGGAGACCCTGGCCGATTACGCGCCCATAACCAAGGATGCGGATGTCCTGACCGAGTTCGTGCGCCAGAACATGGGGAGGGTGATCGTCGACCAGTTCACCGGCGAGGACGATCTCCTGTGCATCATCACCCTGGACCGCGAGGTGGAGGAGATCGTTTCCGAAGCGGTTCAGGTCACGGAACAGGGGAGTTATCTGGCCATCGAACCGGCGGTTGCCCAACAGCTGCTGTCCGCGGTCCGCCAGACCATGGCGCAGTTCGACCAGTCCGGAACCCAGCCGGTCCTGATCGCATCACCCAACATCCGGCGTCATCTGAAGCGCTTCATCGAGCGGTTCATCCCGAACCTTACCATACTGTCCCACAATGAGATCCCACCGCACGTCAAAATTCAATCCCTGGGGGTGGTAAGCATCCATGCTAGTTAAGACCTTCCGTGCCGGTGACATGGCTGAGGCCCTCAAGATGGTCAAAGCCGAGCTGGGAGCCGACGCCATGATCCTCTCTTCGCGCAAGGAGCGCAAGAAGGGGATCATGGGGATCTTCTCCAAGCCGTATTTCGAGATCACTGCCGCACTCGACCAACGCCCGGCAACGCCACGGGCCAATCCTTATCGGGAGAAGGAGGAGCGCGAACTTTCCACCAGGGAAGAGTTCCAGAATTCCATGCTGGGCCCCCTGGCCAGGGAACTGCGCGAACTCAGGGACAAGGTTGAGAAACTTACCACCCGTGAGCCGGCCCCCGTCGATCCTCCTGCTGCCCCGGCAGCGGTGGTGGAACCCGCTGCCGTAACACCGCTGCCTGCTGCCGTACCCGGTGCCGTTGCAACACGCTTTTCCAAGGAAGATCTGGACGACATCAAAAAGTACCTGATGAATGTGGTTACGACCCGTGAAAAACGGAGTGTCGTGCCGGTGACCTTTCCCCTGGAAGAGCGGGGAGGGGCGGAAGCGATTGACGCAGACGAGGTGGGCAGCGAGTATCAGAGCAACCTGGAACAGCTTGCCGCAGAGCTCAAGTCGGGTGGTGTGGCCGATGACGCAGCGGCAGTACTGATCGACTACATTCGGCCCACCGCGGAGCGGGGCGAGGATATGGAGGAGCTGCGCTACTCCATGTTCGAGGCCTTTGCCAGTACGATCAAGTGCACCGGGCCGCTGCGTCTGCGCAAGGATTCACCGCGTATCATCGCGCTCGTCGGCCCGACCGGCGTCGGCAAGACCACTACCACTGCCAAGCTGGCGGCACACTATGCAATGCACAAAGGTGCGAGCGTAGCACTGGTAACGATCGACAACTTCAGGGTGGGGGCTGTCGAACAGCTCAAGACCTATTCCAGGATCATGGATATTCCTATTGACGTTGCCAACACCCCCGACGAGCTCAAAGGCTGCGTGGAGACCCATCGCGACAAGGACCTGATCCTCATCGATACTGCCGGCCGCAGCCCCAAGGACCAGGAAAAGCTGGAGGAGCTGAGATCATTCCTCAACTCGGCACAGGGGGTGGAGATCCATCTCTGTCTGTCGGCAACCACCAAGGACAAGGAACTGGATGACATCGTCAGCCGCTTCAGCGGGCTCGCGGTAACCAGGGTCCTTTTCACGAAGCTGGACGAGAGCGAAACTCTCGGTTGCATCGTCAATACGCACGTTCGTCATAAACTGCCACTTTCCTACTTCACCAACGGCCAGATGGTGCCGGAAGACATCGTGGTTGCCAGCCCCCGGCGGCTGGCAAACCTTATCCTGAGAGAGAAGCCATAGATGAGTGGGACCAAGGTGCCAAACGATCAGGCCAATACCCTGCGTAAGCTGGCTCGTACCAAGAAGTCGGGGACGATAGCCACGCCCCGTTCTCCGGAGTCAGCCGGACCGAAAGGGGTGCGGGTAATTGCGGTTACCAGCGGCAAGGGGGGGGTCGGCAAGAGCAATATGGTGGTTAATCTGGCGATCAGCCTGGCCAGGCTCGGTCGTCGCGTGCTGGTGATCGATGCCGATCTGGGGGTGGGTAACATCGATGTGCTGCTTGGCCTGTCGCCGGCCCATAACCTGAACCATGTCCTGTCCGGCGAGATGAGTCTGGAAGAGATAATTCTCCAGGGACCGGCAGGGATCAAGCTGGTTCCGGCCGGTTCCGGGGTGCAGGAGTATACCAGTCTTGGCCAGAATGAGCGGATCAAGCTGCTGGACGAACTGGATAGCCTGGAAGAGAACTTCGATATCGCCATTATCGACACCGAGGCCGGGATCTCGGAAAACGTGACCTACTTCAATACCGCGGCCCAGGAGATTGTCGTGGTTGCTTCTCCCGAACCGACATCGATCACGGACGTCTATGCCCTCATCAAGCTCCTGGCCACCCGCTATGGCGAGCGGTATTTCAAGGTGCTGGTCAATATGGTGAACGACACCGGCGATGCCCTGGAGGTCTTTGCCCGCCTGTCGAACGTGACGAGCCGGTTTCTGGACATATCACTCGATTATCTCGGGTGCGTGGTCTGGGACGAGAAACTCGTTGAGGCGGTGAAGCGACAACGGGCCGTTTGCGATCTGTTTCCCGAGGCTCAGTCCTCCAAATGCTTTGCCAGTCTGGCCCGTCGGGTCCTGGAAAGCGAGCGCGACACGCGGGTGAAGGGGAATATTCAGTTTTTCTTTCGTCAGAAATTTGCTCCGGCACTGGGATTGGAGATGTTATGAACTGCGTGGTCAAAGCCTACCAAGAAGAATCACAGCGTGCAGCCAACGCCAGCCGCGACGAACTGATCGTATCCCACCTTCCTCTCGTCAAGTTCCTGGTCGGCAAGATCGCTTCACAGCTCCCCCCGCACCTGGACCGGGATGACTTGATGAGTGCCGCCATTGTCGGGCTCATAACGGCTGCCGAGCGTTTTGACCCGACCCGTGGTGTTCAGTTCAAGACCTTTGTGGAGCAGCGTATCCGGGGAACCATCATGGACGAGCTCCGCGCCCAGGATTGGCTGACCCGGTCGCTACGCGACAAGTTCAAGCGTCTGGAGAGGGAGTTCTCGATCCTTGAGCAGCAATTGGGGCGAAACCCTTCCAGCGAGGAAGTGGCCAAGGCGATGGGCATAGAGCTGCATGAGTACTTCCGGCTCCTGGAGGAAGTACACTTCCTGTCGGTGGTCAGCCTGGACGATTCCTGGGAGGACGAGGACGGGAGCCCGTTCGGCCTGTTGGATGTCATCGAGGACAAGGCGATCGACAATCCCCAGAACCAGCTGATGCAGCGTCAAACCGTGGAACTGCTGGCGGAGGCGATCGATACCCTGCCGGAGAAGGAACGGATCGTCGTTACACTCTATTACTACGAAGAGCTCAACCTGAAGGAGATCGGGGCGGTGCTCAGCCTTACCGAATCCCGCATCTGCCAGCTCCACAGCCAGGCAATCCTGCGCCTGCGCACCAAGATGAAGCAGCACAGGTGACGCGCAAGGCACAAGGCGCAGGATGAAAACCGGTTTTCCTTGTGCCTTGTGCCCCGTGCCTGAAAGCCGACGAAGGAGGCTTTACTCATGAACAGCGGATTATATGCGGCGCTCTCGGGCAATCTTGCCGCAATGCGACGTCTGGACGTCATCTCCAACAATCTGGCCAATGCCAACACTGCAGGGTTCAAAAAGGACCGGATTGCCTTTGAAAGCCTGCTGGCGTTGCGTGCCGGCGAAGCACCGGAAAAGGCCGGGCTGGTGCAGGCCAATGACATCTATTTTACCGATTACAGTGCCGGTCCGGTCAAGCAGACCGGCAACACCCTTGACCTTGCCATTGAAGGTGACGGGTTCTTCGCGGTCAATACCCCGCAGGGGCCTGCCTACACCCGCCAGGGAAATTTCGAGCGCAATGCCGCCGGCCGGCTTGTGACCAATGAAGGGTATGAGGTCGTCGGCAGCGGCGGGCCGATTACCATCAACGGCAGCAGGGTCGAGGTCAGTGCCCGTGGCGAGGTCATGGTTGATGGCGTACAGGTCGCCACCCTGCAGGTGGTCGATTTTCCCAAACCGTACGCATTCCAGAAGTTGGGGAGCTCACTGTTCGTTCCATCCGATCCGGGGGCAGCTGCGCAGCCGGTTCGTACGGTCTCGGTCAAGCAGGGATACCTGGAGGAGTCCAACGTCAGTGTGGTTCAGGAAATGGTGCAGATGATCGAGGCAAACCGCTACTTCGAGGCCTGTCAGCGGGTGGTCAAGAGCTACGACGATGCAGCCGGCAAGGCTGCCAACGACATCGGCAGAATTTAGAAACGGTTGAGGTAGGGGCACCCCTTGTGGGTGCCCTGACTGGGCGGGCACAAGACCCGCCCCTACAGGAGGATACACAATGATCAGGGCACTGTGGACCGCAGCTTCGGGGATGCAGACTCAGCAACTCAATATTGACGTGGTGGCCAACAACCTGGCCAACGTCAACACCGCCGGCTTCAAGAAGAGCCGGGCAGACTTCCAGGACCTGATGTATCAATCTCTGAAGACCACCGGAGCCCCGTCCACCAATGCGACCCAGATTCCCGCCGGGATTCAGGTCGGGCTCGGCGCCAAGCCGGCCAGCGTCACCAAGCTCTTTACCCCGGGCAATATAAACCAGACCGGTAACGAGCTGGATGTCGCCATAGAAGGTGACGGTTTCTACCAGATTCAGCTCCCGGACGGGACAACGGCCTACAGCCGCTCCGGTGCCTTCAAGAAGGACAACCAGGGACGGATGGTGAATGCGGACGGCTATCCGGTTCTCCCCAACGTGGTGATTCCCAACAATGCCACCAGTGTCACCGTCGGTAACGACGGTACTGTTTCGGTCATGCAGGCTGGCCAGAATACCCCGACCACAGTCGGCAACCTCCAGCTGGCCACCTTTTCCAACCCCTCCGGCCTATCCGCCATGGGCCACAACCTGTTCCAGCAGAGCGACGCTTCGGGTACCGCCACTACCGGTACGCCCGGGCAGACCGGCATCGGAACCCTTGCCCAGGGGTTCCTGGAAATGAGCAACGTGAGCGTTGTGGAAGAGATGGTCAACATGATCGTCGGCCAACGGGCCTATGAAGTGAATTCCAAGGCAGTGCAGGCTGCGGATGAGATGCTGCAGCAGGCCAACAACCTGCGGCGCTAGGAACGGTGAATGGCGGGTAGCGGTTCCTGACTGACAGGGCGCACGCCCGGGCGGTGTTAGAGGCATGACCATGAACAGGTTCGTTTGTATTCTCCTTGCTGTCGTCCTCTGCATAATCGGCGTGACCAGCGCTCCTGCGGCGCCTGGCAAGGTGGTGACGGAGGCCGAGGTTCGACAGGTTATCGTCGACTTTATTCGTGAGCGAACGGCTGGCCTCGGTGTCGAGGTGAACGTAAAAAAGATCGGCTTTCATGGGAACCTCGCTCTCCCTGAAGGTACGGTAGCCTATGAGGTGAGCGCCCCGCGCCAGTGGGAAGGGTGGGGACAGGCAAGCCTGGCACTGATCGTCCGGGTCGATGACCGGGTCGTGAAGAACGTGCCGGTGATGGTGGCTGTGGAGGCCCTTGCCGACCTGGTGGTGACGACGCGGCCGGTAGAGCGTGGCGAGATTTTGACAGCAGCGGATGTAACGGTCCAGAAACGTGATCTGGCAGCAACCGGCGGGAAGGTGGCCAGGACTTCAGCCGACGTGGTGGGGCTCAAGGTTCGGGTTGGGATGCGCGGCAATACGCCGCTGCGCACCGACTATCTGGAGCGGATTCCGCTCGTCAAGTCGGGTCAGTTGGTGACGGTACTCCTGGAGAGTCCCGCCCTGCGTATTACCACTACCGGCCGGGCCAAGGGGGCCGGTTCCGTCGGTGAGCTGATCACGGTCCAGAACATCAGTTCCAACAAAGACTTCCCGGCAAGGATAGTGGATGCCGGTACGGTCCGGGTCGACTTCTGACCCGGCGCAGATGCGGGAGAACACGATGTACACCTTGAAGAAGATGCTCGCGGCTGCATGTCTGCTGCTCACGGCGTGCACGTACCAGAAGAGCGAGGTGCGGACACCTTCCTTCGATGAACAGCTGCCGCCGCCTGCCGTTTCCTATGCGAACGGCTCCATCTGGCAGGCGTCATCGGCAGGACTGGTAGAGGACCACAAGGCCCGCCGGAAGGGCGATATCGTCACCATCCTCATTGCCGAACAGGCGAGCGCCAGCAAGCAGGCAAGCACCGGCACCAGCCGCAAGGCGAGTACCAGTGCCGGTATTCCCAAACTGATGGGGCTTGAAACCAGTATGACCGGGATCAGGAACTGGATGGACCTGGCCAACCTCATCAGTGCCAGCAGTGAACAGAAGTTCGACGGGTCCGGCTCCACGACCCGCAAGGAAAATCTGAGCGCCACCATCACCGCCAAGGTGGTGGAGATGCTTCCCAACGGCAACCTCAAGATTGCCGGCCGCCGCAACGTGCTGGTGAACAACGAGGACCAGCTGATTATCGTGGAAGGAACCGTGCGCGCCAGGGATATCACAACCGACAACATCGTCAGTTCGGCCCAGGTTGCCGATGCCCGGATCACCTATGCGGGCAACGGTATTATCAGCGACCAGCAGAAGCCGGGGTGGATGATGACCATCTTCAGCAAGATCTGGCCGTTCTAGGCGTGAGACGCGAGATGCGAGACGTGAAACGAGAACAGATAGTGCACACGATGAAACAGATTGTCGTGACAACCCTGCTTGGGTTCCTGTTGCTGCCGGTTATTGCCCATGCCGCCAGGATCAAGGACGTGGCTGCCCTGGACGGGGTGCGGGAAAACCAGCTGATCGGTTACGGGCTGGTGGTGGGGTTGAATAACAGTGGCGACAGCAATCAGGCGAAGGTGCAGACCCAATCGCTGGTCAATGCGCTGGAGCGGCTGGGGATCACGGTCAATCGGGAAGACCTGACCGTCAAGAACGTGGCAGCGGTCATGGTGACTGCAACCCTGCCACCGTTCGCCAAGCAGGGGACCAAGCTCGATGTCCTGGTCTCCTCGGTCGGTGACGCCAAGAGCCTGGCCGGGGGAACCCTGCTCATGACCCCGTTGAAGGGGGCGGACAGTCAGGTGTATGCCGTGGCGCAGGGGGCTGTGCTGACCAATTCATTCTCCTATGGTGGCCAGGCGGCCACTGCCCAGAAGAACCATCCCACCGCCGGGAGGGTGCCGGAGGGTGCCCTGGTCGAGCGGGAGCTGCCGAACGTCCTTGCCGAACGGGGCAAGCTGCGTCTGAACCTGAACCGGGCCGACTTTACGACTGCTGCCCGGATTGCCGCAACCATCAACGAGGCGTTCAAAGACAGTGGCGTGGCGGTCTGCACCGATGCCGGCACGATCGAGCTGGTGCCGCCGGCCCGTTACAGCGGCCGGACCGTAGAGTTCGTGGCAGAACTGGAGCGGCTGGATGTCAGGGCCGACACGCCGGCGCGGGTGGTCATGAACGAGCGGACCGGGACAATCGTCATGGGTGAGAACGTGCGGATAGCTACCGTAGCCATCTCCCACGGCAACCTGACCCTCCTGATCAAGGAGCGGCCGGAGGTTTCCCAGCCGCCCCCCCTGAGCGGCGGCGAGACCGTGGTGGTACCCCGCACCACGATCAAGGTGACCGAGGAGACCGGTGGCCTGGCCATGGTGCGCGAAGGTGCCACGATCAGCGATGTGGTGAAGGGATTGAATGCCCTTGGGGTCTCCCCGAGGGATCTGATCGGCATCATGCAGGCGATCAAGGCAGCAGGGGCCTTGCAGGCCGAGCTAACGGTTCTTTGACGGAGCGTGACCATGGACAGGACAGAACTCATTACGTCGCCGCTTCCACAGCAGCAGCTCAAGGCCGGTGGCGCGGTTACCGATAAGGAAAAGGTCGCGGCCAGGAAGGCGGCCCGCGAATTCGAGGGCCTCTTTGTCGGGATGATGCTCAAGTCGATGCGGGAGACGGTTGGCAAGGACATGCTTGCCGGCAAGGGGCAGAGCGACGAGATCTACCGGTCGCTGCTGGACCAGGAATACGCCAAGGCGGTTGTCGAACAGGGGGGGCTGGGGTTGGCGAAAATGATCGAGGCGCAGTTGATCAAGCGGCCGGATATGAAGCAGCGCCCTGGTGAAAGCGCAGAAAGCGGCATCAGTCCGCTTCCTGCGGGAGAATGAACATGGCACAGAGCGTCCATGAGTTGATTGGTACCTTGACGGAAAACGACCGCGTCATCAGGGAGTTGTTGCAGCTGCTCGAAGAGGAACAACAGGACATTGCCCGGCTTAATGGTGACCGTGTGGAAGCGGTGGCCGGCCGGATACGCGACCTGCTGAGCAGCCTGGAACTGGCTGCCAGTGACATCCGGCGTATCCTTGCCCGACTTGCCGGTGAGGTGGGGCTTCAGGACGGAGCGACCCTTTCCCAGATCATCCCCCGCCTGGCGCTTCCCCAGCGAAAAGCCCTGGAAGAGCTGCGGGCGGGGCTCATCGAGCGGGGGGAGTTGGTGAACCGTCTGCTGGAATTCAACCGCGAACTGCTCTCCGGCGGACTCCAGGCAGTCAACGGCGCGCTGGACTATTTCAAATCGGTCATGACCCGCCGCACCACCTATGGTGATCAAGGCCGGTTGCTTGACGGTTCCAATGATGTTCGGCTGGTCAACAGGGAGGCGTAGATGGGGATCAACGATATCTTTAATATCGGTGTCAGCGGCGTAACGGCAAGTCGGCTGGCAATCGAAGTGACCGGCGAGAACATGGCCAACGTCAATACTGCCGGCTACTCCCGACAGATCACGCACTTTGAAACCGGGCCTACCATTACGTCCCGAGGCTTCGCCCTGGGGACAGGCGTCAATGTGGCATCAGTGCAACGCTCCTATGATGCCCTGCTCCAGCGGCAGATCGTCGATGCCAACAGCAGCCAGCAGCAGGCCCTGACCCGTCAGAAGGCGATGAATCAGATCGAGCCGCTCTTTAACGAACTGGCTTCCAATGGACTTGGCGACGCAGTTCAGAGGTTTTTCGGCGCCTGGCAGGACCTGTCGGTCAATCCGTCAGGAGCCCCTGAGCGCCAGGCCCTGCTGGCACGTGCCCAGATCCTGGCCGACTCCTTTCACCAGACGAATGCCAGCCTGAAGACCGCCCAGCAGTTTGCCGACGAATCCCTTGTCGGGATAACAGCCGATATTGCCGATAAGGCGAAGAGCATTGCCTCTCTGAATTCGCAGATCCTGATGACCGAACGGCTGGGGACCAATGCCAACGAGCTGAGGGATCAGCGTGATCAACTGGTCCTGCAACTGGCCCAGAAGACCGGCATAACCTACTCCGAGAACCCGGACGGGACCTTCAAGATTCAACTGCCTGATCCTGCCGGTGCAGGGGGGGGCGAACTGCTTGTCGATGGTATCCAGTATGCCACGGTCTACACAGACAATGCCGGTGGGACGACGCTGAACGATATCTACGTCACCGCCATCGGCAATCCTCCCCCTGCTGCCAACACTGCGGCAGATACCAAGGTGACGGCTACGATCGGTGGTCCCAATGATTCGACGAAAGCGGCGGACAACAGCCTTGGCGAGATCGGCGGGGTGCTGAAGGTACGGGACGAGATCGTTCCTGATCTGCTTGAATCCGTCGACGAACTGGCCTTCCAGGTCGCAACGGAGGTCAATGACATCCATTACTCCGCGTTCGGGTTGAAAAATGGTGCCGCCTACACGGGCAATAATTTCTTCACGTTTGGGGTGCTTGCTCTGAATCCCGGCCCTCCCCCGGCACCGGCCACCAATCTGGACGTCAGTCAGGAGATGGAGATCAACCCGGCTCTCAAGGCCGATCTGGACAAGATTGCCGCCGCCGATGCCATGGTGACGGTCACTGGCGATGGCAGAGGTAACAACATGCAGGCGCTGGCCATGGCCAATCTGCAGAATACCAGTTTGACATTCAACCTCCCGACCGGAGGGACCATGCAAAGCACGTACGGCGGCTATTATGGCTCGCTGGTAAGCTCTGTTGGGATCATGAAGCAGGATGCAAACAATGTGACGATCCATGGAGAGAGTTTTCTGCTGCAGTTGAACAACCTGCGGGAATCAAATTCCGGCGTTTCACTGGACGAGGAACTGACAAACCTGATCAAGTACCAGAAGGCGTTCGAGGGTTCGTCGCGTCTCATTTCGACGGCGACCCAGATGATGGACACCATTCTCGGACTGGTCCGCTAGGAGGAGAGCAGGCATGCGCGTGACAACAAACATGACGGCCGCCAATTCGGTCTACAATCTCCAGCAGAACCGGATCAAGCTGGATTCGCTGCAGGAGCAGATTTCGTTCGGGAAGAAGATCCTGTCCCCTTCTGAAGACCCGATCGCCGCCCGCCAAATCCTCGATCTGGAGGACAAGCTGAAGGCTGGTGAGCAATACCTCGGCAACATCAACAAGGCGAAGGTCTGGCTCAATATGACCGATACTGCCCTTGGTGGCATCTCCGCTATGATCAAGCAGGCAAAGTCGGTTGCGGCACAGATCGGCAGCGGCAGCACTGATCAGGCGATCAAGGACAACGCGGTGAGCCAGTTGACCGAGATCAAGCGGCAACTTGTCAATCTGGGCAATACCCAACTTGGCGAGCAGTATATCTTCAGCGGCTTCAACGACGCGACGGCGCCCTTCGCCTATCAGGCACCACCGGTACCGCCGGCGGCGCCGGTTCCCAACCCGGCCTATGCCGGGACAACCGATGACATCAATGTGGCCGTGGACAAGGGGGCGAGCAGCCAGCTGGCCTTGAATGTGACCGGCGATAGAGTGCTGACCAACGTCGGTTCCTCGGGGATCAACATACTGAATGAAATCGATAAGCTTATTGACGGTATCAACAATAACAATCCGACGAACATTAAAGCTGCCGCGCTCCAGATCGACACGTCGTCAACGGAAATGGACAGCCTCCGCAGCCAGGTGGCCGGCAGGCAACTGAGGCTTGAAAGTGCGGAAAAGATGATTGCGCTTAACAAGAATACGGCCCAGACACTGATCGAAAACATCCAGAACGTGGACATGATCAAGGCTGCGACAGAGTTGACCCAGCAAAAGACCGCCTTTGAGGCGGCCCTGTCGGCGACGGCCAAAATTTCACAAATCTCTCTGTTGGATTATCTGTAAGGTTGCGACCGTTGGGGCTGGTGGACAACAGCTGGTGCAGGGCTTAAAAAGACGGGTTCTGGAGGGGCGATGATCAGGCTGACGAGGATCAATGGCAGTGAGTTTTATCTGAATCCCCAGATGATCGAACTCATTGAAGAGGGGCCGGAGACCCATCTCACCCTTCTCAACGGTAACCGCTATCTGGTGAAGGAACCGGTATCGGTCATCATGGAACGGATGGTTGCTATTCAGGCCAGGATCGCACGCCGGAGCAATGCGGTGCCGGGCAGAAAATACCTCCTCCGGTCCAGGGCCGGGGCGAAACGGATCACGGCTGGAGCGGACGACTAACTACTATGGATATTTCAACCCTTATCGGTCTGGTTCTCGGCTTTGGGGCAATCTTTGGCGGTGCATTTCTGGAGGGGCTTCATATCCAGGCGCTCATCCAGCCGACAGCTGCCTTGATTGTCCTCGGTGGCACCTTTGGCGCCGCCTTTGTAAGTTTTCCCTTCCCGGTGGTCATGAAGGCGTTCAAGGATATCCCCAAGGCCTTTCTGATGCCGAAGGACAAGCCGGACACGATCATCAAGGATATGATCAACTACGCGGCCAAGGCGCGGCGTAACGGCCTGATCTCACTTGAGCAGGAAGCCCAGACCATCAAGGACCCCTTTACCAAGAAAGGGATATCCCTGGTGGTGGATGGCATCGATCCCCAAAAGCTCCGCGAAACCCTGGAGATCGAGATCGAATCGTACGAGGAGCATGAAAAGGGGAGTGCCGAGTTCTTCGAGGCGGCCGGCGGCTACGCCCCGACCATCGGTATTATCGGCGCCGTGCTCGGCCTCATCCACGTCATGAGCAACCTGTCCGATTCATCCAAACTGGGCGCCGGTATCGCCGTCGCCTTTGTTGCCACCATCTACGGCCTGATGACGGCCAACATCGTTTGTCTTCCCTTCGGGACCAAGATGAAGCACCGCATCAAGGATGAACTGCTGCGCCGGAGCATGGTGGTTGAAGGGCTCATCGCCATCCAGAATGGCGAGAATCCCCATTTTATCGAACAGAAGCTCAAGTCGTTCCTCCCCGCGCACGGACCGGAGAAGAAGTAGCAGGGATCATGGCCAGGAAAAAGAAGCACGAAAAAGAGCCGAATCATGAACGCTGGCTGGTTTCCTACGCCGACTTCATCACCCTCTTGTTTGCCGTATTCGTGACGCTGTACGCCATGTCACAAACCGACAAAAAGAAGGTGGAAGAGGTGATCGCGTCACTTCGGGAATCATTCGGCGTCTCAACCCTTTCCGGCGCCGCTCCCAAGCCCGCTGTCATCCAGTCCATGAACATGAGCATCATTCCTTCCCTGCGGCCGGAAGCCATCAAGCCGGCGCCACGGATGCGCGGGGTGAAGACCGAGGGTAAGGGGCGTGGCAAAGCGGTGGAAAAGGATTTCATGGAAATCAAGACAGCCCTCGAGGCCTATTTGATGATGCATGGCGCCAATGAAGAGGTATCGATTTCCGTAAATCAACGGGGATTAGTGGTGAGTCTGAAGGAGGCGGGATTCTTCGATTCGGGAAGCGCTGTCATCAAACAGAGCTCCTTGCCGATCCTGGCACGGGTTGTCGAAGCGTTGACCCCTTTTGAAAACCAGTTCCGGGTTGAGGGACATACGGACAATGTGCCGATACGAACGGCGGTATTCAAGTCCAACTGGGAGCTTTCCACGACCCGGGCAACCAATCTTGTTCACTACATGATCAACAACGAAAGCTTTGATCCGGCCAGGATTTCTGCCGCTGGATTCGGTGAATTCCGTCCGGTTGCCGATAACGGTTCAGACGATGGCCGGGCCAAGAACCGTCGCGTCGACATCGTCATGCTCTCTCTTGATGCGGAGCGGAGTGAGCCCTGATCAATAGGTGGCAATGCCGGCATCGCCCCAGTCCTGACCTTGCCGCCAACGGCTCGGCCAAGCAAATACCCCGCCAAGATACCAATAGTTTCTATCCGAAATCAGCCGTTCTCGTTATGCGCCAGCCATGCCTGGATATCCGTCTCTACCGTAGCCCAATCGCTGCCCAGACGATTTTTCAGAAACTCGGCAAAAAGCGAATCAAATAGCTGCAGGCCGGTTTCCAGAAGATGCATCCGCTCGTAAAAAACAGCCTCCTGCTCGCTGGCCCGGTCTACGGTGTTGTCCTTTTCGAGTTGGACCGAAGGGCAGCGGAACGAGGCGAAGTAGAACCGTTCCGCTTTCAGGGTGACCTTCCAGCAGTTCTCCTCCTGCTCCAGGTGAATGGTCGCCTCGGTGATCTTCTTGCCGTTCTGCAGAGCCGTATGGACCTCGCCGAAGCGTCCCTGAGGGCCAGCCACGGTCATCTTCTGGGCACCTTCCTCGGTGGTGCTCATCAGGACCAGCCGATCATCAAGATAGGCGGCAAAGGCCTCTCCGTTGCCTGCTCCCCCCGGTTGGTTGACGCGATATTCGCCGGCACCGGTCATGCTCCGGTAGAGGAGCCAGAGGAGAAAATCATGCCCCAGCCATTGATTGCTTCGGATCTGGTCGAGAACTGCAGTCGACGTGGCCCGATTCGCCTGTTCAAGCTGCGGCCTCAGCTCCTCCGGTACCAGCCTGCCGGCCCGGGACATCGGGTGCACAAGGACAAGACGCAAGCCGGGAAAGGTCTTTTTGAACTCCTCTTCGAAAAGGTCGGTCACGCTCTGGCTGAGAGAGGCAAACAGTATGGTCTGCTCCTTCGTGTTCCATGCCAGATCGTACGTAGCCGGGATCGGCAAGGTCCTGGCAAGCAGGCGCAGCCGGACAGCTTCCTTGATCTCTTCACGCTTTTGCTTGGGGACCCGATGAAGTCCGGGGTGCTCGGCCAGATACTCCTCTTCTGCAGCCCTACAGTACGCCTTGAGGAGTGAAGCGGGAATCTTCCTCTGGTCCCGGCGCAGGGTGAACGTGAGGTAGTTGTCGCGCCAGAAACCGGCGGGAGTCGAAAATTCGCTGCGTTGGTGGTCATCAAGATTGGCCCAGCCGCAGGAAAGTTCATCGAGAGTGCTCTCGATGGAACGGAAAGCCTGCTGGGAAAGGCCATTGGAGGTGAACTCGAACAGGTCGCCGGCGGGAAGTTCGCCGACCACCTGAAACTGGCAGATGCTGACGGTATTGGAAAGGATGCCCATCTCTTTGTTTCTCCTTGGGGAAAATGCGGAAGAAATGGATACACCTTTTACCGTCACCGGGCAAGCAAATTTGCTTTAGCCATCAAGGTTGTAATTTGGAATTTCAAATCCCTAGTGAGGGTGAACGCTGCACTAACACCAAGGTTTCGGGGGTTGGTATGTTTCGTGCCTAATCAGACATGACCTATATGGCTGTTTTATGGTGGTTTTGTGTAGCTAGTGGATATTATTCGCATTTGCTATGGCCTGTTTTTTTAAAGATGTGGCTATTTCGCTAGGTTGATTAAAATTTGCCTGTTGTTTGGCGGCTGCGTTAGTACTGATCTGTTTTGGAGCGTAAAATTTAGATTGTCGGGGAGGCGGGCACATGGGGAAAATCGCACGGAAAATAAGAGGCATAAGCTTGCCGGTAAAAATTGCGCTTACTGCGTTTTTTACCGCGGCACTCACCGTATTTATGGTGGGGGGGTGGTATCAGCCCGGAACGTCCTTCTCGGACACGACCGTCGCCACCCCTCCCACCAGCGCATCAGGGACGTGGACCAACCCCACGAACGCCCTGACCAGCAATAACTCCTACGCCACCTATACCGGTACCGGCGCGGCTGTGCTGACCCTCGGCAGCTACGGATTCAACATTCCGGCCGGGTCGACGATCAACGGGATCCAGGTCACGGTTGAAGGCCTGTCATCCGGCACCAACGCCACCAACCGGACGATCAGGGTTGGCGTCACCAAGAACGGGACCGCCGATGTGGGGACAACCAAGACTCAGGCCCTGACTACCACGGAAAACACCTACACCCTGGGAACGACGTCGGATCTGTGGGGCACCACCTGGACGGTCGCCGACATAAATGCCGGCACGTTCGGCATCAGGGTGAGGGACAACGATACGACCTCCAGCGGAACCTTCAGTATCGATGTCGTCAACATCATCGTTACCTATACCCCGCCGGTCAACGGCACTACCGCAACTGCCCTCACCTATAGCGGCGTGACCACCTCCAGCATCACCGTTTCTGCCCCCTTCAGCGGCGACCAGGACAGCGACAACAGCTGCGTCATCCGTTGGGGAACGAGCGCCGGCAGCTATCCCAATACCGCCAGCGCGACCCGCGGTGCCGGGGCCTATACCGCCACGGTGAACGGCCTCTCGGCAGGCACGACCTACTACTTCGAGGCGGCCTTCACCGACGCCGACGGGCTGACCGGCAGTCCTCAAACCGGCTCCCGGGCAACCACGGCAATCAATGACACAACAGCCGGTGCACTAACGTTCAGCAACGTGACCAACTCGGATATAACCATCACCGCACCGTTCACCGGTGACCAGAACGGGAACAACGGCTGCGTGATCGAGTGGGGCACGACGGCCGGCAGTTATCCCAACGCCGCACCGGCTCCGACCCGCGGTGCCGGCGCCTTCACCACGACGGTAAGCGGCCTTTCCACCAGTACGACCTACTACTTCCGGGCTACCTTTACAGACGCCGACGGCATCACCGGGAGCCCTGTCACGGGCTCACAGGCGACAGTAGATCCGAGCGCGGGACTCCTCCACAATAGTGCCAATCTCGGTTCGACGAAGTGGGGGGGGAACTGGGGGGTCGCCGGTGGCCAGTATGGCGAGTTCTCCTGCGAGACCTGCCACACGATGGACACGACCAACATCAAGGGGGTCGTCCAGAGCATCCCGGCCTCGATCGGGCCGAACGTCGTGAAGCCGATCAACTTCCTGAACCTTACCAGCTTCGGTAACGACTCCGTCGCCAGAACAACATCCGACCGGATCTGCGAGGCCTGCCACACCCAGACCGACTATCACCGTTACGACACCACGGCCCAGCCGAGCATGACCCACCCGAACGGCGACTGCATGGGGTGCCACCCGCACAAAGGCGGCTTCAAGGCGATGGGCTGTACCAGCTGCCATGGGCACAACGCCGCCAGCAGCAACCCGATCGCCAGCAATAAGCATGGCGCCCACATCAGCAATATCGCGACGCTCGGCGCCAACTATGGCTGCGCTGATTGCCACGCACCGACCATGAGCAGCGACACGGCGTTCAGCAACGCTGCCAACCATAACAACGAGACGATCAACTACGGCGGGACCCTGGCCGGCACGATCAACCCGGACAAGACCTGCACCAGCTACTGCCACACCGACGGCAAGGGCGGGGCAGCGGCTGTGTCGGTCGTCTGGAACGCCGTCGCCAATAACCTGGATTGTAAAGGGTGCCACGGCGGCACCGGCAGCTTCGGCGAACCGGGCTATACAACGGGTAACAGCCACGCCAAGCATGTCAGCAGCGCCGCCGACTGTGCCAGCTGCCACTTTGCCACGACCGAAACCGGCACCACCATCAAGGGGAGCCACACCAACCAGTCCATCGACGTGAATGGCAGCAGCGCCATCGGCTATGCCGCCGGTGCCAAGACCTGTTCCACCGCCTCCTGCCACGCCAACGTTTACGGCACCGGATCTGCCACGACCCCGGCCTGGGGCACGGCCGCCGGCTGCTCGGCCTGCCACAGCGTCGCCATCGGCGCCGACGGCCCGGTCACCGGCAGCCATACCGTCCACGCCGGCTCCCTCTGTACCGATTGCCACGCCACCGGCACCAGCCAGACAACAGCCCCGAGCAGTGGCCACGCTGACGGCAACATCGACGTGACCAGCGGCTATCCGGCCAACGTGACCAAGCATGCTTCCGGCACCTACACCGGCACCTGCTCCACCGCTACCTGTCACGCCAACGTGTACGGCACCGGCAGTGTCGCCACCCCGGTCTGGGGCACAACCGGCAACGGCTGCTCGGCCTGCCACAGCGTCGCCATCGGCGCCAACGGCCCGGCCACCGGTAGCCATACCGTCCACGCCGGCTCGCTCTGTACCGATTGCCACGCCACCGGCACCAGCCAGACAACCGCCCCGAGCAGTGGCCACGCTGACGGCAACATCGACGTGACCAGCGGCTATCCGGCCAACGTGACCAAGCATGCTTCCGGCACCTACACCGGCACCTGCTCCACCGCTACCTGTCACGCCAATGTGTACGGCACCGGATCTGCCACCACCCCGGTCTGGGGCACAACCGGCAACGGCTGCGCGGCCTGCCACTCTGTCGCCATCGGCGCCAATGGCCCGGCCACCGGCAGCCATACCGTTCACGCCGGCTCTGCCTGTACGCAGTGTCATGCCACAGGCACAACCGCAACTACCTCACCGACCAGTGGCCATGCCGACGGTAACATCGATGTCGCCAATGTCGGCTACCCCGTCGACGTAACCAAGCATGCTGCCGGCAGTGGCTACACCACCTGCTCCACAGCCTCATGCCACGCCAACGTCTACGGTACCGGCACGGTCACCACCCCGGCCTGGGGTGCAACCGCCGGCTGCTCGGCCTGCCACTCTGTCGCCATCGGCGCCAACGGCCCGGCCACCGGCAGCCATACCGTCCACGCCGGCTCGCTCTGTACCGATTGTCACGCCACCGGCACCAGCCAGACAACCGTCCCGAGCAGTGGCCACGCTGACGGCAACATCGACGTCACCAGCGGCTATCCGGCCAACGTGACCAAGCATGCTTCCGGCACCTACACCGGCACCTGCTCCACCGCGACCTGTCACGCCAACGTCTACGGCACCGGCAGTGTCACCACCCCGGTCTGGGGCACAACCGGCAACGGCTGCTCGGCCTGCCACAGTGTTGCCATCGGCGCCACCGGCCCGGCCACCGGCAGCCATACCGCCCATACCGGCTCACTCTGTACCTCCTGCCACGCCGCCGGCACAACCGCAACCACCGAGCCGTCCACCGGTCATGCCGACGGCAACATCGACGTCGCCAATGTCGGCTACCCGGCCAACGTTACCAAGCATGCCTCCGGCAGCGGTTACACCACCTGCTCCACCGCCTCCTGCCACGCCAACGTCTACGGCACCGGCAGTGTGGCGACACCTGCCTGGGGCGCTGATGCAAATTGCTCCGCCTGCCACACTGTCGCTATCGGCGTCAATGGACCGAATACCGGCAGCCATACCGCACACGCCGGTCAAGTATGTACCTCCTGCCACGCTGCCGGCACGACAGCAACCACCATGCCGACTGCCAGCCACAACGACGGCGACATCGACATAACCGTTGGCGGATACCCGGTGACGGCCAAGCACGCCGCCGGCAGCTACACCGGCACCTGCTCCAACATCAGCTGCCACAGCAGTGGCGCGTTCACTCCTGCACCCGTGTTGTGGGGCAGCACCCTTAACTGCAAGGGGTGCCACGCCACACTGTCCGCAGGACATAGCATCCACGTCTCCACCCTGCTTGACGACCGGGCTTCGACGCTGGTCTACGACAGATACTCGGCCAACGCCTCGAGCGGCACCACCTACAAGTTCGGTTGCGCCAACTGTCACCCGGTCAACGTTGCCCTGCACATCAACGGCTCGGTCGACGTCGACCTGACCACCACCGCCGGCAGCGGCAGCCTGAAGGCGAATAACGGCGCTGCCTCGTACAACGGTTCCAAGCAGTGCCTCAACGTCTACTGTCACAGTAACGGCTACACCACTACCAAGGTCTATGCCACAACCCCGGCCTGGGGCGGCAGCTTCGCCGGCGACCGCTGCGCCGGCTGCCACGGCAACTCGCCGAATGCATCGGGCCAGATCGTTGGTTCCGCTGCACACGCGAAGCACGTGGTCGGCATTCACTACAAAGGCCTCTTCAACGGCACACAAGGCCTGCTGGCGCAGGCACCGCCGGTCGGGAACAATGCGGTCAACGCCGCCCACGGCAAGGCCAACCGTTCCACCACCATCAACTGCAACATCTGCCATAACGACACGGTCCAGACCTCGGCCAACGACAGCAACGCGGCCTGCGTCACCTGTCACACGACCGGCAACCTGAAGAATCCGGCCAGCCTGATCGGCAACACCTCGTTCCACGTGAACGGTCAGGTCAACGTGAAGTTCGCCGGGATCAAGATGGTTTCCAAGGCCCAGGTCCGTGAAGGCAGTTTCGACAACTACACGGCTACCAGTCATTCGGGTTGGACCAGGAACAGAGGGTACAAGAACTACACGAGTTCGTACGACGTATCCAAGTCCTTCCTCAATGAGGCCGGCTTCGATGGGGCGACGGATAGCTGCTCCAACCTCTCCTGCCACAACGGCTTCACTGTCAAGTGGACGGACACTGTCAAGTGCCAGAACTGCCACACCAGGCTGTAGTTTGAACGACACGGCCGGGAAGTTATTTCCCGGCCGTGCGAAGAACAAACGAAAAAAGGAGCCGCTTGGCTCCTTTTTTCGTTAACACTACAACCGCTTCGACTACTGCTTCATGATGACCAGGCTCTCGCCGGCGACGGCCAGATCGATCTTGACCGTATCGTCATCCTGGAATTTGCCGTCCAGGAGCATCAAGGCCAGAGGATCCTGGATGTGCCGCTGGATGCTCCGTTTAAGCGGTCTGGCCCCGTACTGCGGGTCGAACCCCTCACGGGCCAGGTATTCCTTGGCCTTGTCCGTTACCTGCAGGTAGATATGACGCTCGGCTAACCGCTGCGCCAGGGACGCCAGTTGGATGTCGACGATCCGCTTGATCTGTTCCAGGGGGAGGGCGTGGAAAATCACGACTTCGTCGATACGGTTGAGAAACTCCGGCTTGAAATGCTCCTTCAGCGTTTCTGATACCATTGACTTCATACGGCCGTAGTCGCTGGCGCCGAATTGCTGTATCCACTGGGACCCCAGGTTGCTGGTCATGATGATGACCGTGTTCCGGAAATCGACCGTTCGTCCCTGGCCGTCGGTCAGGCGGCCGTCGTCGAGGACCTGGAGGAGGACGTTGAACACTTCCGGGTGCGCCTTCTCGATCTCGTCAAAGAGGACGATGGAGTACGGCCGGCGGCGGACCGCCTCGGTAAGCTGGCCCCCTTCCTCATACCCCACATAGCCGGGAGGCGCGCCCAGGAGACGGGCAACCGTATGTTTCTCCTGGTATTCGCTCATGTCGATCCGGATAATGGCCTGGTCGTAGTCAAAGAGGAACTGGGCCAGTGCCTTGGCGGTTTCGGTCTTGCCGACACCGGTCGGGCCGAGGAAGATGAACGAGCCGACCGGTCGGTTCGGGTCGGAAAGCCCTGCCCGACCCCGCCGGACGGCATTGGCAACCAGCAACAGGGCCTCGTCCTGGCCGACGACCCGACTCTGCAGCCGCTCTTCCATTTTTACCAGTTTCTCCGCCTCGGTCTCCAACATCCGGTTGACCGGCACGCCGGTCCACTTGGCCACGATATCGGCCACCATGTCGCCGTCGACCTCTTCAGGCAGCATCCTGCCCGATTGCTGTCGTTCTTCCAGTTCTTCCTTACACTCGGCTATTTTCTTTTCAATAGCCGGGATGTCGCCGTAACGAAGCTCCGCGGTCCTGGCAAGATTCCCTTCCCGTTCGGTCTTCTTGGCTTCGTCCTTCGTCTCTTCCAGCTGTTTCTTCAGCTCGCTGATTCTCCCGTGAATCTCCTTCTCCTGCAGCCAGTGGGTCTTGAGTTCTGCCGACTGGGCCTTCAGCAGCTCAAGTTCGTCGGACAGTTTCTTCAATCGTTCCCGGGCGTGAGGGTCCTGTTCGCGGAGCAGGGCCTGTCTTTCGATTTCCAGCTGAATGATCTTTCTCTCCACTTCATCAATTTCGGTTGGCATGGAGTCGATCTCGATGCGCAGTCGCGAGGCCGCCTCATCGATCAGATCGATGGCCTTGTCAGGGAGGAAGCGGTCGGTGATGTAGCGGTCGGAGAGTGTGGCCGCGGCGATGATGGCACTGTCCTTGATCCGGATGCCGTGGTAGTTTTCATACTTTTCCTTCAATCCACGCAGAATGGCGATTGTGTCCTCCACTGACGGTTCGCCGGTGTAGACTTGCTGGAAGCGCCGCTCCAGCGCGGCATCCTTTTCGATGTACTTGCGGTACTCGTTTAACGTCGTGGCCCCGATACAGTGGAGTTCGCCGCGTGCCAGAGCCGGCTTCAGCATATTGGAGGCGTCCATGGCCCCCTCGGCTGCCCCTGCGCCGACCAGGGTGTGGAGTTCGTCGATGAAGAGGATGATGTTCCCTTCCGATTTTTCCACTTCCTTTATGACCGCCTTCAATCGGTCCTCGAATTCACCGCGGTATTTCGCCCCGGCAATCAGTGCTCCCATGTCGAGTGCCAGTAGTCGCTTGTTCTTGAGCGGTTCCGGGACATCACCGGCTATGATCCGCTGAGCGAGTCCTTCAACGATGGCCGTCTTTCCGACGCCGGGTTCGCCGATCAGCACCGGATTGTTTTTGGTCCGCCGCGACAGCACCTGGATGACCCGGCGGATTTCATCATCCCGGCCTATGACCGGGTCAAGCTTCCCCTTGCGGGCAAGATCGGTCAGGTTGCGGGCATATTTGGTCAACGCCTGGTACTTGTCCTCGGGCTGCTGATCGGTTACCGGTTCGTCGCCGCGCACCTCCTTGAGTGCCGAAAGGATGGCCGGCCGGGTCACCCCGTGTTCAGCCAGGATGCGCCCGGCCTCGCTTCCCTTTTCCTCGGACAGGGCCAGGAGCAGGTGTTCGGTCGAGACAAAGCTGTCCTTCATGGCGTCGGCTTCCTTCTGTGCCGCCGCCAGTGCCCGGTTGAGCGCCGCGGAAATGTAGACCTGCGCCGTTGTCCCGCTGCTCTGGGGAAGCCGCTTGATGGCCGATTCAACCGCATTGCGGACAGTGGACGGCGTAACGCCGATTTTCTGCAGGAGAGCCGGAACCAGGCCGCCTTCCTGGTCGATAAGTGCCAAGAGCAGGTGTTCAGCCTCAATGGCCCCGTTTGCCTGCTTGTTAGCCAGTTCATGTGCCGCTGCCAACGCTTCCTGGGTCTTTACCGTCATCTTTTCCGGTCTGATCATGGTCTGCTCCCTGGTCTTCCTCAATCTACATCAAACATAGGAGCCACCAGGGTTCCTGTCAAGGAGGTGCTGATCTTTCTGTTTCGAGACTGAACAGCCGGCAAATAAGTTTGTTTAATGGGGGTTAGGTGAAACGTAATGTCTGAGAACTGGCCTCTGTGCACAGACTGCACAGGAACGTAGAACCGTCTCTGTAATTTGTTTAGCAATTACAGCTAGTTTTGATTGATGCGTGTTGGCACGTTCCTGGTAATAGGCACACTAGTTCATTTTGGAGGTGTGGTATGAAACGGTACATGATTCTCATCCTGGTCCTCGGCCTCGTTACCCTGACCGGTTGCAGCGAACTGCAGGTGATAAAGAGTGCAACACTACGGGAACTTCGGGCCGAAGCGATAAGTCTGGAAACTGCGGCCCAGCAGAAGGAGTCGATTCAGGACGAATTGATCTCGGTGCCGGAGCTGCGGCCCGTCAAGAAGACCTATGTGGCACAGGCTGCATACAATCCGTTCCTGGCAGGTGCTGGAAAACGGGATGCAACGCCGCACAAAGGGAAGTGGGAGAGAGGGAATTGAGATTGTTTCGACAACGGGATTACCAAAAAGAGGCGCTGCTCAGGCAGCGCCTCTTTTTGGTATCAGGGTTTGTTGGCGGTGATGGTAAACGGGAGTTCCTGCTGCTTCCACGCGTTTCCTTTGATCTTGGGTCGCGGGTAGTAGCGGGGGCAGGAGGCAATGACTGCCTGGGCCGGTTGCTTGCAGACCCGACGACACGAAATGCAGAGTCGATTGGGCTGTTCCTTTGGGTGCTTCATGGTCGTCCGCCTGCTATGCCTATCAGACAGTTTTAGTTGAGTTTGCGGAGCCAGCCGAAACGGTCTTCGATCTTGCCGTACTGGATGCCGGTAAGGGTGTCGTAAAGCTTTTGCGTAAGCGTTCCGACCCCGCCGGTGCCGATGGTCAGACATTCGTCCTTGTAACAGAGGGCGCCGACCGGGGTGATGACTGCGGCGGTGCCACTGCCGAACGCCTCCTTGACCGCACCGCTGCGGATATCGGCCATCAGCGTGTCGATGTCTATCTTCCGCTCCTCGACCGTGAAGCCGAGCATGTCAGCCAGCTTGATGACCGAGTCACGGGTAACGCCATGCAGGATGGAGCCTTCGAGGGGGGCGGTGACCACCTTGTCTCCGTATGAGAACAGCATGTTCATCGCGCCAACTTCCTCGATGTAGCGGCGTTCCATGCCGTCCAGCCAGAGTACCTGATCGTATCCTTTTTTCTTTGCTTCCAGTCCCGCCTTCAACGAACTGGCATAGTTGCCGCCGGTCTTCGCCTCGCCTGTCCCACCGGGGACGGCCCGAACATACTTGTCTTCCACCATGATCTTGATCGGGTTGAACCCGGCTGCGTAATAGGCGCCCACCGGGGACAGGATGATGTAGAAGTAGTAATGGTCTGATGGCTTGACCCCCAGGACCGGCTCCACGGCAATCATGGTCGGCCTGATGTAGAGGGAGGTGCCGGGAGAAGTAGGTATCCAGTCCTTTTCGAGCCGCACCAACTCCTCGGTTCCCTTCAGGAACAGCTCTTCCGGGACGTCCGGCATGCACAGCCGGTCAGCCGAGAGGTTAAAGCGGCGGGCGTTCATCTCGGGCCGGAACAGGGCTATGGTTCCATCGGCCCATTTGTATGCCTTGAGCCCCTCGAAAATTTCCTGGGCGTAATGGAGCACCAGGCAGGCCGGATCAAGGACAAACGGCGCGTATGGTTCGATGCGGGCGTCAACCCAACCCTGGCCGGCCTTCCACTCGGCAATGAACATCCGGTCGGTGAAAAGTTTGCCAAAACCAAGCTGGCTCTCATCAGCACATTTGCTTTTCATTTTATCCGCGGGAAGGGGGAGAATTCGGATGTCCATCGGCATACCCTCCATCAGGTTAATATCTGAGCCTTAAATATCCCCGGTTTATCACATCGGACGGCTACGGGCAAGGTTTTTCACGGGATGCTCGAGTGGTAAATCTTGACTTTTCAACCCCTCCGCCTGTATGGTCATAACAGTCTATTTTATAAAAAGAAAGGGCTCTTTTTCCATGAAGAAATCAGCAGGGTTCATGATCATTGCCACTCTGTTCAGCATGCTTTCGACGGCAATGGCTGCCGGTCTGTTTGCAGGTTATGCCGGGACCAATGGGGGACTGATCTGCATGCGATCATGAAGAACTATCCAAAGGGTGAAATGGCGAAGTTGGGCAACCAGCTGCTGTATAAGCAGACAGCTCCCAACAAGGAGATGAAGCAGCGCACCTTCGCCTTCCGGGACAACCGCCTGACCGCGGTGTCTGTCACCTTCAATCCCAACTATGTGAAAAAGGCCGGGATCGAGAACCTCCTCCAAAAGCATAAGAAGTCCTATGGCGCAGGGGCGCTCGACAACTCCAGTGCTCCCCACATGGTCTCATATCGCTGGGAGGACGCTACCACCAAGATCACCTTTGCGTATGCCCCCAAGCGTGCCGATATGACCATCCTCATGTATGAGAAGAAATAATTCATCCCCTTGAAATCTTGGAAAATCATTGTTATAGTTTTAGCACTCACTAGAGGTGAGTGCTAAATTTATTGGTTGAGGTATCGCCTATGACCATGACACTCCCGGTTGTTGCAGACAGTCTCACCATGTATCTTGCGGAGATTCGCAAGTTCCCGATCCTGACGGCTGACGAGGAGCGGCTACTGGCCATCAAGTTCTACGAGGAGAAGGACCTTGAATCCGCCCATCGCCTGATCACCGCCAATCTTCGCTTTGTAGTCAAGGTGGCGTCCGAGTACCGTGCCTATGGTCTGAAGATGCTTGACCTGATCCAGGAAGGGAATATCGGCCTGATGATGGCGGTCCGCAAGTTCAACCCCTATCGGGGGATCAGGCTCATTTCCTATGCTGTCTGGTGGATCAAGGCCTATATCCAGAACTTCATCGTCTCCACCTGGAGCTTGCTCAAGATCGGCACGACCCAGGCCCAGAAAAAACTCTTCTTCAAGCTCAACCAGGCCAAGAATGCCATCAAGAATGCGCTCGGCAGCGACGACCTTCACGAGACCGCGCTTACCCTGGAGGTGAAGGAGTCTGAAGTAGTGGAGATGGAGCAGCGGATGCACGGCGAGTATTCGTTGGACGCCGCCATTGAGGGGCGCGACGGTGCTACCCTGCTTGAGAGCATTGCCGACGAGCGGTTGAGTCAGGAGGAACTCCTTGCCGAGCACCAGGAGTCGACCCGGCTGCAGCGCGAAATAGCCCAGGCCCTCGGGTGCCTCAACGAGAAGGAGCGGTATGTCATCGAGCACCGTGTGACTGCCGAAGACCCGCTGACGCTGCAGGAGATTGCCGATCATTTTGCCATCTCGCGGGAACGGGTGCGGCAGATCGAAGAGGGGGCGCTCAAGAAGATGCGAAGCTTCCTGTCGCCGATAGTGGTGGAAGCCCACGCGGCTTGACACCGAAGATGACGCACTACGGGGCGGCCGGCACAGGCTGCCCCTTTTTTATCCCGTGTTGGCGGCAGGTCCGGGATCAGTCATCGTCCTCCCTCTCGTAGCGGTCGTAGCGCCGCTCGTACCGGTAGTTCGGCCGTTCGTACCGCCCCTGGTCACAGATGACGATGGTCCGTTTCTTATAGAGCCGCCCGTCCACGTAGACCTTTTCCCTCACCTTCCGACAGTGCCTATCCTGGTCGTAGCCGAGCGGCTCCGCATGGTAGTACGCCCGGCGGTTATCCGTCCGGTACTCCACCGGCCTCTGGGCGTAGGCTGCCTCACGCGCAGCCTGGTGGGATATGTCGGCGATGGTGGCACCTGCAATGGCACCGAGTGTCGCACCAATGATTCCCCCCCGCCATGGATTGCGCTGATCGAGAATGACGCCGGCAATCCCGCCCATGGCCGCGCCGGCCGTGCTGCCCGGTTGCTGATGGGCCATGCAGCCGCTCAGTTGCGGCAGCACCAGCACAATAAACAGGAACCCCCATCGTAGCGTTTTCATTCCTACCTCCCCTCACGTCACGGACATTGAACCGAACCCTTTTATTAATAGTATAACCCTGCACACAACGATTGTCTCAGCGAGGTTCGCAATGCCCGCCGCTCTTCAGGCCACCCAGCGCAGCCACCGGCCGGATCATTCGTCATCAAGCAGCCGTACCTATGCGGCATATACGATATAAAACGCTTTCGGCTGAAGCCGGTTGACGAGGTCATTGCAGAGGTTGAGGCGATCCCCGGTTGCCTGGATGAGATGTCCGCACACGGGGTAGGGCATTATTGAGCAAAAAGAAAGGGGGCCTTCGCCCCCTTTCCTGTGTCAATCACCGCAGCTGCAGCTGGCCGCATCCTGCAGCTCCTGCATGTCTCCGGTCTTGTACGAAACCCTACTGCCACACTTCTGGCACCGCCAGAAGAGGCCCCCTCAGCCGGGCAGCAGGACCATCAGTCCCAGGCATGCCGCGCACGTCTTGTTCGGTTCCATCGGCTTCCCCCTTGAAGAGTCGTTGATCGATTCTACCCTTCAAGGGGGAATAAAGTCAAGTATATTAATATATGAATTATTGGACTTCTGCCCGCAGCGAGGCGACGCCGGGGATCTCGGCGAACAGCCGGTCGCCGGAAACGATCGGTCCCACGCCGGCAGGGGTGCCGGTCAGGATGACGTCTCCCGGTTCCAGGGTGAAGATGGTGGAGAGATGGCTGATGATGGCGGTCACGGTGTGGATCATCAGCCCGGTGTGGCCGTTCTGGCGCAGTCCGTCGTTCACGCTGAGGCGGATGGTGAGGTTCTGGGGGTCGCTGACCGCGGTTGCCGGTACAAAAGATGATAGGGGGCAGGCGGTGTCGAACCCTTTGGCGATCTCCCACGGGAGCCCCTTTTTCTTCTGCTCTGCCTGCACGTCCCGCAGGGTCAGGTCGATGGCTACCCCGTAGCCGGCAACGCAGGCCAGTGCGTCGGGCTGCGCCACGGTCTTGCAGAGTTTGCCGATCAAAACCGCCAGCTCAGCCTCGTGGTGGCAGTCGCTGGAGTAGGAAGGAATCACGATCCGCTCCCCTTCGCCGATGACCGACGAGGAAGGCTTCATGAAGATCACCGGAGCTGTCGGCAATTCGTTGCCCAGTTCATGGATATGGTCGACGTAGTTGCGGCCGATGCAGAGGATCTTGCCGATGGGGTATTCCTGGCCGGAGGCCGGAATGCGTGCACTCTTCATGGGGCGGGTCCCTCCTTGTGTCGTGGATGAGGCATGGTAGCAGAAGACGGCCCGGCAGGCAACCGCAGCTGTGCACGGCGGGTTTGAGATGATGCAGGCAGCGGTGCGGATCAGGCCGGGAGCGGCAGCCTGACCGTGAAGGTGGTGCCTCTGCCCGGTTCGCTGGCGACAGTGATCTCGCCGTTATGGGTGCGGACGATGTCGCGAACGATGCTGAGTCCCAGCCCCGTGCCCTTCCCCGGTTCCTTGGTCGTGAACATCGGCTCGAAGATCCGGTTAAGGTAGTTTGTCGGGATACCCTGCCCCGTATCCGCAACGGAGAGAAAAACGCTCTCCCCGGCGTGCCAGGTCCGGATGGTTATCTCCCCCTGCTGCTCCAAGGCCTGAGCGGCATTGATCAGCAGGTTCACTATGACCTGGTTCAACTGGGACGGAAAGCAGTTGATGGGGGGGATATCACCCAGTTCCCTGGTCACCGTGGCCACATATTTTATTTCGTTCCAGACGATGGTCAGGGTACTCTCCACCAGATCGTTCAGATTGGCCTCAACAAGCACGTTGTCGTCTTTTCGCGCAAAGCTCTTCAGGCTGCCGACGATCTTCTTGATCCGATCAACACCTTCCATCAATTCCTCGACCATCAAGCGCATCTCTTTGATGACATAGTCTATCTTGTTGGCACGCTTGTACCGCTCATGTTCCTCCAGAATGTCCGGGCTGCAGCCAGCCTCGATCAGGCTCGTCTGCCAGGCAACAAAATCGGTCATTCGGCCGACATATTTGCCCATGCTCCCCAGATTGCTGGCGATGAAGGAAACCGGGTTGCTGATCTCGTGGGCGATGCCGGCGGAGAGGAGCCCGATGGCCGCCATCTTCTCCGAGTGAATGAACTGGGCATGGAGCTCCTGCAACTCCTTCGTCTTTTCGGCAACGGACTTTTCGAGACGGGCCGTATGGTCTCTCTCGAGCTGACAGAGGTAGCGGTACTTGAGCCCCTTGTCGACGGCAGCCAGCAGATACTCAGGGTCGAACGGTTTGATGATGAAATCGTAGGCCCCCATTTTGAGGGCGTTGACGGTCATATCCAGATCGGCATAGGCGGTCATGAGGATCACCGGCAGATCCGGGTCGAGGGCTCGGATACGGCCGAGGAATTCGACCCCGTCCATGCCCGGCATCTTCACGTCGGTAAGGACGAGATCGCTAGCCCCCTGGCGGAACGACTCCAGTACCTCGCTGCCGCTGCCGAATGATTCAACCCGACATCCGTGCTTCTCCAGGAGCAGCGTTATGGTGTTGCGTACATGGAGTTCATCATCCACGACCATCACCCGGAAGCTGTGGCGTTGTGCATCTAGTGTTTCCGGCATGGTTACCCCCTGCGGCCCCTGTCGGCCGCTGCCTGCCCGTCCAGAAGCTGTCTGATGCTTCTCAGGAGATCTCTGGGCGAGACCGGCTTTGGCAAGAACAACATCCCTTCGGGCAACAATCCCCCCTGGACGTGGAAATCGGCGGCATAACCGCTGATGAACAGGGCACTGACGTCGGGATTGATCTTCACGATGGCGTCGAATGCCTCCTTCCCGTTCTTCCGCGGCATGACCACGTCCAGGATGACCAGCGGGATGGCATCGTTGCTCCCGCGGAAGATGGCCACTGCCTCCTCGCCGTCGGCCGCTTCTACTACGCGGTAGCCGAACTGCTGGAGGACCTGTTTGATGATCGTTCGACTGGCGGGATCATCCTCGGCAATCAGGATCGTTTCTGACCCGCCCGCTACCGGAGCCGGGCTCTCGGTCCTAACCGCCTGATCGGCCGGCTCGACGGAGGGGAGATACACGTTGACGGTGGTGCCGCATCCCGGAAGGCTGGAGACCGAGACGAATCCCCGGTGCTGACTGACGATGCCGTAGATGATCGAGAGCCCGAGACCGGTCCCCTTGCCCGTATCCTTGGTGGTGAAGAACGGTTCGAAGATCCGTGCCCTGGTCTCCTCATCCATGCCGCTGCCGGTATCGGACACCGAGAGCAGCGCATACGGACCGGGCTCGCCGGCTTCCGCGAGGCGCTGATCGTCAGGCTCCAGATTGACCCGGTCCGTTTCGATAAGCAGCCTGCCACCGCCGGGCATGGCATCACGGGCATTGGTCGCCAGATTCATCAGCACCTGCTCGATCTGTCCGTAGTCGGCCAGGATCGTCATCCCGGAAGTCGACAGGCGCGTTTCCACGGTAATGTTTTCACCGATCAACCGGCCGATCAGTCTGGTGAACGAGGTCACGATCTCGTTGAGGCTGACCATGCCGGGCGTCATGAGCTGCTTCCTGCTGAAGGCCAGGAGACCTTTGGTGAGGCTGGATGCCCGTTCCGACAGCGCCAGCAGGTTGTCGGCATACTCCTGGACCTTGCCGGCTCCCTCCATTTCCATCTGCAGGAGGGTACTGTAGCCGATGATGGCGGTGAGGATGTTGTTGAAGTCGTGAGCGATGCCCCCTGCCAGGGTGCCGACCGCCTCCATCTTCTGCGACTGGCGGAGTTGATGTTCCAGGTTCCGGCGCTCGGTCACGTCACGGATAACGAGACTCGTCTTCTGGATGCCTTCCTTATCGGAGAATACTGCCGATGAAATCTCCGCAGGAAACCGGCTGCCGTCCCCGCGTATCATCGTGATCTCACCTCGGCACCGGCCGGTCAGATTCCGTTCCTCAAGCAGTTTGGTGGCCCTGGGGTCCGTCATGTCCACCAGGCCGGCCCGGCCCGCACGACACAGTTCTTCCTCGCTCATGGCGAAGATACGGCACGACTCGGGATTTGCGGCAAGAATGCTGCCATCTGTCCTGGTCAGCATGATGGCATCGATGCTGTGTTCGAAGATCATCCTGAACCGTTCATTGCTCTCGATAAATTTTTCATCGATCTGCAGCTTGGCCAGCGCGATCGTCACATAGGCCACGAGGTCTTCGAGCAGGGCGATCTTTTCGGCACTGAAGAGCCCCTTGCGCCGGTCATTGAACTGGAACAGGCCGAACGTTTCGCCTTGCAGACAAAGCGGGATCAGGGCCACCGACTCGTATCCCTCGCCGTTGCAGCGGTTGCGTGTCTTTGCCAGCCGGTCACTCTCCGCTGTGCTTGCCAGCAGCTCCGACGTGCAGCTTGACCAGAAGCTGCCCCGTTCGGTGAAAAAGGGTTTGGCGGGGTCGATACGCCCGGAGAGGACGTTGCCGCACATGCAGTCGAGGGCGGGGTGGCCGGCACTGTCACGCATCATCTCTCCTGCCTGGTCGAAGGCACAGAGACTGTTCTCGACCAGCACGAAGTCCTCCGTGAACCCCCGTGTTTCGAAGTAGGGAAAGTCGTCTCCCTCGCGCAGCCGGACCCCGACCGCTTCGCAACCGGAAAGCCGTTGAAGGTAGGCGACCAGATCGCCCATCAATTCGCGCGAACTGCGTGCCCCGTTGCAGATCCTCAGCAGATCGATGGTGTTCTTCTGCGCTGCTTCGGCGTTCTTGCGGGCCGTGATGTTGTCGAAGACCGCGATGAAGCAACCCTGCTCCGTGCTGTAGACCGAGATGGAAAACCAGATTCCCAGCGGTGGGACAAAGGTCTCGAAGCAGTCGGGCTGTCCGGTCTGAGCGACCCGGTCATAGCGTTCAAGCAGGTCCGGGTTGGAGTCACGAATGCCGGGAATTACCTCCGAGACCCGCTTCCCCACCACATCCCCGAGGCCGGTCAACCCTTCGAAGGCCTTGTTGACATCGAGATAGACGAAATCCAGCGGAAGACCGGCCTGGTCACGGATCATCCGGCATGAGGCAAACCCTTCGAGCATGTTGTCGAACAGGGAGCGATAACGATTTTCGCTTTCCCGGATCGCCACGAAGGTCCGCTTGCGTTCGGTGATGTCCACATGGGTGCCCACCACGCGCACCGCTTCGCCCTGGTCACCATAGAGGAGGAAGCCCCGCGACAGGATGTCGACGTAGTGGCCAGCCTTGTGCAACATCCGGAACTCGACTTCATACTTGGGGGCGCGTCCCTCCAGAAAGTCATGCAGCCTTGCCAGGGTGGGTGCCAGATCTTCCGGGTGCAGCAGGCGTTCCCAGCTGTCGTAGCGGTTCTCCAGTTCGTCATCGGCATACCCCAGGATGGCTTTCCAGCGGGGCGAGTAGAACAGTTCACCGGTTTTCAGGTTCCAGTCCCACAAACCGTCATTGGTGCCGCGCATGGCCAGATTGAAGCGCTCCTCGCTTTTGCGCAGGGACTCCTCTGCCCTCTTGCGGGCAAGCCTCTCGGCCGCGTCGCGCAGACTTCGCTCAATGGCGGGCACCAGCCGGGTCAGGCTCTCCTTGAGGACAAAGTCCCACACCCCCATCTTGAGCAGGTCCGCCGCCTTCTCCTCGCCGACGCTGCCCGAGATCAGAATCACCGGCAGTTCGGGAACACGGGACTGAATGAGGGCGAAACTGTCCAGGAAGTTGAGTCTCGGGACGCTGTAGTCGGACAGGATGAGGTCCCACTTCTCCTCGGTGATGGCGCGATCCAGCGCCTCGATGCCGTCCACCCGTGTGCAGCGGGCGTTCAGGTCCTGCTGTCTCAGGTGGCGCTCGATCAGCCGGAAATCGGCATGATTGTCTTCGATGACCAGAATGCGCAGCGGTTCGCCCATGGGTTACCTGTATCCCTGCGGTGGCTCGTTGGTAGCCAGCCAGTAGACCCCCAGACGCGCCACCGTCTCGGCGAATTCTGCGAAATCCAGCGGCTTGCGCACGAAGCTGTTGGCTCCGCTGGCGTAACTCCTTATCCGGTCCCGCTCTTCGTCGGAGGAGGTGAGGATCACGACCGGCAGGAGGCGGGTGCGCTGGTCGGCACGCAGGCGGGAGAGCACCTCCAGGCCGGAAAGACGGGGGAGGCCGATATCGAGCATCACAACGGTCGGCAGCTCAATCCCCTGACGCGCCGAGAACTCCCCCTCCCTGAACAGGTAGTCGAGCGCCTGCTGCCCATCGCGTACCACGTCCACCTCGTTGGCCAGGTTGATCTTCCTGAGGGCGCGCAGGATCAGTTTCTCGTCCTGGACATTGTCCTCCACCAGCAGGATGGTTCCGGAACTCATGCGGTTACCTCCTTTCGTGCGCTTCCTTCCGGCAGCGTGAAGCGGAATGTGGCGCCCCGTCCCGCCACGGCGGCGGCATCGAGCTCCCCCCCGTGGCGCTGGATGATCCGTTGTACCGTGGCCAGGCCGATGCCGATGCCGGGGAACTCGTCCTGGCGGTGCAACCGCTGGAATGGCATGAAGAGCTTGTCTGCATGTGCCATGTCGAAGCCGGCCCCGTTGTCGGCGATGCAGAACCGGCGCCCTCCCTCCCGCTCTTCGGCATAGACCCGGATCACCGGTTCCGCTGCTGCGGCGGAATATTTCCAGGCATTACCGAGGAGGTTTCTGAGCGCCACCTCCAGCATCCTGGCGTCACCATGGGCCAGGAGGCCGGCATCGATCTGCCAGTTAACCCGGCGCGCCGGATCGGCCTGCACGAGTTCCTCCCGGATACGTTCGGCCATTGCGGACAGGTCTATTGTCTCGCGCTGCAGTCCGCCGCGTGTGCTGCGGGAGAGGGCCAGTATCCCGTCGATCAGCTCCCCCATCTTCCGGCTGGCCGAGCCGATTTCGTCCAGGAATTCCTGTGCCTCGCCGGTGAGCTGGCTACCGTAGTCCTCCTCCAGTGCCCGGGAAAATCCGCTCAGCGCCCGCAGCGGTGCGCGCAGGTCGTGGGTGACGGCGTAGGCGAAGGCGTCGAGCTCCCGGTTGGCGGCGGTCAGCTCAGCGGTCCGCTCCTCCACCCGTCGTTCCAGGCTGGCATTGAGGAGGCCGATCTCGCTGGCGGCCAGTTCCGCCTCCTGGCGTGCCGTTTCCAGCTGGCCGATCAGGTCCAGGTTGGCCAGGCCGACCGCCATGGCGTCGGCCAACGCCTGTTGCAACCCCAGTTCCTCTGCCGTTGCCCGGTGCCGGCCCTGCCAGTAGCAGCCGATGGCGCCCACCGGGGCTTCCCGGTTGATCGGCACCATGGTGAGGCTCTTGATGAAGGTGGGACGATAGGCAGCGTGGGGGATCCGTTGATCGGCGTAGATGTCCTCGATGGCCACCGGCTCGGCGTGGAGCATGGCCCAGCCGGATATGCAGGCGGTCAGTGGGAACCGCTGCCCCTTCCAGAGCGGACCGATGGCGTCCTCATCGGCATAGTGGCACTGGTCGCCGTCCCGCAGCACCAGGGTGGCACCGTCGGCACCGGTCAGCTCTCGGGCGGCGCGACGTACGATGGCCATGAGACCGGGCAGATCATGCACGGCCGCAATGCGTGCAACCACCTCTGCCAGGCGCCGCAGTTGGTGCTCGGCGCGCTTGCGTTCCAGGGCCTCCGTTGCCAGGCGGTTGGCCCTTTTCAAGCGCTCGTGGGTAAGGCTGAAGAGAAATCCCATGGCCATGAAGACCGCAACCGAATAGACGTTGTCGGAATTTTCGAGCCTGAATGAGAGCTGCGGGGGGAGGAAGAAATACCAGACCAGCACGGACGATATGGCCGTTGACGCGATGCCGCCGGCCATGCCGCCGAGCTGGGAACTGAAGAATACGGTGGGGAAAAAGAGGAACCAGACGAACGGTTTGATGGTCTGCCAGAAAAACCACTGCACGGCGCAGGCCGCAAACGGAAGGAGCAGGGCCGTTGCGACGCGGAGAATCCTTTGCTGGTCCTGTCCGGTCATGTAAGTCTACCCTCTGTGTTGGCAAGGGAGTTCAGGGTGTCTGATACGGCAAGCAGAATAGGTTGTCGCGGGATAGTAGACTAGGAGGGGAGTCCAGGTCTGTCGGGAAAGCTTGATCGTTGGAAAAAATTACTCTTAATTGGCAGGCGTAATCCCGTGCAGCAGTGCGAATTTCACCAGGTTGGGGATGTTGGCGATGCCAAGCTTCAACATCAGCCGGCTGCGGTAGGTTTCGACACTCTTGGGGGAGAGGGAGAGGGTTTCCGCGATCTCGGCGCTCGTCCTTCCTTCGACAACGAGCTGCAGAACCTCCCGTTCCCGGCGGCTCAGTCTGTCGAGGGGACTTTGTCGGGACGGGTCGTCACTGGACGGCTCAAGCCCGTTGCCGAAAAAACGGTGCCCCTTCATGACCGCCCGGACCGCCTTCACGACCTCGGTGCCGGCCGACTCCTTGAGGATGTATCCCTGTGCCCCTGCCTGCATCGCCCGGTGGATATGTTCGCGGGTCTGATACATGGAGAGGATGATGACCCTTGTTTCGGGCAAGGACGTGCGGATGATGCCGGTGGCCTCGATCCCGTTCATCTGCGGCATGGCGATATCCATGATGATGACGTCCGGCCGGAGCGTTTCCGCCCGGGTGATGGCGTCGCGGCCGTCAGCGGCCATGCCGACTACGGTCAGGTCGTCCTCCGCCTCCAGGATCAGCTTCAGGCCGTCCCGCACCATGGCATGGTCATCGACAATCACGATTCTGACGGCCATCTAGGATGCCTCCTTCAGCTCTACGGTAATCACCGTGCCCCTGCCCGGTTCCGAATGCAGCTGAAAACGTGCGCCCACCGCTTCCGCCCGTTCACGCATGATCGTCAGTCCCCAGCCGGCACCGGGATGCAACCGGGACACCGTCCGGGTGTCGAACCCCTTGCCGTTGTCGCTGACGGTGAGCTCCAGCCTCCCGTTGCCGCCAGCCAGCCTGACCGTCACGCGCGTTGCTTCCGAGTACTTCGAGACGTTGGTCAGCGCCTCGTGGGCGATGCGATACAGGGCCATCTCGATCGGCTCCGAAAACCTGGGCAGCCCGTCTTCTGCCCGAAAATCGACCCGGATGCCGGTCCGTTTCCCGAACAGGTCGATATGCCAACGCAGGGCTGCGGCAAGCCCGTAATCGTCCAACACCGGCGGCCTGAGCATGAACATCAGCCGTCTGAGGTTGCGACCCATTTCCTCGATCAGGCCGGCAGTGTCGTCCACCCGCTCGCCGAGATTTTCTCTGGATTCAGGGGAGAGGGAGTTGCTGAGGATGGTGAAATTGAGCCCCAGGGCGGTCAGGTCCCGACCTAACTCGTCGTGGAGTTCTGCCGCGAGTTTTCTCCGCAGGTCCTCCTCCAACTCGATCAGCCGTCTGGCGTAGCTCTGGAGAGTCCCCTCCGCCCGTTTGCGTTCGTCGATCTCGACGATGAGCCGGGCGTTCTTGTTCGCGATCTCGGCCGTTCGTTCATGGACCAGCGTATCGAGCTGGTCAAGGAGGCGACGGAGCTCGTCCTCTAACTGCTTCCGTTCGGTGATGTCGACGAAGTACAGATTGACGTACTCTTTTTCCGGGAACGGAGCGAGCACGGCCAGGAGGATACGCTCTCCGAGTGGGACCTCGAGGTTGCGGCGCTCGCCGCTCTCCATGGCCGGGGCCAGTTCGTGCTGCACGGCAGCGGGCACTGGCCCGCCGACGCGGCAGCGCCAATGGTCGAGTAGCTCGTCGGCGGCCCGGTTGGCGTAGAGAAGCATGCCGTTGCCGGTCACGCGCAGGACCGGGTGGGGATTTTCCGCCGGCAACCGGGCAATGCTTCCGGTTCGTTCATCCGCCGTCTGCCGCGCCGCCCGGTGGTATCTTCCGGAACGGTTACGATTCATGCGGTGACGAAATGCTGGAGGGCTGTCATCACTGGTGCTCGCTGATCTGTCGTTCCAGGCTCTTGATCCGTTTTTCGACGATCTCTGCCAAGAAGCGCAGCTGTTCGTATTCCGGCATGGTTTCCAGTTCTTCCAGGATCATGCGCGTCACCCGGGGGAGGCTGTCGACCGCCTGCGAACGTGCCTGATCCACCTGCTGGGTGAACGCCTCTTCGTCGACCTCAAACACCTTGCAGAGCCGGTCGAGCAGGTTCTTGCCGATGCCGCGGCCGTTTTCCATGGCCGATACATAGCGCCGGTCCGTGCCGGTCGCCTCCGACAGCTCTCCCTGCGACCATCCCCGCTCCTGACGCATTCTCTTGAGGTTTTGTCCCATCAGCCGGTCAATGTCTTTGTTTATCCGTTTGGTCATCTGTCGATCCTGTGAGCGATATAGTCGTTTCCGTCCGGAAACGTTTCTCCACGTTGTCAAAAGAGAGACCCCGAGGGGGTATGTGGACGTTAACAATGAGTACCGTTGGTAAAATGTACAGCATGCTAGCAAAAAAGATAGCTAAAGACCAATAAAAATATTCTTCGGACGAATAATTTCCTTGTTAGACCTGTGGGAATGATTTACAAAAACAGCACTTGTTTGATGTACGTACACAACTCTGCAGAGTGTGGGGCTGAACGTCGGTCGGGGATACTGTTTATGAACGCACGGTGCATGGCAAGGCGTCTCCTCCTGATCGGGCTGCTGGCATTGATGGTACCCGGTCGGGTGGGGGCCGAGTTCTACAGCTACGAGGACCGAAACGGCACGGTCCACTTTGTCGACGATCCCGCCAGGATCCCCCGGGAGTACCGCCAGAAGAAGCGGGTCCGCCGGGAGGCGGACGACGACCTCTCCGAGGCGGAGCGGGCACGCAAGAAGGAACAGGCGCGGGACGAGCGGGACGCGGCGCGGCAGAAGGAAGAGGCAGCGCGGGAGCGTGCCGGGCAGGCGCGGAGCGCGGCGGAGAAGAAGGCTGCCCGGGAGCGGCAACTGGAGGCGCTGACCACGCGGGTGGTGATCAGCGGCAGGCAGGTCTTTGTGCCGGTAACGCTTGCGAACGGGACAATGGAGACCGAGGCGATGCTGCTGCTGGACACCGGGGCCACGGTGTCGGTCATCTCGCCTGAGGTGGCGGAGCGTCTCAAGATCGAGGAGGCCGAAGAGGCCCGGATCGGGGTAGTGGGGGGCCGGGTGCTCCGGGCACGGAAGGTGGTCTTAAGCCAGATGCGGGTGGGGCCGGTGAAGAGGGGCGGCCAGGAGGTGGTCATCGTCCGCCAGCGCGGCGGGGGGATGGGGGACGGACTCCTTGGGATGAGCTTCCTCGGCGGGCTCAAGTACACCATCGATTTCGCGAAGCAGACGATCAACTGGGTGCCGTAGGGGATACGAGAGTTTCTTGATGGAGTGGATCAGGAGGAGTGACAGGATGGATCGCGACAGTTTTTTGGGATGGCTTCGTTTGCCCCTAATTTTTCTGGCAGTCGTTGTCATGGTGGCAGCCGGTTCGCCGGTGCTGGCCGACGAACTGGCCTACACCTTCGGCGGGAATGCCAACTGGTCTATCCAGAGTGCGACCACCCACGACGGTGTCGACGCGTATCAGAGCGGGGCGATCAGCCACAGTCAGTCGAGCTGGATGGAGGCCACGGTCACCGGACCGGGCGCGGTCCGTTTCTGGTGGAAGGTCTCCTCGGAACCCTGTTGCGACTCGCTGGCCATAGCCATCGACGGCATCAGTCAGACAAACATCCGGGGTGAGGTCGACTGGCAGACCAAGGCGTTCAGCATCCCGGCCGGCAGCCACACCCTGCGCTGGACCTATGCCACCGACAGCTCGGTCCTCAGCGGCTCTAACGCAGGGTGGGTGGATCAGGTCAGTTTCGAAGCAGGGAACAACATCGACGTCACCGCGCCGACCACCACCGCCACTCCCGCCGGTGGCACATATGCGGGAGCTCAGAACGTTACCCTGAGCTGCAGTGATACTGTCGGCTGCACCGGCACCTACTACTGCCTGGGGAGCGGCTGTACCCCCACCAGCCCTTACGGCGGACCGATTACCGTCACGGCGACCACCGAGCTGCGCTACTATTCAACGGACGCCGCCGGCAACAACGAGGATGTCAAGACGGCGAGGTATACCTTCGACACGACCCCGCCTGCCTCTTCCGTCTACCCCACTGCCGGCATCTACGAAGGACAACGCTCCGTCACCATCTCTTGCGGTGACTCTGGCATGGGGTGTTCTGCCACCTATTACTGTCTCGGCAGCGGCTGTACGCCGACAACCCAATACGCGTCGCCCGTTACCATTACCTCCTCAACCGACCTCAGGTACTACTCAATCGACCGGGGCGGGAACAGCGAAGCGATCAAAACCGCCATCTACACCATCACCCCGGACACAACCGCGCCAACAACGACCCCTGGTTACCCCAGCGGCATCTATGGACCACGGTATTTCTACCTGTCCTGCTCGGACAATACCGGCAGTGGTTGCGCAACCACCTACTACTGCCTCGGAACAGGGTGCACCCCCACGACGGTCTATGGTTCGTCAATTCAGATTACTGCCTCCACCGACCTCAGCTGTTACTCCCAAGACAAGTCAGGAAACAGCGAGACCGTGCAGACCGTCTCGTACGTGATCGACCAGACACCACCCGTTACCACGGTGAATCCTCCAGGCGGCAGTTACGAAGCGGCGCCGCTGGTAACCCTTACCTGCAGCGACGGCACCGGCACCGGCTGTTCAACCACCTACTACTGTCTCGGGCAAAACTGTACTCCTACCACCTACTACCAAAGTCCGGTCGCTATCAACGACACGACAGTCCTCCGTTACTATTCCACCGACTCGGCCGGCAACAACGAAACAGTCGTGACGCAATCCTACAGCAACCCCGGTCAGCCCAAAACCATCGCGGTCCCCGCGGCCCATGCAACGATTCAGTCCGCCATCAATGCCGCCTACAACGGCGACACGGTTCTGGTCGCTCCGGGCACATACGTGGAAAACATCAACTTCAAGGGGAAGAACATTACCGTTACCAGTAGTGACGGTCCGGATACCACCATCATCGATGGCAACAAGGCTGGGTCGGTGGTCACATTCAATTCGGGCGAGAGTTCGTCAGCAACACTGAGCGGCTTTACCGTCCGGAACGGATTGAGCAGCTTTCAAGGGGGCGGAATTTATATCGACCATGCCTCACCGACAATCCTGAACAACAGGGTTACCGGGAATTCTGCGTCCTGGGGTGCAGGCATTGAGGTCTCTTTTGCCTCTCCGATGATTCGCAACAATATCATCTCTTCGAACAATAACTGTTCTTACGGTGGGGGTATCAGTATCGGCGGCGCAGCATCCTCCGCACAGATCATTGACAACACTATTTCCGATAACGTCTGTTCCGATGGCGGCGGCATCAGCCTGTGGGCAGCGGGAACGTCGCTGATAAAAGGGAATGTCATTAGAAACAACAGCTCTTCATATGAAGGCGGCGGAATTTGGAGTGTTAATAGTTCAAGTGCGACGATCATCCAGAACCTGATCGTCAACAACAAAGGGGCAACGTATGGTGGCATTTACGATGGCACCGACACGTACACCAACAACACCATTGCCAATAATGACTCCACCCAGGGAGAGGGCGTGCTTGTCAATGGTGCGTTTGGCAACAATATCGTCATTGCCAAGCCGGGCCAGACGGCCATTTCCCGCAGTTCCTCCACTCTCACGAGTTTCAGCCACAACATAATCTATTCACCATCCGGCAGTGCCTATGCGACAGGCAGCGCCGACCAGAATGGGATCAACGGCAACATCACCGCCGATCCCCTCCTTGCCAATCCGGAACTGGGGTATTACGGGCCATTGGCCGGATCGCCCGCCATCGATGCGGGTGATAATGCAGCCACCTCTTTGCCGACCTCTGACTTCGGGAGCATGCCGCGGCTGATGGACGGAAACAGTGACGGCACATCAACCGTCGACATTGGCGCCTACGAGTTCGACCCGGCCTACCCGGTGGCAACCGTCCAAGGAATCCCGACGGGCTTTCTGACGAATGACTCCCTGACCATCACCGTCGGTGGGACCGGTGTGGCTTCCTACCGCTACGCTCTCGATGGCGGTGCATTCGGTGGCGATACCGACGTGGCAACTCCCGCCAGTCTCACGGGCCTGGCAAACGGCCAGCACACCATTGTTGTCCTGGGTAAAAATGCCCTCGGCCGGGAGCAGTTGCTCTCATCGGCAACCGCCGCAACCTGGGTCGTGAATACGGAAACGACCAGTCTGACGTTTACTTATGGTGGCGATGCTCCCTGGTTCATCCAGCCGCTGGTCAGCCGCGATGGCATCGCCTACCAAAGTGGTGCCATCACGAACAGCCAGTCGAGCTGGATGGAGACCACGGTCACCGGCCCTGGCGCCATCCGGTTCTGGTGGAAGGTTTCGTCAGCTCAATATTCTAGCCCCCTCTCGTTCAGTATGGATGGGGTCAGTCAAACCCGCATCAGCGGCGGAGTAGACTGGCAAAAGCAGGCCTATGCCATTCCTACCGGCAGCCACACCCTGCGCTGGACCTACTCAGCCGGCAATTATTACTCATCAGTATCTAGCGCCGGCTGGGTCGACCAGATTGCCTTCGAGGCAGGAAACAATATCGACGTTACCCCGCCAACCACCTCTGCCACCCCGGCCGGCGGCCTGTATGGTACGCCCCAGAGTGTTACCCTCTCCTGTAGCGACAGCAGTGGTTGCGCCGGCACATTCTATTGCCTGGGGAGCGGTTGCACGCCGACCACACTCTACACCGGCCCCATCGACGTTCCTGCTCCGACTGATCTCCGTTTCTATTCAACCGATGCCACATAATCACACTGTCAGGCATGCCATGGTCTCAGACCCCGAGGAAGCGAACATCTCCTTGCCATTAGCGGCGATATTCGTGTTGACTTCCGACATCTCATCGGCCGAGCAGGGGCTGATTGCGGCCATGAGCACCTTCCGGCAGCAGGGGATCGACGACCTGGTGCTGGATCTGCGGTACAATACGGGCGGGCTGCTGGTGCTTGCGGAGGAGGTGGCCTCCATGATCGGCGGGGCGCAGGTTCAGGGCAAGGTGTTCGAGAGATTGATCTTCAACGGCAGGCACCCGGAGAAGACGGCCGATCCCGCCAGCACCTTCCGCTTCACCGCCCTGGACAGGCAAGGGGGGCAGCTCCCGCAACTGGGACTGGGACGCCTGTTCGTGCTGACCGGCTACAACACCTGTTCCGCCAGTGAGACCATCATTAACGGCCTTTCCCCCCACATGCAGGTCATCCGCATCGGCTCCACCACCTGCGGCAAACCGTACGGATTCATTTCACAGACCAATGCCGGCCAGACATACTTTGCCATCCAGTTCGAAGGGGTCAACTCCCTGGGGATGGACGATTACAAGTCAGGGTTCGCGCCCGCCTGCCAGGTGCCCGACGATCTGTATTTCCAGCTGGGAGACGTACGCGAGGCGCGCCTGGCGGCGGCCCTTTACTACATGCAGAACAACACCTGTCCGCCCACAACGGCGGTGACGCTGCCTAAGACAGTCCCCGGCGGCTTGCCGGGCGGCGGCGAACCCGACCTGATCGAACAGATGCCGGCACTGAAACTGCTGCGGTGACGTATGACCGGGGGGGACGAAACTGCATCGATTGTGACCAGCGCTGAACAGAATGCAGAACGCGCGATGGAGGAGCGATGACGACTCGGTGGATGATTCGGACGGCTGAAAGCGCACCAATCCGGTGGCGAGCCGTCATTGCCCTTTGTATCGCGTCTCATCTCTGGTGCGGTGGCCCTGGCTCCCTGGCCCCCTCTCTCCACTGCGCAGCCGCGGCCACCTCGATGGTCCACGACGCCCCGCTCGACGAGGCGGTCGATTTCTACCAGTTTACCGACAGTGAAGGGGGCGTCCACTTCGTCGACAGCCCGGACAAGATACCCGGCCGCTACCGCAGCCGGGCCATCGTCCGCAAGGATATGCCCGCCGCCCGGCAGACGACCCGGATAGCAGTTAACGGAAACAGTATTCATGTGCCGGTGCTCATCAGGAACGGGGAGCGGACAGCGCAGGCGGTCATGCTGCTCGACACCGGCGCTTCGATGACCAGCATCACCGGGGAGCTTGCCTCGCGCCTCGGCATCGACCTGGCGGCAGCGCGAAAGAGTACGTCACGTCTTGCAGATGGCAGCATGATCGATATTCGCCTGGTGCAGGTGGATGCGGTTGCCATCGGCTTCCGACGGAAGTCCCCCCTTGAGATCTCGGTCATCCAGCGTGTTGGAGACCGGGAACTGCACGACGGGCTCCTGGGAATCGACTTTCTCGGTGATTTCCAGTATCAGATCGATCTGCCGAATAGGATGATCCGGTGGCAATGAGAGGAAGTAGTGGCACTGCCTTCAATTGTCCCGCTCGCCCTCAGCGTCTCCTGCCGAGCACCAGCATCGCTGCCGGGATCGTGGTCACGGCGCCAACCAGGAAAAGTGCCCAGCCGGCAGCTTTCCGCTGATCCTTGTTGAGCCGGTCGGCAAGCAGGAGCGCCAGGCCGCCACCCAGTGCTGCGCGGGTGCCGGCAACGAAAGCCAGCTCCGGAATGGTAAGTCTGGTCTGTTTCATACGACCTCCTTTGCCGGGGTGCACCCCCTGCAATAAAGTATGACGGCATTCTCGCCGACTGCAAGGCTAGGGGAGGTTACGGTGCAACATAAGGGGAGGAACGCGTGAGACGGATACTGCTCGTGACCATGCTGGCCATCTTTGCCGCCGAACCGCTGCTGGCGGAGATGTACCAATATACCGACAGCCGGGGGGATGTGCATTACGTGGACGACCTGGGAAGGGTGCCGAAGCGGTATCGGGCCAGGGCCAGGCCACTGGACGACCTCCCGCCGATCTCGGTGATGGATGCCGTCCCTGCACCGGCGAAGAAGCGGCCGGCCGCCGATTCCGGGTCCCGGCCAAGGCAGAAGGAGCGCTTCACCGGCACGGTTGAGCTGTACATGACCTCCTGGTGCGGCTACTGCCGGAAGGCCGAGCAGTATCTGAAGCAGAAGGGGATCGCCTATACCGCCTTTGACATAGAGAAGGACGAGAGCGCCAAGCGGCGCTACCGGGAACTGGGGGGAACCGGCGGGGTGCCGCTGATCCAGATCGGCGCCAACCAGATCCGCGGGTACAGCCCGGAGGCCATCGACCGCTATACCGGGCAGTGAAGGGAGAGGGGGACGGTCTTGGATTGTCAATAATAAGAAATCATTATTTAGCGTGTTGTCATAAGTATGTTATAAATTGCCCGTGAAATGTCAGTGTCGGTACACCCGAATCGGGCACCACAGCAGGAGGTCTGTGAAATGAAGAAAGAAAATGCTTTCCCCCATGAGCTGTTCCTTAAGCTGGCCTTCTTGCTGGTTATGGTTTTCGCGCTCGTTCCCCGCGACGCTGCCGCCATCGGGCATCCGTACCTGGTAAAGGATATAAACCCCGGATGGGCCGACGGCGCTTATGGGCCGATTACCGCACTTGGTACTTCGGTTATCTTTCCCGGCTCCGATCCGGACAACGGCGTAGAGCTCTGGAAGAGTGACGGCACGCCCGACGGGACAATCCTCCTGAGAGACATCAGGCCGGGCTACGGCGGTTCCGGTCCGAGCGAGTTGGTTGCCTTGAATTCCAGGGTCTTTTTTCTGGCCAATGACGGCGCTACCGGTGAGGAGCTCTGGGTCACCGACGGGACCACCGACGGCACAATCCTGCTCAATGACATGTCGCCCGGGTCCGGCAGCTCTTCTCCCCAGGACCTTACAGTGAGCAACGGCACCCTGTTCTTCACCGCTACGACCCCGGAATCGGGAGAAGAACTCTGGAAGAGTGACGGCACGCCGGCCGGTACCGTGTTGGTCAAGGAGCTCACGCCGGGCGCGGCCGGTACCAACATCAGCGACCTGGTCGATGTCAACGGCACCCTGTTTTTCAGGGTAAACCGTTCCCCGGACCCGAGCGAACTCTGGAAGAGCGATGGTACGGCCAACGGGACTCTTCCCGTGAGTGCTCTCCCCTCCACATCCTACATCTTCCAGGCAACCAGCTGTAACGGGCAGCTGTTCTTCGTTGCCGGCAATTCGTCTGACACGGAACTCTGGAAATTTGACGGTACGGTGGTTGCGATGGTCAGGGACATCAATCCGGGCACCTCCGGCAGTGATCCGTACTCCCTTGCCTGCATCGGTTCCACACTCCATTTCAGTGCCAGCGACGGCACCAATGGTAAGGAGCTGTGGAAGAGCGACGGCACCGTTTCGAACACCCTGATGGTCAAGGATATCTACCCCGGCAGCTCCGGTTCCAATCCAGGCAGCTTCACCGGGGTAAACGGCACCGTCATCTTTGCGGCAACTACCCCTGGGAACGGCGATGAACTCTGGCAGACCGACGGCACCGAGGCCGGAACGGTCCTGCTGCATCCCGTCAACCCCGGCAGCGCCCCGGGTAACATCGGCCAGTTGACCGGGAGCAGCGGCAAGGTCTTCTTTTCCGCGCAAGACGCCACTAACGGCACGGAGCCGTGGCTGTCCGACGGAACTGCTGCCGGGACCTACCTGCTGGCCGACCTCACTGCCGGTATCTATACAAGTTCCCCGGCCTATTTCGTCAGGGCCGGATCGACCCTCTTTTTTGTCGCCAGGGCATCGTACGGGCAGGAGCTCTGGGCAGTTTCCCTGGCGCCGGTCCCCCATTCGCGCACAAACGCCCCGCTGACCGGCTCGATTACCAGCGCGCCGACCGTGACCGTCTCCGGCGAAGCCCACAGCGACACCGGATCGCCGCTTGCCCTGGTGGAGGTTTCCACGGATGGCGGCACCTCTTGGTCCGAGGTCAGCGGCACCTCCAGTTGGAGCCTTGCCTGGAGCCCCGGCGGGGATGGGGTGTACACGCTGCTTTCACGGGCCACGGACCAGGCAAATAACGTCGAACTGCCGGGTCCGGGATTGACGGTGACGGTAGACCGGTCCCTGCCGACGGGGTCGATGGTGATTAACGGGACTGCCGAGACGGCCACCTCCGTCCAGGTCACCCTGACCGTGGATGCCGATGCCACCGAACCCGGGGTGAGTTGCACCGGTTCGTATCCCCGGATATGCGGGACGGTCAGCATGCGGTTCAGCAATGATGGCGTATCGTGGAGCGCCTGGGAGAATGCCGCAACGACGAAGACATGGCAGATACCGGCAGGCAACGGTCTCAAGACCGTCCATATGGAGCTGAAAGACCGGGCCGGCAACGTGGCCGGCTTTTCTGACACCATCAGTCTCGACACCACCCTGGCGCCCGTATCGACCATTACCCTGCCTGCTTCGAGCCTGTATGCGAATCTGGGGATGCTCACCGTCAGCGGCACTGCCGTGCCGGGGCAGGGCGCCACGCTCGTCCGGGTCGAGGTGTCCACCAATGGCGGTGTCACCTGGCAGACGGCCAGCGGTACGACCTCGTGGTACGTGACCCTCTCGCTGCCGGAAGGCAAATATACCATCAAATCGAGGGCCATCGACTCGGCCGGCTACACGGAGATCCCCTTGAACAGCATAACGGTCACCATTGACCAGACCCCGCCACGGGGCCGGATATACTACAACTACGGCACATACGAACTTAACGCGGAATCCGTTGATCCCGAGCAGGGCTGCCTGTATTTCTTCCCCAGCCTCTGCGGGGCCATGGACATGCTTCTTCAGGGCAGCTCCACCTGGCAACCGGCATCGGTCACCCTCCCCTATGGCACCTCATCCCTCTGGCTGCGGGACCTTGCCGGCAATGTTACGTTTGTCAGTGGCGTCACCACCCTGGGGTATCCCGTAAAGATCGAAACGCCGTCCACCCAGTATTTCCCCAGCATCCTGGAGGCCTATCTCGTGGTTCCCACCGGCAATGTCATCAAGACGAATCTGGCCTCTCTGACGGAAAACCTGATCCTGAACCGTAACGTGAGCGTGGCCATCCGGGGAGGGTACAGTAACGCCCACGACATCTCCATGGGCAGGACGCCGATCTACGGGTCGATTTCAGTGCAGGCGGGAGAGGTTACCGTGGAGAACATCGATCTCCACGGCAGCATGTCGATCGAGTCCGGCAGCGTTGTTGCTGCGGGGATCAGCCTGTTGTGAGGGGAATACTTCTCAGATGCGAATAAGGCCGCATTGCTGCGGCCTTATTCGCATCTTCCGACACACGTTTGACGTGACGGTCAGGCGGCGCTGGCGGCCCGTTTCCCCAGAACGGCGGTGCGAAACTGCTCGATTCCCATCTCCTCGACAATCGTGCCGATACGGACCTCCCGCCCGGATTGCCGGTACCAGGCGAGGATCTGCTCCACCACGGCCAGCACCGCCTCCTCGTCGGCCGGCGTCTCCACCAGCAGGTCGGCCAGCCGCGGCCGCGGGCCGGCGTTTCCCCCGACCAGGATCCGCCACCCTTTGGGGGTGCCCATGATGCCGATATCCTTGATCGCCACCTCGGCGCAGGAAAGCATGCAGCCGGAAACCCCCATCTTCATCTTGTTCGGCAGCGGCATGGCGTGGTAGATTGCGTCCAGTCTGAGCCCCAGGGAGATCGAATCCTGGACCGCCCGCTTGCACTGGGTGGTGCCGGGGCAGATCTTGATGCTCCGGACACAGAGCCCTATGGCTGCACCGGGCTTTTCCGCGACGTCAGCCCAGACCGCGTCGAGATCCTCCTCCTTCACGCCGAAGAGGGCGATCCGCTGGGCAGAGGTCAGTTTCAGCTGCAGGTTGTATTTGTCGGCCACGTCGCAGATCTTGCGCAGGGTTGCGGTGGTGGTAATGCCGCCGGGAATGTGGGGGGCAATGGCGTAGGTCTCCCGGTCCCGCTGCAGGATGGCCCCTTTTTCTCTGATATCCTTTTTCACGCGTGCTCCTTGGTGCGAAATAATGCGGCAGGTCAGGCGTTGCCGTGCCGGAAGGATAATACCCCAATCAGCTGCCGAGGGAAAGAGGGTGTTGCGCGGACGGGCCTTGGGCAATAAAAGGCGTGGCAATTCGGGGGGTCCGTGAGGATGGGTGCGGAGTGCCGGAACCGGCAGGGTGTGGCAGAAAAGAACAGTGTGAAAAGGAGTGGAGATGTTCCGACAGTACGACAACAACGGCTACAGGCAAGTCCTTCCCCTGATCCGACAGAAGACCCTGGTGCATGGTGAGAAGACCCTTATGGCGGAATTCCGGCTGGAAACGGGGGCTGTCCTTCCGCGTCACAGCCATCCCCATGAGCAGACCGGTTATCTGGTGGCGGGCCTGCTGGAACTGACCATCGGCGAGACCACGCTCCGGGTGATGCCGGGGGGGAGCTGGTGCATGCCTGGCGGGGTGGAGCACAACGCGCTGGCGCTGGAAGATTGCATTGCCATCGAGGTGTTTTCGCCGGTACGGGAGGATTACCTCCCGTGACCGTCGGTCATCGGAGGCCGTCGGGTCCGGTTTTGGAACATCAGCACCAACCTGCTCCGTACAGCTACGATTCAGCGGCAGCTTGAGTGGATTGCGTCCCGGCGCCGGCCGGTGAATGGGATCACCTTTGCGCCGGTCGGTACCGGTTTGCCGTTGCCTTCGTCGTGGTTGTCGCCAGAGGAGAGGGGGCGGATCTGTTCGATCCAGATGAGGGTCTCGCCGATCATGAACTGTGCCCCGGCCATGTGTGACTCCTCGATCACCCATGTTATCCGTTCGGCAGGTAAGGTCAACAGCAGGAACTCGAGCTTCCACCACCCATCCTTCACGTCCGGTTCAATCCGATCAACTCGCGCGAAGTAGGTCGGACTGCCGTCCAGGTGAATGAGTATCACCTCTCCTTCGACTACCATCCAGTGTGCTTTCCTGTCGGCAATCATCGTCGTCTCCCCCTGTTCGTTGTCCTTCCCTCTACAGTGCCCTTTCCCCTCGGGATAGGTAGCGGGTACTGTGGCTGGGAAGGATGCAACGTGCCTGGACTTGCCAGTACCTCTACAGACGAGGCTAGCACGATGCATGCCCTTCATTAGAGGGGTTGTAACGCAGCGATATCACGTTGAGTTGTGCCGGTCGACACCGGCCAAAAGGGTGAGTGTAAAATTTGCCGACAGTTGGTTCGGCAGCCAGGTCTCAAAGAGCATCTACGCGCACGGGTTATATCTGGAGGGCGGGCCCGCAAAAACGAAACGTGGCGATGATCGGTAAAGAAAAAGAGCCAAGACGGTCTCTGGCCGTCTTGGCTCTTTCCTGTGGGCTGCAATTGTCCGCAGATAGCCGCTATTCGTAAACACCGCACCCTATGGCCAGATCGTCGACAGGCTCGGCATAGGTTGTTTTGGTCTCTATCTTTTTGCTTGCCGGGTTGGTCCATTTATATTTCGGAGCCCACCCCCCGCCCTTTTGGGCAGCCGTGATGATCCCTCGGGTAAAATACACCCCGTCAGGATCCTTCAGGTCATACATGTTCTTGCCGATCAGCTTCGGATTGGCGCCATGTGCCAACGTATTCCCCTTGGGATCAAAGACGAAAATGTACAGTTCGCCCTTGACGAATTTCCCCTGCGGGTTGTTGAATTCGGCAATGGCCTTCTCTTTGCCGTTTTCCTTCATGTAGGCCGCTGCCTTCTTGACGAGCGACCTGGCGTCGTCCTTCTGGCTGGCACTGGCTACCCCGACTGACACCAGCATAACCACTCCTGCAATCAGTATGCTGATACATCTCTTCATGCAATGTCTCCTGTTTATGTATAGTTGTCCCGCTGCTATTCGTAAATCCCGCACCCTACGGCCAGGTCGCCGGCCGGTTCAGCATAGGTTATCTTGGTCTCTATCTTTTTGCTTGCCGGATTCGTAAACTTGTATTTCGGCGTCCACCCCCCGCCCTTTTGGGCAACGCTCAATATATCACGCGTAAAATAGACTCCGTCAGGATCCTTCAGGTCATACAAATTCTTGCCGATCAGTTTTGCGTTGGCACCGTGTGCCATCATCACCCCTTTGGGATCAATGGCGAAAACATACAGCGAGCCCTTGACGAACTTCCCCTGGGGGTTGCTGATCTCGGCAAAGGCCTTCTCTTTGCCGTTCTCCTTCATGAAGGCCGCTGCCTTCTTGACGAGCGCCTTGGCGTCATCCTTCTGGCCGGCACAGGCTACTCCGACTGACCCGAGCAAAACCATTCCTGCTATCAGTAGACTGATGATCTTATTCATGTTGAGTATCCCTTTCCGCTAGTAACTATCGGTATTGTGGTGCTATTTGTAGATGCCGCATGCCACGAAAAAATCTCCCACCTGATACGAATAGGTCGTTTTTGCTTCGACCTTTTTGGTCACTGGATTGGACCATCGGTAATCGGTCCAACCGCCACCCTGTTTCGCCATTTTGGCCAAATCTACAAAAAATACCTTGCCATCCGGGTCCTTCAGATTGGACAGGTTTTTTCCGATCAGCTTCGGATTGCTGCCGTGGGCCAACATCAACCCACTGAAATCATTGGCAAAAAGATACAGCTCGCCCTTTGCGAATTGGCCGTGCGGATTGTTGATCTCTGCGATCAGCTTCTCCTTGCCGTTTGCCTTGAAGTACGCCGCCGCCTTCTTGACCAGGGCAGTCGCTTCGTCCTTCTCCGAGGCACATGCCCCACCGATACCTGCCAGCATGACCATCCCTGCTACCATCAAGCCGATGAATCTTTTCATGAATCGTCTTCCTTTCTTTAACGTGTAGTTGTCCTGCTTCGTTGGCCGGTGCATTGGCGTAAACTCTGTTCAGGCCGCCAGTTTGAACTGTGCGACCAGTTGCTGAAGTTCGCCCGACAGTTGTGACAGTTGCGATGCGGCCGAGGCGGTTTCCTGGGCACCCTTGGCCGTCTGGCTCACCACCTGGTTTATCTGCAGGATGTTGTTGCTGATCTCGCCCGTGGTTGCCGTCTGCTCAGCCGCAGCGGTGGCTATCTGGTTCACCTGCATGGTGACATCGCTGATGTGGTCCAGTATCTCCTGGATCGCCAAGCCGGATGTTGCCGCTCGCTGCGTCCCCTCTTCGACCTCTTTGACACCCACGCCCATGGCCCCGACGGCATTTTCCGTCTCAAGCTGGATCGCCTTGATCATGGCGCCGATCTCCTTGGTCGCTTTGGTGGTACGTTCCGCAAGTGCCCGCACTTCATCGGCAACCACGGCGAAACCCCGCCCCTGCTCCCCGGCACGGGCCGCCTCAATGGCGGCATTCAGCGCCAGCAGGTTGGTCTGGTCGGCGATGTCCTCGATGGTGCCAATGATCTCGCCGATCTGGTTTGATCTTTGCCCCAGGGTTTCCATGGTCTTTGCCGATGCCTTGACCTGCTGGGCGATCTTTTCCATCCCCCTGACCGACTCCTCGACCACGGTCGCCCCGGAACGGGCGGAGAGATTGGCTTCGGTACCCTTCTGTGCAGCCAGATTGCAGTTCTGGGCGATTTCATCGGACGTGGCGGCCATCTCCTCGCCTGCTGTTGCAACGGTACTTGCCTGGGCGGCCACCTGTTCGGTACCGGTGGCCATCAGCTCAGAGGTGCTTTGCAGTTGATTGGCCGCTACCGCCACCTTGGTTGAGGTCTCCGAAACTTCCCGCAATATCCTGTTCAGTTTTTCCAGCAGTTGATTGAAATTCCCTGCCATCTGGCCGACCTCGTCCTTCGAGTTGACGTCGATTTTTCTGGTGAAATCTCCGGCGGCAACTCGCTCGATCACGGCTACGGTTTCCCGCACAGGGGCCAGGATTATCTTGTGTAAGAACATGCTGATGGTGAAGGAAAGGATGAAGGCGACGATCAGGACCGTGATGACTATCAGATTGGTTCTGTTGGAACTGGCGATGGCGGTTGCATACTGACTGCTGCTGAGGTTCTTTTCCAGTACCAGCAGTTTGTCGAAATTCACTTTGATGTCACGGAAAGCGTCCTCGGTGCTCCCCATGAACATGGTTGCGGCATTCAGGTCCGTTTGCAGCATGTCTATCAGGTCATTGGCGCTTTTGTCGTATTCGTCCAACTTGCTGAGGACAGGCTGGAGCAGTTTCTTCTCCTCGGCGCTGGTGCCCGGTGCTTTCTGCAGTTGTACCAGGCTGGCCTTGGACTCTTTCAGTGCCCTCTGTACCTCCTGGCTCAACTCGTTGATTTTGTTGGCTTCATATTTTGCATTTGCCCAACTGATCAGCTTGTAGAGGCCGGTGTTGGCCTGGGAAATGTCACTGAATCTGTTTGCGCATGTCTCATAGGTCTTGAACCTGATGTTGTAGATGTCATTGATTGATTTGGTCTGGGTGTGGAGTCCACTGTAGGCGACAGCTCCCAGCAGCAGGAGGGAAAAGAGGCTGACGGCTGAAGAGAGCATGAGCTTGTTCGCCATCTTCATGTGCAACAGAAAGTTCTTCATGTCAGGTTCTCCTTGTTGAGTCAGTGCTCAGGCAATTTTCAGCGTTCGTGCCGCTGGTGAGGTGCCCGTCGGGTTCCCCCGCGGCAGCTTAACGGGTTTGTCTTTTTGACCGTTTTGTGTTCAATAAATATGGAGCTTTTATCGGGTCACCGGCAAAGAACTTTAAGATAAATGTTTGCAACGTGCAGATATTTAAAACGTTTTTGTATTACAAAATGCGATAAGACTGCCTATTTGTGGTGGTTTTTTTGGGCTTGTGTGCGGACAGGGTTGTGGTGGTCTGAAAAATAAGACGGTGGTATGAATTTCTGGGGTCTCGAAAGTAGAGACGATTCGATGCACGGAAAACGGAGGCACTGCTCAGCCGAGTCCGGGGCTCAGGTTGACCAGGCCCCTATATTTTTCACAAAAAAGCCCCCTGCCACTCTCTGTGACAGGGGGCTTTCCACATAGCCACTGTTTCCGTGCAGACTTACTCCACGCTCTTGAGCGCCTTTGCGATCCCCTCGGCAGTAATTTCGTTTCCACCGACGAGCGTTTTTGACTTGCTGGTCTTGGTGTTGAAAAAAACCATGGTCGGCGTGGCATTAACCTTGAACTGTCCGGCAAGGGCCTGGAACTTCCCCATCTGCTGGGTCACCTCCATGAAGCTCAACTGCTTGTAGGTGACCTTCAGGGGGGCAATGGCTGTTGTGATATCTGCCAAGGTGGGGTTCTTGGTCTTTCCGGCCACGGCAAAGAGAACCCTGCGAAGCTGCAGGTATTTCTCCTTTTCATGGGCGGCAAAGGAGAGGTGATACGGGACGAAGTTCATGGATTCGGGATGGATCGCCTTGTCCACAAAGGTGACCTTTGCCTTCTGGGACAGGGTGGGGAACGCCGTTTCGATGACCGGCTCCACTTTTACGCAGACCGGGCAGAACCAATCGGAGAAGACGTATACTTCAACCGGCCCCCTGGCCCTGCCGAGGGAAAAATCGCGCTGATCGGCGGTGGCATCCATTTTCATGATGCCGGTGAAGGAAATCAGAAAGCCGGCCAGGGCGACAACGGTTACCAGCAGAGAGTTGGCGAATAGACGTTTTTTCATGACAGCGCTCCTCCCGAGTTCTCGGAAATATCTGGCTATCCTCAGGATGCAGAGAAGGTAGACGACTCCCGCAATCCCTAGGCATAGAGGGCACCAGGCCTGGATAACGTTTTTTTGCAGGTGGATCATGGTCAGTTCCGCTCCGGCGCCACCGGCCAGCAGCAAGGTTGTCATGGGCCCGGCGAGTGCCAGCGAAGCGGAGAGGATCTGGGCAGCGGCAAGCAGGCCGAAATAGGCCATGCCCAGGGTCGGCAGGGTGACCCTGTGGAATCGATACTGGTGGGCCTCGGTGCAGCCGCCGAAATTGCAGAGATCGGTTGCCGAAAGTATGGATAGAATCAGGCCGACGCCGGTCAGGAGGAGGGGGAGTGTGAACAGGCGCTTAGTCATGCCGCACGTTCCCGGCAGTTCTGGCTGGCCACTTCAATCGTCTGCTGGTGGTCTGCCGATTGGCTTGCGCTCCCGGCATGGCGGCATCCCTGCCAGGTACCGCGGCGCTCGAGTTCGTGCACGATGGAATACCACATCTGGTTGTTCTTCAGGTTCCAGGTGGGGGCAACCCGTATGGCCAGGGGAGCCGACCCGTAGAGACGCTGGACGCTGATCCTGGTTGGGAGCCGTTCCAGGAGGTCACATGCCGTGGCCACATATTCGGCGTGGGTAATGGGGATGAACTCGTGTCGACTGTACAGCTCCGCCAGGCGCGTTCCGCTGACGGCGTGAAGCTGGTGGAGTTTGACCGAGCTGATGGGCAGTCCGGCCAGGAGTTCGGCGGTTTTCAGAAAACCGGACCGGGTTTCGCCGGGGAACCCATAGATCAGGTGGGTGCAGAGCTCTATTCCCCGTCCCGCTGCCCGTGACACGGCCTGGAGATAGTCGTCCAGGGTGTGTCCCCGGTTGATCCTGTCGAGGATGGCGTCGTCCATGGATTGCAGCCCGAGTTCCAGGCAGACGTAATGGTTCTTCGCCAGCCCGGCCAACAAATCCAGGGCTTCGTCTGAAAGGGAGTCGGGACGTGTGCCGACCGAGATGCCGAGGACATCCGGATGGCTGAGCGCCCGGGTGTAGAGGTTTTTGAGCTGCTCCACCGGGCCGTAGGTGTTGGTGAATTTCTGGAAATAGACAATGAACTTTTCGCTGCCGAGCCGGTGGCGGTGGTAGGCCATGCCGGCGGCCAGCTGATCTTCTATCGGGATCGTCGCCTGGGTACTGCCGGGCGAGAAGGAACTGTTGTCGCAGTAAATGCAGCCACCAACCCCCTTGCTCCCGTCCCGGTTGGGGCAGGTAAAACCGCCGTCAACATTGACCTTGCTGACCCGGCAGCCAAACCGGTGGCGCAGCTGAAATCCGTAGGAGTTGAAGCGCAGTTCGGGATGTACTGTTGCGGGAAGGGTCGTCATGGCGTCACTGCCGTGGTCGGCAGGAGCGACAGCAGGGTCTGGGCCGCCTGTCTGGGCTCGTGTGCGGACATAATGGCCGAGATGAGGGCGATCCCGGTGGCGCCGGTGGCCAGAACCTCCCGCGTGTTGGCTACATTGACCCCGCCAATGGCAAAGACCGGGATAGTGAGGAGATGGGAGACGCTTTCCAGCTTGTCGATACCGACCGGCTTGCCGTACTTGGCCTTGGAGGCGGTGTAGAAAACCGGGCCGAAGGTGATGAAGTCGGCTCCCTTTTCCTGGGCAGTGATGGCGTTCACCTGGTTGTGGCAGGAGACGCCGATGAGCCGGTTCTTGCCGAGGAGCTTTCTCGCCCGATAGATGGGGATGCTGTTGCTGCCCAAGTGCACGCCGTCGGCGTCAACCGCCAGGGCGATGTCGATCCGGTCGTTGATCAGGAGTTTGGCGTCATACCGACTGGTGAGCTTCTTCATGTCAAAGGCAAGTTCGTAAAGCTCGCGGCTCGTAAGCTCTTTCTCCCGCAGTTGCACAGCCTTCACCCCACCGGCCAGCGCCTCATCAACCGTTTCGAGGAGGCTCCTCGTGCCGGTCTGGAGTCGGTCGGTAATCAGGTAGAGAGTGAAATCGATGGGGTTGGCCATGGCTCAGCTGATCACCCCTTCGATCGGGCTTGAGGCCGTGGCGTACAGCTTTTTCGGGATCCTGCCGGCCAGATAGGCCAGGCGTCCGGCCCGGACGGCCAGATTCATAGCCTCTGCCATGGCGATCGGATCCCTGGCACCGGCGATGCCGGTATTCATCAGTACCCCGTGGCATCCCAGTTCCATGGCGATGGCCGCGTCAGAGGCGGTACCGACACCGGCATCGACAATGACCGGAACCTTGACGGTGTCGAGGATGATCCGGATGTTATACGGGTTGCGGATGCCGAGTCCGCTGCCGATCGGTGCGCCGAGCGGCATGACGGCGGCACAGCCGATATCCTCAAGCTTGCGGCACATGATCACGTCGTCACTGGTGTAGGGAAGGACGGTGAACCCTTCCTTTACCAGGACCTTCGCTGCTTTCAGGAGCTCCTCGTTGTCCGGGAAGAGGGTCTTCTCGTCGCCGAGCACTTCCAGTTTGACAAAGTCGGACATCCCGGCCTCACGTGCCAGGCGGCAGGTGCGGACCGCATCGTCGGCGGTGTAGCAGCCGGCGGTGTTGGGCAGCAGGGTGTATTTCCGCGTGTCGATGTGGTCGAGGAGCGATTCCTTGCTCCGGTCGCCGATGTTTACCCGTCGGACAGCAACCGTGATGATTTCGGCGCCTGAGGCCTCGATCGATTGCACCATCTGCTCCATGGTGGCGTATTTGCCGGTGCCGACCATGAGGCGGGAGTTGAACTCCCGGCCGGCTATGACGAGCTTGTCATTCTGTATGGGCATGTTTCTGCTCCCTTTAGTAATTCTAGGTAAAGGTAAAGGTAGAGGTAAAGAACGGCAGGTAGCTGGTTACTTAAGGTTTTCTTTGCCTTTATCTCTACCTTTACCTGCTGTTCTATCCTCCACCGACGAACTGGACGATTTCTATCTTGTCGCCCTCGTTGAGGGGGGTCTGTTCATAGTCACCCTTCGGTACAATGGCACTGTTCAATTCCACGGCCACCCGGCGGGGATCGATGTCGAGCGTCTCCAGCAGCTGCCTGATCGACGCCGCCTCCAGGCAACGGGGGTCTCCGTTAACGATGATCTCCATGAGAGCCTCCAACAAAAAAGGCCGCGAAGCGGCCGGAAATACTGAGTGGTACGCGCTTCCCTCCACCGGCATTATCCGGATCAGGTTCAAAGGGTTTGAGGCCGGCCAGCCTCATCTCAGTTCGTGTGAACTCCCCTAGCGTGTCTATGTCGGCCAGCGTGCTGCCGGCTTGTCGAAAATGTACGGTAACAGCATTGCCAGCACCCTGTCAATGTCTTTTTGCTGGTAGTTTGTTCATGTTTTTAGGGACTTGGAATAAACTGGCGTGCCGGGATCGCACTCTGATCGGAGGTGGATTTGTTGTGCCGATTGGATGAATGACCGAGGCGCGGCAAAATGCGGCCCAACGACGTGATTACGGGTGGAGGCGGGCTTTCCTGGTGAGATTGTCCAGCTCTGCCAGCAGAGCCCGTTCCTTCAGGATCTCTTCCCGGCAGTGTTGCCAGAGGTGGTAGCTCTCCAGGCTGAGGATCGTCACTCCGGCCGCAAAGACCGCCCAGAAGTGCACGTCCATGTCGCCGCTGAAGTGGTAGAAAAAGTAGAAGGCCGCCAGGTACCCCAGGTGGGCGATGCCGCCGCTTTTGCCCGTTCCCTCCATCATTCTTGCCAGGGTTAGGATGATTGCCGAGAAAAGGTAGACCAGCAGGGCAGCGCTGATCATCTGCGCCGAAGGCGGTTTCCCCAGAGCCTTGAGAACCGCCGGAGGGAAGGAGGGGAGGATGGAGAAGTTCTGCAGTGCCACGATGCTCAGGGTGATGAAGATGGCCAGAACGTAAAGCCCGTGGCTGGCGCGGCGTTCCAGCCGCTTGATGTTTGCCAGGATTGCTGCCCGTCGATCATCGGTGGACTGGTTGTCGGCCCGCTGGGGATGATCCTGGCTGGTGGTGAAGGTGTCTGGCTGTTCCATGCGGCGGCTCTGTGCTCTCCGGTCAGTTGTGCGGGGGGGCACTGCTCATCCAGAATTGATCACGGGCCAGCGGCTGGATCCTTGGGGGCTGACCGCTTCTGCCCCTCCTGCAGCTTCATGTACTCGACGAGAATATCCAGTTCGCTGTTGAACCGGGGGATTTCTCCCCCCTGTTCACCCCGCACCCGTCGGGCGGCATATTCGGCCAGCTTCTGGATCGGGACGAATACCGAGCGGCGCAACAGTGCCGCTACGCCACCCACGGTCAGGCAGAGGACCATGAGGCTGAAGGCTATCATCCGGGAACGCATGGTAGCCAGTGTTTCCTTGAGCGCAATGGCAGAGAGGCCGATGTCGAGGGTTCCCAGCACCTTCTGGCTCGCGGGGTGGACGTGACAGGGTGCCGACGAACAGGCGGGCTCGTTGTAGATCGGGGCGGTGATGGCGATGACCGGCACGTTCCGGCCGTTGACGAACTGGCGCGCCTGCTCCATCCGGCCGAGGGCGGTGGCAGGCACCGGTCCGGTATGGCAGCCGATGCAGCCGGCTTCCCGCTTGTCCACGGCCCGCCCGATTTCGGCACGGTCCCGGGAAAACATGATCAGACCCTTCTTGTTGAAGATCCGCACATGCTCGATCCCCTCCTGGGAGCCGATATTGTCGATGAGGGTATGCATGGTCTCCCGGTCATCCCGGAGCATGCTGTAGCGGGCTGACTTGATGACCGTTCCGGCGAGATTTGTTTCGTAGTGCACCGCATCCCGCGTGGCGTCTTCCTTCATCAGCCCGTACAGCAGGAGGAAGCAGACCACCACGAAGCCGGTAACGGTGACAGTGACCGGGATGATGGCCCTGGTGGTCAGGCTTCTGAACATGACAGACCTCCTCTGGTCTTACGAAACCTTGTGGCAGCGCGCGCAGTTTTCCCGCACCGTGAAAGCGGCCTTGCCGTCATGGCAGGCACCGCACGATCTGCCCTTTTCCATTTCCGTCATCGAGGCCGGCTTGCTGTCCCCGGGCGCAAAGATGCGCGGGTGGCATTTGTTGCAGGTCTTGTATTTTCCCAGGTGATAGTTGTGGCTGAAGGTGACATTCCCCGCCCCCTTGATCCTGTATTCCAGGTCCTTCACCGGGTGGCATTTGCCGCAGTCGTCGATGCTGAAGGCTTCCTTGCCGTTATGGCAGGCGCCGCACGATTTGCCTTTTCCCATTTCAGCCATGCTGACCGGCCTGTTCTTGCCGATCGCGTAAATTTTGGTGTGGCAGGCATCGCACGTGCGCAGCTCCGTGTGCTTCTTGTGGCTGAAGGGGGTGGCGCCGGCCGACTTTGACTTGAAGGTGATTTCCCTGGTGGGATGGCATTTGCCGCAGTCGCTGATGTCAAAGGCCTTTTTGCCGTCATGACAGGCCCCGCAGGATTTCCCCTTCTTCATGTCGTTCATGGTGACCCGCTTGTTGGGGCCTGCGGCGAAGAGCGCCGGGTGGCAGCTGCCGCAGTCGGGGGCGACGAGCAGGTGCGCCTGGTGGCTGAAACGGGTTGACCCCGTTGCCTTGACCTTATAGGTGATCTCCTTGACCAGGTGGCATCTGGCACACTCTTTCAGGTTGAAGGCCTGCTTCCCGTCGTGACAGGCCCCGCACGATTTTCCTTTTTCCATGTCGGCCATGGTGTGGCGGACTTTCTTCTTTATGTCGAAGATGGCGTTATGGCAGGCCTTGCAGTTGTTGCTCATCCCCTTCTGGCTGATGTGCACGTTGTGGCTGAATACCACCTTCCCGGCATCCTTGGTCTTGAATGTTACATCCTTGAGGTTGAGGGCAAGAGCGGCTGTGCTGGCCAAGATGGCCAATAGTGACAGGGAAAGGATGGTGCGAAATCTCATGGTTGCCTCCTGTTAGTACGAACTGCAATGAAAGGAACGTAGGTCGTGATTATAGGTAATTATTGTTAATTGGTCAAAGTTAATTCTTTCGCATCTGTAAAAACGGCGCTCCGGAAAAATCTGCGGAGCGCCGCGTTGTGGCTGGATATCTGTTCGATGGTCAATGATGCTGTTCTTCCAGTTCTTCCCAGCCGTCCCACATAGGCTTGAAGTGGGCGAACGGGGTATGGCCCAAGGTCGCCAGGTAGATATGAACGAAGAGAAAGGCATTGAAGCAACAGGCGATGAGAAAGTGGGCGCTCACGAGCGTTTTTATGCCGCCTATCAGGAGGATCAGTTCCCGCAGGGGGGCCACGTACATCAGGAGGAATCCGGATACGACCACCAGCGGCAGCAGCACCATCATAATCATGAGGTACGCGGTCTTCTGCAGGGGGTTGAATTTATTGTCAGGCGTGCTGTGGTGCGGGTTTGGCCGCCCAAGGAAGTAGGAGAAGAAGTAGAAGAACGCCTGGCGGAACAGTCCGCTCCTGATGTCCTCGATGGTCGGGATATAGAGCTTGGCCAGCGAGCCGGTCACGAAAATGTAATAGAAGAGCCAGAGCGCATAGGAGACGGAAACCGTTACCCCGGCGGTGTTGTGAAGCCGGATGGCCGCTTTGTAGGTACCAAATATGTTCATATATTCAGGGAACCGGATCTGCAACCCGGTGATGCAGAGTGTGACAATGCCCAGTGCATTCAGCCAGTGCCAGATCCTGACCGGCATGGGGGTGAGGTATATGTATTCCTTGCGTTCCATGGTCAGTGCTCCTTTCTGTTTTTTCGGGTGAGGAACCGGAAGGTGCCATGGCCAACCGGCATCATCAGGCCGCCGACGAGAATCAGGGCGCCGATGATGTTCAGCGGGGTGCTCCGGGTGGAACCGAGCATGTAGAAGTCGGGCGTGCCGTACAGGATGTCCAGAATGGCCCCTTTTTCCACGGCCACCCGGGTGTACGAGCCGTCCTTTTCGGGGAAGGACACATAACTGGTCTGCATCGCCTGCGGACCTGAAGCGTGGCAGAAGGTGCAGTCCCAGCGGTTTTCCAGGATCTGATAGCTGTGGGTCACCACTTCCGGGGTCATCATCCCCCAGAGTCGCATATCCTTCGAGCGGGCATCTGCGTTGAAGTCTCTCAGTTCCTTGAGTGATATCAAGCCATCACCGTTTCCGTCGATCAGGCTCTTGAGAGCGCGGTTGCCTGGCAGCAGCCCGGAGAGCTCTTCATGGGTGGCGATCTTGAAATCGCTGTGCCTTTCACCTGGCTTCCGGTTTTCGATGAACATGGTGATGACATAGTTTTTCGAGCCGGTGTGGCAGGTGATGCACGGCATGGCCTCGATGTGCAGGTCGGCCTGGGGGAGCCACCTGGTGTGGCTCTGAATGGTCTTCTTGGAGTCGTGGCACCGTGCGCAGTGGGCGTTTATATCATCCCCGGACACAGAAACCGGCGCCTTGACCTCGTGAGGATTGTGACAGTCGGCACAGGCTGCCTTGGTGCCATGGAAGCTGCGGGAATACTCTGCCTGAACCGGCGCGTGGCATTCCTTGCACGTCGCTTTTGACGGTATTGCACCATCGTACGGATGATTCGACGATACCTTGTCGTGGCAGGCGGGACAGCCTATAACGGCATGGGTCGTGGAGGCGAATTTGGCCGGGTTCACGTAGAAGCGTTCCCCCTTTTCCGCGATCGATGTCTGGCCGTGACAACTCAGGCATCTCCCATTGTCCTGGCTGGCAGCGATTGCCTGCCCCGTGAGGGCCGTCAAAACCGCCAGGCTGAGCAGTATGGTGCTGTTTACGATGTTCACGTTATCCCTCCTTATCGCATGGTTGTTACGTTGCGGTATCGCGGGCGGCACAGGACCGGCCCTTTTTCGCCTCTCTCCCCCCTGACGTGAGGAGGAACTTGCATGCCCTGAGCGCCTGGGGAATGATGATGAGGCAGCAGTAACCGGTAAAGACCCAGAAAGCTATTCCCCATGTTCCATGCACCGGGCCTTCTGCGGCGAAGGCCGTTTCGCTGCACATTGCAACGCAGAAGGCTGAGGCTAACATCTGCTTGTTCATGGCATCCTCCTGTTTCCCCTGTTTGACCCTCATCCTAGCGATGGGCTGCGTGATCGCTGTTCATGTTCTGAACCGCGCACTGAACCGCTTGGCATATGTCATCCGTATCCTGTTTCAGTGCGTGGTAGAAGATCCCTTCGCGTCGAACCTTGCGGATGGCCGGGAGCGGGATTTCGTCAGATACCAGGATGATGGTCAGGTCCCGATTGCACTTTTTCAGGAGTGGAATCAGGTCACCGGCGGCCAACTCGTCGAATTCGCTGCCGAGGATGACTATCTGTGCGGTTTTTTTCAGTATTCCGTGTAGCGCGTTGGCTGCTGAGCTTGTCACGGTTACGGTATAGCCCGCATCTATCAGCAGATCAGCGATCTGCTTGCGGACATCGATGTCCTGTTCGGCAATCATTAGTCCTTCCATGGTGGCAGCTCCCTTCATATGCGGGTTCCCGACAGGTGGAGTCGTTGCTACTCCTGCCGCTCATGTTTGTCCGCCGACGCCATGGCGGTCTTCTTGGCTGTTGCCGAAAAAAGCCCTTTCAGCATGGAGCCGAAGAGTACTGCGGCGGGAACTAGCTGAAATACGATAATCAGGGCACCAAAGCCGATAAACAGGGTCCAGAGCCACCCTCCCTGGTCGCTGGTGTTTCCATCCGCAAAGGCATTTGCCACTATAACCAGGGTAATTGCTATCGTGTTGACAAGAGATCTTTTCATGATGTCCTCCTGGTCACCCAAAAATTCTCTTCGTTGGTTTTGTCCTTAGCAGTGATCGTACCAGCGTGATGATTTATTTATTAAAAAAATATAACTAATTGAAAAGTCGGGTTGTTGTTCTGTCTGAACGTCTGAAGGAGAAGGCGGAATGATTGCTCGTGTGTATCGGTAATCTATACGGATTTCAGGTGGGCGTAGGGGGCACGGCAAGGTGCCCTGTCTCAACTGGTCTGAATTGCATAGTTTTTTTGAACTCTTGGGGTGTATAGAAAAACATGCACCTGGGCTGAAGCGGCTCTGTGAGCGCTTCTACCTTAATACATCAGCCAGTTCCGGTTGAATGGTGTGAAAATAATGATTAAGGTGTACTTATTTGTGTGGTAAGCTACTACACTAAATGGGGGGGAGTCTCATGCCCGCTGACGCAGGGAGAAGAGAATGGGAAACGTACGAATAATGGTGGTTGACGATGAGGCGGTGATCCGCGAGGGGCTCCGCCGTACGCTTGAAGGCGAGGGATTTGTAGTGGAGACCAGCGCCAGCGGGCAATTGGCGATGGAACGGCTACTGGAGGTCGATTTCGATCTGGTGATCACCGATCTTAAGATGCCGGGCATGAGTGGCATGGAGGTTCTCGGGACCCTCCGGTCGCTTCGTCCCGACATACCCGTCATCATGATCACCGGGTACGCCATGGTGGAGACAGCGGTGGAGGCGATGAAAAACGGCGCTGCGGACTACATTTCCAAGCCGTTCAAGCCGCAGGAGATCCTTGCCAAGGCGACCACCGCCCTGGAGACGAGCACGACCAGCCTGGACGAGTCGTACCTGACAAAAGAGCTCAAGGATTCTCACGGCTTTGGCCTTTTCATCGGCGAAAGTCGGGAGATACAGAAGGTCTATCGCCGCATCATGCAGGTTGCCCCGACGGACAGCACGGTGTTGGTGACCGGCGATAGCGGAACCGGTAAAGAACTGGTGGCCAAGGCCATCCACGCAAACAGCCAACGGCGGAACAATCCGTTTGTGGCAGTGGACTGCACGTCACTGGTGGAAAACCTGCTGGAGAGCGAGCTGTTCGGGCATGTCAAAGGTTCGTTCACCGGGGCGATTCAGACCAAGACCGGTCTGTTCAAGGTGGCGGACGGTGGCACCCTGTTCCTGGACGAAGTGGCCAACATCAGCCTGACCACCCAGGCGAAACTGCTCAGGGTGCTGCAGCAGCGGGAAGTTACCCCGATCGGCGGCACCTGCCCGATTCCCGTTGATATCCGTCTGGTGGCTGCAACGAACAGGAATCTGCGTACCCTGGTGCAGGAGGGGACATTTCGGGAAGATCTCTTTTTCCGGCTTAACATCATTCCCATCGAAATGCCGCTCTTGAGGAACCGCAAAGGGGACTTGCCGCTACTGGTACGGCATTTCCTGGTAAAATATGCCGAGGAAATGGGCAAGGAGGTCCGCGGGCTCGCTCCGGATGCCCTGGCTGTCCTTGACCAGTACCCGTTTCCCGGCAACGTACGGGAGTTGGAAAATATCATCCAGCGCGCCGTGGTTCTTGCGGAGGGGGAGATCATACGGAGAGCCGATCTGGAACTTCCCGATGACGAAGGAACCCATCCCCGCGGGGGCGACTACGTGCCGTACACAGTGGACGAGTTGAAGGAAAGCAAGCGGCTTCTCAAGGAGCGGACCATCGAACCTCTGGAAAAGGCCTTTGCCCTGCAGGCCCTGGAACGGAATGACTGGAACATCACCAGGGCAGCCGAGGAAACCGGCATGCTGCGTCCCAATTTCCAGGCATTGATGAAGAAGCTCGGCATCTCTTCACGGGGCTGCCAAAGCCTCTGAAAACGATTCACGCTGCCGGTTCGAATTGCGTCGCATACAAAAGAAGCCCCCGGAGATCTCCGGGGGCTTCTTTTGTATGCGGGTGTTTTTTTGGCAAGCCGGTCAGTGTTTCTTGGCTTCTCCGTGTTCAGCGCCTTTCCCCTCTCCGGGGACGTCGTGGCCTTCTGCCATGTGACAGTCGCTGCAGTTGGTCGTGTTGATCTCGTCGCCGATATCCACCGGATGGACAAAGTTCTTCGGCGTGGTGCCGGCAGGAACGTTCTCCTGGACCTGCTTCAGGATGGTGTGACAAAGGTTGCAGTCCTTGGAGATAACCTTGCCTTCGGCATTCTTGTGTTTGCCGTCATGGCAGCGGAAGCAACCCGGCGAATAGAAGTGGCCGATGTGGTTCGGGTAGGTGCTCCATTTCACCTTCATGGCCGGGAAGAAGTTGCGCTCGTAGATATCCTTCACATGCTCCACTGCCTGGTTGATTGCCGCCGCCCTGTCCTGGGCTACTTTGGGATAGTTTTTGGCATAGTAGGCCGGAATCTCGCTGGCTATGGTGGCGAACCCTTCTTCCTTGGTCTTGTAGGGACGGTTCAGGATTCCCACGGCAACCTTCTTGATATAGGGGAGCGAGGGGTCGATATGGCCCGAGACGAAATTCTTGTCCATCTCGTCGGCCGGTGAATGATAGATATGGGTCGGCCTGTTATGGCAATCGGTGCAGTCCATGAGCCGCTTCTTGCTGCTGGCGATCTGCTCCTTGGTGAGCGGGTTATCGGTGCTCATGTATTCGGTGATCTTCCCGTCCTTGCCGGTAACGGCGATATACGGGATGTCCATTCGTTTCTGATCACGAGTGATATAGTGCAGTTCCCGACCGATGTGCCAGTGGATACCCATGGCGTTGGGAGTCTTGGGGGTACCGCCGATCTTGATCAGCAGGTCGATTTCCCGCGGCGTGTTCTGCTCGTTGGGGGCATAGTGATAGAAGTTCTTCTGGCGTCCGGCATAGAATTTCTCCGGCCAGTGGCAATGCTCGCAGGTGTCCCGTGCCGGGCGCAGGTGCTCGATAGGGGTCTCGATGGTTTCGGGGTAGGTATGAAAGATTACGGCATAGAGCTGCTTCATGCCGGAAATCTTGGCTTTCACGTACCAGGCGGCACCGGGGCCGACGTGGCACTCGACGCATTTTACCTTGGCATGGGGGGAGTTGCTCCAGGCGGTGTGCTCCGGGGTCATGACCGGGTGGCAGAGTTCGCCGCAGAAGGTGGTCGATTCGGTGAATTCATACCCCTTGATGGCTGCGACAGCGACAATGACCACGAAGATGGCGGTGGCAACGATGAAGAAGATGAACAGGTGCCGTCGGTGGGGTTCGTTCAGGTCGAGGCGGGGAAACTTCGGGATCTCTTCTTCAAGAGAGGCCATCCCCTCGATCACTGCTTTTCGCCGCTGGTTGCGCACCCGCCATGCCCCGACCGGTACCAGGAGCAGGCCGAAGATGAGCATCCCCGGGAAGATGAAATAGGTCATGATACCCAGGTAGGCGTGTTCTACGCCGGTAATCACCTCCAGGGCGACGAAGCCGATGATCAGGCCGGTTGCGGTCAACGCCAGGATCATGCCGACAAGGCTGATCAGGTTCCAGGCGTACCCTGCGGTTTTACGGATTGCCATAGACTGCTCCTTTGGTTGAATTTGTCCAGTATATGTAAAACAAAAGTATGGAAATCAAAGACGAGAAACTACAGCGGGGGGTACTGTTTGTCAAAAAAAAAATTTCTCATTTGCTGGTAACCGTACGCATTTCTAGTACATTTTGCAGGTAGCCGTTAATGGTGCTTTTAATTTAGCTTGTGTGCATTAAAAAAATTGGTATGATAACACCGTTATATAAGGGTCTGGGCTTGTTGCTCAATCTGTGGGCTACATGGGACCAAAAACGATTGCAAGGAGGGCTGTGTCTTGGGAAATCACGTGTGGAGGCCATTGTATGTCGCCTTGGCAATTGTTGCGGTGATTGTACTGGTTAGAACATTGTTAGTACCTTCTGATTTTGGCGTGCATGAGCGGGGGTACATGTATGGCTGGCACCGCAAATCCAATGAAGCCGACTGGAAGGCTGTGAAGGTGAAATACAAGACGGCCGAATCGTGCAAGGAGTGCCATAAGGACAAGTACGACGATATCAAGTCGTCTCCCCATGCGGCGATCAGCTGCGAAAACTGCCATGGTCCGGGTCTGGGGCATCCCGATGATCCGCCGACCCTGACCATCGACCGGAGCCGGGAGCTCTGTATCCGCTGCCACTTCTATCTTCCCTACGAAACGAGCCAGCGGGGACATATCAAAGGGATCAATCACAAGACCCACCACCCCGAGGCGGAGTGCGTCCTCTGCCACTATCCCCACAATCCCAAGCGTGAGGTGAGAAGACCATGATGAAGCGCCGAGATTTCTGCAAGAAGGGGTTGCTGTTTATTGGAGGTCTGGCGGTTCCCTTGTCCGCCCTGGAGATTTTCGACCCCAGGCGGCTGGCGGCCGAAAAGGACGGCCCCGGCAAGGTGCGCTGGGTTTTTCTGGTGGATACCCAAAAGTGCACCGGCTGCGGTTTCTGCGTCAAGGCCTGTAAGATAGAGAACGAGGTCCCTTACGATGCCAATGTCACCAGGACCTGGGTCGAGAGGTATGTGGTCACCAAGGACGGCAGGACCTGGATCGACTCACCAGTAGGGGCGCGGGACGGTTTCCTGGACAGCAGGATCAATCTGAACCAGGGGCATTTCAAGGAGATCGACGGGAAAGAGATCGACAAGGCGTTCTTTGTTCCCAAGCTCTGCAACCAGTGCGACAACCCACCCTGTGTCCAGGTCTGCCCGGTGGGTGCCACCTACCAGACCGAGGATGGGGTGGTGCTGATCGATCGGACATGGTGCATCGGCTGCGGTTATTGCGTGATGGGGTGTCCTTACGGGGTGCGCTTTTTTCATCCGGTCTATCACGTGGCAGAGAAGTGCAACTTCTGTTACCACCGGATCAGCAAGGGGATGAAGACCGCCTGCGTGGACGCCTGTCCCTTCGATGCGCGGCGGATCGGCAACATCATGGATCCGAGTGACCCGGTGACCAAGATCGTCAAGACCGAGCGGGTCGGCATCCTTAAAGAGGAATATGGCACCAAACCTCAGGTGTTCTATCTGGGACTGTCCAAGGAGGTCAAATAGTCATGGTGCATGGAGAAGCCTGGACCATAAAGGAGCTGTTCGTCTATCCCAACGAGTATATCTACTGGACCATCCAGATCGTCATGTATCCGTTCATGACTGGTCTCGTGGCCGGGGCCTTCGTTCTTTCGTCCCTGTATCATGTCTTCGGGGTGAAGCAGTTGAAGGATATTGCCCGTTTTTCTCTGGTATTTTCCTTTGCCCTGCTGCCGACGGCCATGATGCCGCTTATGATGCACCTGATGCAGCCACAGCGGGGGATCTATGTCATGATGACCCCCCATTTTTCCTCGGCCATTGCCGCATTCGGTATTGTGTTTACTACCTACGGGATGATCGTTGCCTCGGAGATCTGGTTCGTCTATCGCCAGTTCATGGTGGAAAGGGTCCTGGAGCTGCGACAAAAACAGCAGCGGAGCATGGTGGAATCGTTTTATCTGCTGCTCTATTCGGTGCTTACCCTCGGCGCAATGGATATCAGCGAGGCGGCCCTGCACAAGGACGAGCGTGCCGTCAGCATCCTTGCCGGGATCGGAATTCCGGTGGCCTGCTTTCTCCATGGCTATGCCGGCTTCATCTTCGGGTCGGTCAAGGCCAATGCCCTCTGGATGACCCCGCTGATGCCGGTCATTTTCATCTGTTCCGCGGTCGTTTCCGGCATTGCGCTCTGTATCATCACTTACATCGTCACCATGGAAATCCGGAAATTCATCTACAACATGAGGCGCAAGAGCAAGCCGTGGCTGCCAACGGTGGAGGAGCTGAAGAGTGCCGAACTGCATGTGGTGACGATCACGGTCAAGTATCTGGTCATGTTCCTGGTCCTGGCCATCACCCTCGAACTGTTGGACCTGATCTTCCGCGGCTATACGGCCGTAAAGTCATGGGACATCCTGCGTGAGGTCATCTACCAGAAGGACTTTACGAAGATCTTCATTCTTCAGTATACGTGCGGCAACCTGATCCCCTTCATTCTTTTTCTCTCGCCCCGTCTTACCATCAAGCGGGCGGTTTTGGGCACCGTGCTGGTGATGCTGGGGGTCTTCATGATGCGCTGGAATGTCGTCATCGGCGGGCAGGCGTTCTCCTCGTCGTTTGCCGGGTTCATGGAGTACAAGCTTCCCATTTGGCCGCAATCGTGGGAGCTGTTCAGGGAAGGGCTCTTCGGAGCGCTGACGGTCATTGTGACGCCATTCGTGCTGTTCTACATCATCAACAAGGTTCTGCCGGTGTTCGGGGTGAAGGATTCCCACTCCCACTGACAGAAAGGGAACATACAGCTCAAACGGAAGAGGGGCGCCACGTTGGCGTCCCTCTTCCGTTTGTGGCAGTCGGTTCTAGATCATGACTGCTGCTGGGGAGCGTCCTTTGATGTCGTGGTATCCCTTCCCTGCCAGCGGCCGAGGACGATGGACAGCAGCGCAGCTGCCAGGCCGAAGGAGAAGACGCTCAGGACCAGCGGCACCCCCTTGGTGCCGAGCAGGTCGTAGAGGAAGACCTTGCCTGCTCCGATAACGGTTACCAGGATGGCCACGTTGCGGATCTCCCTGTTGTGCGTGCGGAAGGCGTACAGGGCGAGGGCGATGGCCGCGATGTTTATGATCAGTGACTGGCTGCAGCGGTAGGCGTTGACCAGATCGGTGGTCAGGGTGGGAAGGATCTGGTGGACAATGTGGCGCAAAGCGTAGAAGGCGCTGGCCAGGGTCCCGAGGAAAAGGGTGACGGCGCCGAGGTCATGACGATCGTAGCTGCTGAAGATGACTGAGCGGGCAGGTGGCGGCTGCAGCCGGCACCAGCGGTAGTGTGCAAGGCCGATTGCCGAGAGGATTGCGGCTACGGCCGGAGCGGCAAGGGGGGCGGACTTGGGGTCGCTTGCCGCAAGAAAGAGGGCGAGGGCAACGGCATTGTATCCCTGCAGCAGGTATGAGGTGAGGCGGATACCGCCGCTTTCCCACTGGCGGGAGAGGATGGCCAGCGCAAAGGCTACGGTTGCCAGCAGGGGGGTGGCGATCAGGAGGCTGCCGCAGGCATCGGGTAGCGAACATGCCAGTAAAACGCTCCCCGCGAAGAGCAGGGAGTTGGTGCCGGGCGCCCCTGCTACGCGACGCCCTGCCAGCCAGAAGCCCGCGCCCACGTGGAGCAGGGCAAAGGCGAGAGCCGTGAAGCTGAGGTAGCGGAGATTGCCGCCGCTAGCCGATACCACCATCTTTGCCATAAGGTAGAACCAGGCAACGTTTACCGTCGGCAGGGTGTAGTCGAAGCGGGATACCTTTTCGCTGCCGCTTCTCACGATCCCCATCAAGGCGATGCCAAGGTAGGCGACGGAGAAAGCGGCGAGGACCGGGAAGAACCAGTTGGCGGCCAGGGCGGCGGACGTGGGAAGATGGCGAGAATAGGCTATTCCCAGTCGCATTCCCCACAGCTGAAGCATGACCAGGGTAACGATGAGAACGATCCAGCGAAGCCAGGAACACCGCTTCAGGGTGGCTGCGTAGTAGCCCAGCAGGTTGGCGGTCAGCAGGATCATGGAAAGGTAGGGGAAGAACGGGTCCGGATAATCGATGGCAGCGCCGGCCAGGCACATGCCCAGGGTGCCTACCGACACCGGGAGAAAGACGCTGAACTGCCGGCTGAGGACTGCCATGACCGTTCCGGTGGCCATCAGGGTGAAATAGGCCGGTACGAGCGGCAACGCCTTGAAGCGGGTGTGGGTCTCGACGACGATTATCGAGAGCAGGAGGGCTCCGCAGGCCGCGAATACCGGTGCCAGGGGACTGCCGCGACGATATTGATACCATCCCGTTGCGATCAGGGCGGCCGCGTAGCCCATGCCCAGGACCGAGCCGAGCAGCGTGTTGATCATGCCGCTGTCGGTTATGGTGCGGAGGATGAGGGCAATTACCAGCAGGAAGCAGAGGGTTGCCAGTCGTGGGAAAAGAGAGGTTTTACCGGCCCAGCCGATAACCTCTTCGGAGATGTCTTCCGGTTCGCCGAGTGTGTATGGGTCGGCAACTTTCGTCACAGGGGGCGGCAATGTGGCGGGGGCATCATTGTGGGCGAGGCCTGCATGGCTCTCCAGTGTTGCGAGCCGCTGATTCATGGCTTCAAGCTGTCCGCTCAGCAGGTTGATCCGTTGCTCCAGGGTCATGTCGTCGCCACCCATGCATTTCCTCCACATATGTCGTAAGACTACCGTGAATGATCAGTAGAACGTATTTTTATTATCATAGCAATAATTGATACCCGGTCAAATAAATTATAAATAATGCAGCCCATTGAGTTTAGAACAGTTTTATTTGAAGTGAGTGCTGGTCTGCCGGATGAGAACGAAAAAGGGCTGCCAAGCGGCAGCCCTTTTTCGTGCAGTTGGGAGCGGAGAGGAGGTCAGTGACCGCCGCCACCTCCCAGGAAGGCGATCAGCATCAGGACCACGAGGCCGATCCCGATGAAGAGCGCGGTGAAGCCGAAGCCTTTCACCAGGAAGTCATAGATGATGCCGCTGTTATGCTTGCTGGCAAACTGCTCGGTGATTCCTTCGGCTTCGTAGCGCTTCCACTGATCGCCGCGCTCCTCGACCATCTCCTCCTTGGCGATCTGGCCGTTGAAGATGACAAAGTCCATGGGGAACTTCTCAGGCCGGCCGTGGGTGTTGAAGAAGTGGACCGTGAAGATGAAGCCGGTAGCCAGCAACGCCTCGTCCGAGTGGATAATGGTAGCCACGTTGAACATCCAGCCGGGCAGGAAGGTACCGAAGAGCTCGGGGAACCAGAGCATGAGGCCCGAGCCGCCGATGGCAAACATACCCCAGAAGACGGCGATGAAGTCGAATTTCTCCCAGTAGGTCCAGCGTTCAAAGGTCGGTTTCGGTCCCCGGAAGAAGAACCATTTGACCATGTTGGTCACGTCCTGGATGTCCCGCAGGTTGGGGCAGAGCGAGTCGGGGCCGAAGAGCCGCTGGAAGAAGTTCCCCTTCACCTTGGTGCTGAAGAGGAGGAAGTTGATGCTCATCACCAGCGCCATGCCGAAGTAGACGAAGGTGATGCCTGCACAGTAGCGGTGGATCAGGCCGGCATTGGGCGAACCGCCGTACAGCCCCATCATGTACTTGGCCCACGCCTGATCGCTGAACTTCAGCGGCAGACCGGTGAGGGAGAGGCCGAGGAAGCTGGTGATGACCAGGATGTGCATGAAGATATGAATCCGGTTGAAACGGCGGTACTGCTTGTGCGGTTCACTGATCTCCTGGTGAACATGACCGCTCTGCAGGGCCGCGGCCTTTTCCCGGTTTTCCACGAAGCCGCGGAACATCCAGAGGAGGGTGTGGACCCAGAAGACGGCGAAGGTCCCGACCAGGAGACCGGTCATGCTGACGAAGGTATAGAAGAGTATCGGATATTGTTCCCGGTCATGCTCGCCGTGGGCGTAGAACTTGGCAAAGAGCGGCGTGGCTCTGGGATGGCAATCCTGGCACATCTTCACGAGGTTCTGGGGATTGATGGTCGATTTCGGGTCGTTCTTCGGCAGCACCTGGTGACCGGTGTGGCAGTCGGCGCAACCGGCGACCTTTTCGGGGAAGCCGAGACGGTAGTTCTTGCCGTGGTAACTGTCAAGATAGGAGGCAACGGCAACGGTCGGCACGTTGTTCCGTTTCATCATCTTTTCGTCGGCATGGCACTTCATGCAGACCTTGGTATGGAATTCGCGCTCGGTGTGGGAGCCTTTCGCGCCCAGGGGCCTGATATCGTGCAGGTTGTGGCAGTCGTTGCAGGCGGCCGAATCCTGGTTGCCGGCGGTCACTGCCTTGCCGTGGACGGATCCCCGGTAGACGGCCTCCTTGTCGTGGCACTGGATGCATTTCGCCACTACCTTGCGCTTGTCCTTTTTCCAGGGGGTATGGGTATGGATGTCGGTGTGGCAGTTGGCGCAATGGACATCCTTCTGGACGTGGATGCTGTTGTAATGTTCGGCGTTTTCTTTCTTGTGACACCGTTCACACGCTACCTTATGCACCTTGATTTCTCCCCGCATATGCTTGGGGAGATCGGTGATGTCCACGTGACAGCTGGTGCAGGCATTTTTTCCGTGCACCGATGCGGCAAAGCCGGCAATGGAGATTTTGTTGCTGTGGCAGCCAAGGCAGGTTGCCGGGTCGATGGCCATGCCCTGTTCGGCAAAGGCAGGCAGGGTGGCGGTCAGAAGCAGGACTGGGAGCAGGAGCACAATCATACGCCAGCGAAACATGTATTTCCTCCATTCAACTTGGGATGAAAATAGAATAAACGATTATTTATATGGATACATACATTGATTTAGATTAATGGTTCGGCATATTAAAAGAGCGCTTGTAAAAAAGCAATCAAAAACGAGTATGCAGTATGCAGTTTGTCGAGATTTGGCAGGCAGGGCATTTCCCTCTATTTGTGCGGGCGGAGGGGGGGCGCGTCTTGACAAGGAACCGGGCTTCTGCTAGGGTCCGGTAGGTACTGCGACATAGACAATTCGCGAGGTTTTCTCACAACATGACAACCCCTCACAAGAAACTGTTCATTCCCGGACCGATCGAGGTTCACCCGGATATCCTCCAGGCCATGGCTACCCCGATGGTGGGGCATCGCATGAAGGAATACGCCGTGCTGCACGGGCGTGTGAAGCAGAATCTGAAAAAGCTCCTTTTTACCGATGGCCGGGTGTTCCTTGCCACCTCCAGCGCCTTTGGTGTCATGGAAGGGGCGGTCCGCAACCTGGTGGCAAAGCGCTGCGCCAATTTCTGCAACGGTGCTTTTTCCGACAAATGGCATGACGTAACCCGCCGCTGCGGTATCGAGGCAGATGCCTACAAAGCGGAGTGGGGGCAGCCCATTACCCCGGAACTGGTCGACCAGGCGCTGGCAACCGGCCGGTACGATGCCATTACCCTGATCCACAACGAAACCTCCACCGGCGTCATGTCTCCTCTGCCGGAGATTGCCGAGGTGCTCAGGAAGTATCCTGACGTCGTGTCGATCATCGATACGGTCTCTTCCATGAGTGCCATGAAGATCCCCCTGGATGAGCTGGGGATCGACTGCTGTATCTTCGGGGTGCAGAAGGCTTTCGCCCTGCCACCGGGGCTGGCGGTTTTCACCGCTTCGGAGAAGGCCCTTGCCAGGGCAAAAGGAGTGGAGGGACGCGGCTACTACTTCGACTTCCTGGAGTTCGCGGCCAGTGACGAGAAGGACAATACACCGTCCACCCCGTGCATCTCCCTGATCTATGCCATGGACCGGCAGCTGGAGCGGATCTTTGCCGAGGGGCTGGAGCAGCGCTGGGCGCGGCACCAGGAGATGGCGACCTATGTTCGGGAGTGGGTACAGGCCCAGGGGTTTGACCTCTTTCCTCCTCCCCATGCCCGTTCCGTGACCCTTACCTGCGCGACCAATACGCGCAATGTCGACCTGGGCTTGCTGAAAAGCCGGCTGGCGGAACGAGGGTATGCATTCGACGACGGTTACGGTAAAATTAAAGGCAAGACGTTTCGGATTGCCCATATGGGCGACATGACACTGGATGATCTCAGGGAGTTTACCGGACAGATCGAAGAACTGCTGGCGAATGTATAACTGGTAACGGTACGAGGAGGTCGGTATGAAGTGCCCCAACTGCGGTGAAAGAACTTCTGTGGAGATAGATACGCACTCGGGAGGGTTCTCATCTGATGAGTTCCCGGTGAAGGAGTGCGGAGTCTGCGGTCTGGTCTGGCGCGTCAAGTCCGGCGGTGACCAGACGGAAGTGGATATCATCAAGCCGGCGACGAAGAAATGACTGAAAAGGGCCAGCACGGTAACGTGCTGGCCCTTTCTTGTTCGCGCGCCCGGCAGGGCTCGTGTCCTACTGCCAGGAAATCGCCTGCACCGGACAGCCGTCTATGGCGCCCTGGATGTCCGATTGCGAAGCTCCGCCGGGATCGTAGCACTCCGACTTGCCGTCGGCGTTGAAGCGGAATACGCCGGGGCAGGTGGAGACGCAGAGTCCGCAGCTGATGCATGCCTCCTGGTCGACGACAGGGATTCTTGCCATGTGATAACACCCTCCGGTAGTTTGGTTTTGTGAGCTTCATGGTAGCATTCTCCCTGGTCATGTCAAATCATGTTCTGTCCGCTACTGTTTCGTTTTACGAAATTTAATTTAACTACAAAATTTTACTTGCTTTAAAGGTGTTTTCTGGTTAATTCTTCGAAATCTGTGCTGCACGGAATGCTGCTGAATGGAATTTCCGGCCTTTGAGTTCTGCGAATCAAGGTGGAAAAATCAATACACATGAGGAGGAAGTTGGCATGGGCTACGAGGTGAAGAGCGCGCAACTGCGCAAGTGGGTGGATGAAGTAGCGGCGTTGTGCACGCCTGACAATATTCACTGGTGCGACGGTTCGCAGGAGGAGTATGACAGCCTGTGCAGCCAGCTGGTGCAAAGCGGCACGTTCCGCAAACTGAACAACGACAAGCGCCCCAACAGCTATCTCGCCTGGTCCGATCCGATCGACGTTGCCCGTGTCGAGGACCGCACCTTCATCTGTAGCCTCTCCAAGCAGGATGCCGGCCCGACCAACAACTGGATGCATCCCAAAGAGATGAAGGAGAAGCTGAACGGTCTCTTCAAGGGGTGCATGAAGGGGCGCACCATGTACGTGATCCCCTTCAGCATGGGCCCCTTGGGTTCGCCGATCGCCAAGATCGGGGTCGAGATCTCAGACTCCCCCTATGTTGCGGTCAATATGAAGATCATGACCCGCATGGGGAAACAGGTCATCGATGTGCTCGGCAACGGCGAATTCGTGCCGTGCCTCCATTCGGTCGGCGCACCTCTGGAGCCGGGGCAGAAGGACGTTTCCTGGCCATGCAACAAGGAGAAGTACATCGTCCACTTCCCCGAGGAGCGCGCCATCTGGTCGTTCGGCTCGGGCTACGGCGGCAACGCCCTGCTCGGCAAGAAGTGCCTGGCGCTGCGCATCGCTTCCAAGCAGGGTAAGGATGAAGGGTGGCTGGCCGAGCACATGTTGATCCTCGGCGTCCAGTCGCCGACCGGCGAGAAGACTTACGTCGGTGCCGCCTTCCCGAGCGCCTGCGGCAAGACCAACTTCGCCATGCTGATTCCGCCCCAGCCGCTGCAGGACAAGGGGTGGAAGGTGACCACCCTCGGCGACGACATCGCCTGGATCAAGCCCGGACCGGACGGGCAGGTCTACGCCATCAACCCGGAGTACGGCTACTTCGGCGTGGCCCCCGGCACCAACACCAAGACCAACCCCAACGCCATGGCTTCCTGCGCCGCCAACACCATCTTCACCAACGTGGCCCTGACCGAGGACGGTGACGTCTGGTGGGAGGGGATGACCGACGAGCCGCCGGCCAAGCTGACCGACTGGCAGGGTAACGCCTGGACCCCGGACTGCGGCCGCCCGGCTGCCCACCCCAACTCCCGCTTTACCGCGCCGGCCTCCCAGTGCCCCTGTGTCGACCCTGACTGGGAAAACCCCAAAGGGGTGCCGATGAGCGCCTTCATCTTCGGCGGCCGCCGCAAGGATACCGTGCCGCTGGTCTATCAGGCGTTCAACTGGAACTTCGGCGTCTACCTTGCCTCCACCCTCGGCTCGGAGACCACCGCCGCCGCAGTCGGCGCCACCGGCAACGTGCGCCGCGACCCGTTCGCCATGCTTCCGTTCTGCGGTTACCACATGGCCGACTACTTCGGCCACTGGCTGCAGTTCGGCCGCACCGTCCCCAAGCCGCCCCGGATCTTCAGCGTCAACTGGTTCCGCAAGGATGCGAACGGCAAGTTCATCTGGCCCGGCTACGGCGACAACATGCGCGTCCTCAAGTGGATCGTCGAGCGCGTCCAGGGCAAGGCTGCTGCGGTCGAATCGCCGCTGGGCTGGATGCCGCGCTACGAGGACATGGACTGGGACGGCCTCGACATGCCACGTGAGAAGTTCAACGACCTGATGTCGGTCGACCGCGACGTCTGGCAGAACGAACTGGTCGCCCACGAGGAGCTCTTCGTCAAGCTCTTCGACCGTCTTCCCAAGGAGTTCCTGCACATGCGCGAGCTTATCACCTCCAGCCTCTGGCGTTCTCCCGAGCACTGGGAGCAGGCCGCCGGTGCGACTGCCAACGAGGGGTGGAACGATTAAGCTGTCTGCGGCAGCAGCCTGAACGCCGCACCTGTTGAACATGAAAGAGCTGGGTGGCAGTGCCGGTTTGTAACCGCCTGTTGCCCGGCTCTTTCCTGTTTTGAAGACGAATGTGCCGGTGCCGGCAATCCGGCTTGACAATGGCTCGGGGCGTAGTAAAACGTTGTTGTTATAGGAGCTGCTTTTTGAAATGGGAAGACTGTCGTGAAGCTGGTTCGTTGAACAATCCTTAACGGTTGAAAGGGGTTGATTTTATGAGCGGATACGGTAACGGTCATGATCGGAAATGTCCGGAACAGTTCAGTTTTTCCCGGCTGTTGGCAGAAAAGGGGGTTTCCCGGCGGGACTTCATGCGGTTCTGCTCGGCCACGGCAGCGGCACTGGCGCTCCCTCCCGCCTTCGGGCCGCAGATTGCCCGGGCACTGGACGAGGTGAAACGCCCCACCCTGGTCTGGCTCGAATTCCAGAGCTGCACCGGCGACACCGAGGCGCTGCTTCGCGCCGCTAACCCGACCGTTGCCGAGATCGTACTGGATATCCTCTCCGTAGACTATGCCGAAACCATCATGGCCGCTGCGGGGCACCTGGCCGAGGCAAATCTCGACAAGGTGCTGAAGGAGGAAAAAGGAAAGTATATCGCCGTGGTGGAAGGCTCCATCCCGCTGAAGGACGACGGCGTCTACTGCTGCATCGGCGGCAGGACGGCCGTTGACCGGGCCAGGGAGGTCTGCGGCGGCGCCTTTGCCACCATCGCGGTCGGCACCTGCGCCTCCTACGGCGGCATCCCGGCCGCCGCCCCCAACCCCACCGGCGCCGTCGGCGTAGCCAAGGCGGTCCCCAGCGCCACGGTCGTCAATCTCCCCGGCTGCCCCCTGAATGCCGACAATCTTACCGCCACCATCGTTCATTTCCTCCTCTTCAAGAAGCTGCCCGCCACCGACGGCATCGGCCGTCCCCTGTTCGCCTACGGCAAGCGGATTCACGACAACTGCGAGCGGCGGCCCCACTTCGACGCTGGCCAGTACGTTGAGGCGTGGGGTGATCAGGGGCACCGGAAGGGGTTCTGCCTCTACAAGATGGGGTGCAAGGGGCCGGAAACCTGGCACAACTGCCCGACCCAGCGCTACAACGACAAGACCGGCTGGCCCGTCGGCTCCGGTCACGGCTGCGCCGGCTGCTCCCAGCCGATGTTCTGGGACACCATGACCCCGTTCTACCGGCGGCTTCCCAATGTGCCGGGGTTCGGCATCGAGACCACCGCCGACACCATCGGTCTCGGCATTGCTGCCGGTACGGCCGCGGCATTCGCGGCCCATGGTGTGGTCAGCGCCTTTAGGCGCGGTGATACTTCCGAAGGGGCAAAGGAGGATTGATCAATGACCAGGATTGTCGTGGACCCCATCACCCGGATCGAAGGGCACCTGCGCATCGAGGCGGAGGTGAGCGGTGGCAGGATCAGTAACGCCTGGAGCAGCAGTACCATGTTCCGGGGGATCGAAAAGATCCTGAAAGGACGCGACCCGCGTGATGCCTGGTTCTTTACCCAGCGCTTCTGCGGCGTTTGCACCACGGTGCATTCCATCGCCTCCATCCGGGCGGTGGAGAACGCCCTGAACATCAAGGTGCCCCCCAATGCCGACGCGATCCGCAACATCATCATGGGGATACAGAACGTCCAGGACCACGTGATCCATTTCTACCACCTGCACGCCCTGGACTGGGTGGACATCACCTCGGCCCTGCAGGCCGACCCGGCCAGGACCGCCCAGCTTGCCGCCTCCATCTCCGACTGGCCCCTCAACTCCTTCACCTACTTCAAGGGGATACAGGAGCGGCTGAAGACCTTTGTCGCCAAGGGGCGCCTCGGTCCGTTCGCCAATGCCTACTGGGGACACCCGGCCATGAAACTGCCGCCGGAGGCCAATCTGATGGCCACGGCCCATTACCTGGAGGCGTTGGAGTGGCAGAAGGACGTCATCCGCATTCACGCCATCCTGGGGAGCAAGAACCCCCATCCCCAGACCTTCCTGGTGGGGGGAATGGCGATTCCGGTCGATCCCGATTCCCAGAACGCCCTCAACGCCGACAAGATGGCCGAGATCGGACGTCTGCTCGGCAAGGCCAGGGAGTTCGTGGAAAAGGTCTATATCCCCGACCTGCTGGCGGTTGCCTCCTTCTACAAGGAGTGGGCGGGGATCGGGGCAGGCGTGGGGAACTATCTCTCCTGCGGCGAATTCCCGGACCCGGTGAGCGGCCAGCTCTTCTTCCCTTCCGGGATCATCCTCGGCAGGGATCTCTCCAAGGTCCATCCCCTAGACCACCGGAAGGTCGCCGAATATGTGGACCACTCCTGGTACGACTACGCGGGAGGGCAGGGGAAGGGCGCCCACCCGTGGGAAGGTGAGACCGAAGCGCGATACAGTGGTCCCAAGCCTCCGTACCAGCAGCTGGACACGGACCGTAAATACTCGTGGGTCAAGGCCCCCCGCTACGAGGAGCGGCCGATGGAGGTCGGCCCGCTTGCCAAGCTGCTGGTTGCCTATGCCTCGGGCCACAAGCCGACCCAGGATGCGGTGGGTTTCGTCCTGAAACAGCTGAACGTCGGTCCGGAGGCGCTCTTCTCCACCCTGGGGCGGACCGCGGCCCGGGGGCTCGACTGCCTCATCACCGCCCAAGAGCTCCCGACCTGGCATGCCCAACTGGTGGACAACATGGGCAAGGGGGACCTGCGGGTCCATAGCGGCGAGAAATGGGACCCGGCCACCTGGCCCATGGATGCGGCCGGCTACGGGTGGCACGAGGCGCCTCGCGGCGCTCTGGGGCACTGGATCAAGATCAGGGACCAGAAGATCCTCAACTACCAGGCTGTGGTCCCCTCCACCTGGAACGCATCGCCCCGGGACCACAAGGGGCAGCGGGGGCCATACGAGGAGGCGCTCATCGGCACCCCCATCGCCGATCCGAACCGGCCACTGGAGATCCTGCGCACCATCCACTCCTTCGATCCCTGTCTGGCCTGTGCCGTCCACGTGATGGATGCTCAGGGGAACGAGATGGTGCGCGTCACCGTACGCTAGGAGATGTTGAAAGAGTCAGGTTGCTCAAAAATAGTCAGATCGTCGCACCCGCAGAAAGCGTCGAGGAGGCGTAGCAGCGCTACGCCGCACGAAGGCGCTTGCGAGGACGGCGGCGAGATGGCTGTTTTTCAGCAACCTGCTGGGAGGCGACCATGGGACATCTGTATGAGAAGTACGTCTGGGAAGTCCCGGTGCGGGTCACCCACTGGGTCAACATGCTCGCCATCGTCACCCTGTCGGTGACCGGGCTCTTCATCGGTTCACCGAAAACGGTAGCCTTGACGCCGTCGGCATTCGTCATGGGGTGGATCAGATTCATCCACTTCGTGGCCGGTTACACCTTTTGCGTCAGTGTCCTGTCCCGGATCTACTGGGCGGTTGTCACGAAGAATAAGTATGCCTCCTGGCGGGAGTTCTTCCCGTTCCTGACCCGTGACGGGCGCCATAAGATGCTGACCGCCTTCAAGTACTACACCTTTATCAGCAAGACGGTTCCGGCGGCGCCGGGACACAACGCCCTGGCCGGCACGGCCTATTCGGTGGTGTTCCTCCTCTACCTGGTCATGATCGGCACCGGCTTTGCGCTCTATTCGGAGCGCGCCCCCAACGGCATCCTGCACAAGGCTATGGGGTGGCTCTTCTGGCTCTTCTCCAACCAGGGAATGCGGCTTACCCATCACTGCGTCATGTGGCTCCTGATCGCCTTTGCCATCCATCATGTCTACAGTGCCTGGCTGATGGACGTGAAGGAGCGCGGCGGGGTGATATCGAGCATCTTCAGCGGCTACAAGACGGTCCGGAGCAGGGAGTGACCGCGTCCATCCTGGTGCTGGGCATCGGTAACCTGCTGATGGCCGACGACGGTGTTGGGGTCAGGGTGGTGCAGGGGATGGCGGATCGCTACCGCTTTCCGGCAGGGGTGACGGTCCTGGACGGCGGGACCCTGGGACTCGATCTCCTCCCCCGGCTGGAAGGGGTAGAGCGGTTGCTGGTGGTGGACGCGGTGGAAACCGGCGGCAAGCCGGGCACCATGGTCCGGCTCACCGGTGATGATATACCCCTGGCCCTGGAGACCAAGGTGTCGCCCCACCAGATGGGGTTGAAGGACCTGCTGACCGTGGCCGCCCTTCAGGGGCATGTGCCCCGGGAGATGGTCCTCTGGGGGGTGCAGCCGGCGAGCATCGAACTGGATATGGCGTTGACGCCGCTGGTGGCGGAGAAGATGCCGCTGCTGGAGGAGGAGGTCTTGCGGGAGCTGGCTGTTTGGGGGGTGGTTCCGGAACGGCCTTGATTCCCGTTTCTGGAGAGGTGGCGCAAAAAGGGCCCAGCGCATGCTGTCCGGGCCTTTTTGCGTGTCCCGTATTAGCTCCTCAATCGTGATGGCGCTGAGATCTTGATTCCGTGTCTCGGTGTGACCTGCTCCGGGATCAGGATGTCGCGCCTTTCAGCCGTTTCAGGATATCCCCCAGTACCGCCTCCTGCTCCTTCAGCTCCGCATGCCATTCCTTGTTGTCAGTGCCGACCCGCTCAGTAGACAGGTCCGGAAGATACGATTCGAGCGCCCTGACCAGTGTCGCTACCTCTTTCTCGCTCAGTTCGATGGCTGACATGATGAGTCTCCTTTTCCTCCACTCGCGGCGTACCTCCTGTCCTCCCCGGAAGGGCATCTGTCAGGCTTCTATCGTCGTTTCCGGGCGGCATCAACGCTCCAGATTCCACCCCCCTGCGTGGCAATGAACAGAAAGACGAAGCAGTACAGCGCTGCCAGCTCTCCCTTATTCTGGAGGGGCAAGAGTGCGTTGGTGCCGTGACCGATCCAGTAGGCGAAGGCCATCAGGCCGCTTGCGAGAAAGGCCGCCCAGTGCGTGAACAGGCCGATCATGATCAGTATGCCGCCAAACAGCTCGATCGGACCGGCGATGTAGATGATGAACGCGGGGACGTCGCCGGGTATGGCGCTCGGAATGCCGAACAGCTTCTGGGCGCCGTGCCAGAGAAAAAGAAAGCCGGCAACGATCCGCATCAGCGCGTAACACTGATCATTGTAGCTCGTCATGAATGGCTTCATGGAACACCTCCCGTTTTCATTTCCGTGGTTCAATGCTTTTCAAAAACGGATTTGGCCCGTTTCTCGATCTCTTCCGGCGACACGTCTTCGATATGGGTGGCAATCGACCACTTATGCCCGAACGGGTCGGCAACCGTGCCCATGCGGTCGCCCCAGAACTGGTCCTCAACCGGCATCAGCAGGCTTGCTCCGGCCGCAACGGCACGGCCCACTATGCTGTCCACATCAGCGAGATAGAGAACGATCGATACGGCGGTGCCACCGATCGTCTGCGGGCTGAGCGCATTCCAGTCGGGGCATTCGTCGCACAGCATGATCGGCGAATCGCCAATCTTGATCTCCGCGTGCATTATCTTGCCGTCCGGGCTTGCCAGACGCATCAACTCCGTGGCGCCGAATGCCTCTCTATAGAAATCGATGGCCTTGGCGGCGTCCTTGATGATGAGATAGGGAGTCACCGTATGGTAGCCATCCGGGATCGGTTTTGTCGTGGCAGTCATGATTCGTTTCTCCTTTCTGCAACAGTGCCTGCACGAGCGCCGTTCACAGCGCCGCGCAGCATACGTATCTATAAGATCATTTTAGTCCAGTATCTGGAAACTGCAACGTTGGAGACATGTTGCATCTTTTGACCCACGTCATGAACTTTCGTTCCGGCATGGGGTAGGTTGTAACCATCAGGACACGGCAGACAACCAACCATACATACAAAAGGAGAAAACATCATGAGTCATCAGGGATGCGGCTGCCCCGGCAGCATGGCACGAACCATCGAGCGGGAAGAAATCACCACCGGCACGGAAACCGGGCGGGTAGCGTCGGCACTGCGGCAATGGCCGGTTCAGCTCCACCTGGTACCACCCACGGCCCCCTATTTCCAGGATGCCGAGATCCTGGTCGCGGCGGACTGCGTCGCCTTCGCCATGGGGAGCTTCCATCAGGAACTGCTGCCGGGAAAGGCGATAGCCATTGCCTGTCCCAAGCTGGACGAGACCGACAGCTATGTCCAGAAGCTGGCCGCCATCTTCACCGCCAACAACATCCGGAGCATTACGGTGGCGATCATGGAGGTGCCGTGCTGCCGCGGGCTCGATGTGCTGGTCCGCCAGGCACTGGCCGTTTCGGGCAAGCCGATTCCGCTGGAGACGGTGGTGATAGGCGTCAACGGCGAGCGGAGGTAATAACCATGAAAGAGGAGATTACGTCGGCACTGGTCAGCGAGCACAAGCTTATCCTGCGGATGCTCGATGTCCTGGAGCGGGTCGCTCGCGCAACTGCTGCCGGTGAATTTAGTGATTTCCGCTTTTATCTGGAAGCGGTGGATTTTATCAGGCTGGTGGTATGCACATCAAATTATATACCGGTAAATCAATTGAATGAATAAACGACTAGTTGCAGTCGGTATACTACCGTTAAACGTCTTTTGCTTCTACCGAAAATATCGTACATGAGAGAAGATCTTAAGGAAGGGGCGGAAAACTCGTCCCGGCACGACTACCTGTAACGGCTCGCAATCATAATCGAATCGAATCCGGTAAACGCCAACCTGTCCTTTCGCAAGAAGAGGCTGCTTCATGCTTCGCCCCGGCGGTAGACTGTAAGTCATTTACAGTCTGCTCGCCACAGACAGTTTGTCTGTCCACATTCTGCTGTCTTTCCGGAGTCATAACACGCCGTGTTACCCTCTGCCCTTTGAATTTTTCTGCTTTCTTCATTCCGTCGGTCTTCAAGCCCCTTAGCGAGGCTATTTCCCTGGCTTCTGCCAGTTTCACCGATTTCATAGCATGCTTCCTCCCGCGATGATTAATAGCCACCATCAATAAACGCCTTTTTGCAGTGCTCGGAGCAAAAGTAGAATATGCGTCCGTGGCGCTCGACAGTGCTTGTTGCAGCTGTTGACGGGATACGCATTCCACAGACAATGTCGATGACGGTGTTGTCCTTCTGATAGAAGGGATGGGTTTCCAAGCGGAGATATGTATCGATGAAATCGAGGATTCGGTCTTCAACCCAGCCGGCTAGGGCTTCTTCATCGCCGTCAAGCGGGAAGGTTTCTTCATAACTTCGGGTGAATTCCATCAATATGGGGAAGATGTTCAGATCATAACTGGCAATGAAGCGTTCATTGTTACCCGGCGACAGGGCGATGCGCAGACTGACGGTTGCCGGAAAACGCGGCGTATGGGCGAACTCGCAGACGCAGCTGAAATCGGCATCGGTATGCAGAACTTCAATCCTACCGTTATCGAAGTGCCGATTCAATTCTTCCATACGAGGGAGGATCACCGTTTCAATCCGTTGTCTGGCAATGGCGGCCAGCCGTTCCCGCTGCTCAAGCAGCTCTTTCATGCTACTGTCCAGTTGCTGCTGCTTATCGGCTAACTCGTGTCTGTGCTCTTCCAACCGGCCGGAAATCCGCGCCGCTAATGTGCTTTCCCTTCCCATGGCCTACTCCTCGCCAGCGACGGCAGTTGTCATTTATCGACTTCATTAATCGCCTTACGAATTGCCTGGTAACTTATATCTTCTCTTCCCACAAATTGTGACCGAGATCCTGGCAAGAAAAAGATCTATTTCTCTTTTCCCTGCCGGCTTTCCTGCTCCTGAACCCTAGCCGCCATAGTTGCCGCCTGTCTCGAGATGGTGACGGAATCGGTCTTAGTTTTTTCGACCGCCTTGTCTGTTTTTACAGCAGACTTGGCAACGGTCGCGCTTTGTGCAACCTGCACGTGTGGATTAATTTCGGTGGGGTTCACCACCACACTGTTCGGTGAGATGGGGGGAATTGACATGATGTGCCTCCTCAATAGAGATGAAAGTCTGTAGCTTAACGGTCGCAGGGGGGCTGAAATCAATTGCCGAGTACATCCATACCGATAGGAGCGTGGTGGAGTGGAATGAGGGCATGGATTTACTCCTAGCCAGCGATGGCAGGCGCTAGTCAATCACGAAACTTGGCGTGGCAAGTAGCGCACGCTTCCTCAATCTTTTTGAATGCGGCCTTTGCCCCTGAAAAATCCCCACGTTTCGCCAGAGTTGCGGTCGTGGTTGCCGCGGCGCCCATATTGATTGCCTGCTCCACAAACATCTTTCGTTGTTTGGCATTCTTGTGTGGTTTCGATTTTTTCAGATCCGGAACTGCAGCGATAATCTTTCCTGCCTCCATCTCAGCTTCGGCCGCATCGCCCTTCTCCAAGGCTGCTTCCAGTTTGGCTGATGTCACGGAAAACATCGGCATCATTTCGTGAAGCTTCTTCATCTGAACGTCAGCTGTTGCTGTCTTGCCATGCTTCTCTGTCCCGTGGGCAAACGCCACCGAATTGATGGCCAGTGATCCCAGCACTAGACAGATTGTCCTTAGTATGTTCCTGTTTTTCATTATCCCCTCGCAGTTCCTGATCAATGTTCCTTCACTTCCAGGAGCCAGACATTGTCTCCTTCTGCCTGCCTGCCCAGTTTGTCGATAACCTTCCATCGCACCATGATCGGCATCTGCTCTTTGAACTGTGCCGGATTTTTCGGCTTAAGCACGCCAGTCATGTCAAAGACCGAGTGATAAAGATCACCGGCAAGCTGCTGCCCATCCTTGGAAAGCAGTTTCAACTCCTTGACGTCCACCGGCCGGTCGAAAAAGGCGTTTACATCCTCAATCTCTTTTGCTCCTTTATCCCGCATGGCGGTTACGCTCAGGAGTCTCGGTGACCCCGGCTGCTGTACCGCTTTGTCATCAGCATTCTTCCCCAGGGTGCTTAACGGATCATCCTTGCCCTCTACCTGGAGCCGAACGTCCTTGACTGCCTTGAACTGGCGTAACGTCAAGAACAGGGCGCTTACAGCCGACGTTGCGGTCGGTTTGTCTGTAATGGCAAGAATCTCTTTACTGAGATTTACCGTTACCGTCCCCTGGTCGTTATTGATCCCCAGGATTCGACTCCCGTTGGGATATGGTGTGAACTCTCCCTGATAGCTGCCGACATCCATCCCGCCAAGTAAACGCTCGGCTGCTACCTTCATGGAGCTTGCTTCATCGAAGGTGAAGAACGGAAACGGCGCCACCTTGCCTGGGTCCTTGGCCGAGGGGAAATAGATGACAAAGGCATATGCCGTGCCTTTGTCGACCATCGGTGCGGCCCCGAAATACTTCTCATAGGCAGCGGTAGTGATCACTTTTCCCGGCTGCGAAGGAGGTGCGGATGCTTCTTTTTTGTTGCAGCCGCCCATCCCGGCAAATGTCAGGCTCAGCAGCACTATCGATAGTAGAATTTTCTTCATATTGAGCTCCAGACGCAATAGGGGGCAGACCCTTCCGATCTGCCCCCCCATTTTCGGCAACATCAACGTCCCTGGAGATTCTTCAGCAGATCATTAGCCTCTTTCAGCTTGTTATTGAGAAGCTTCAGTTCTTCAAGGGTGTAAGTATTTGCGCCCTTTTCATTGATTTCAACCTGCAGCTTACTGATTTTATCCTGAAGGCTATCTACTTCCTGAGAGCAGTTTTTCAGGAGCATGGCGCATTCCTTGGTGCATTTTTCATCCATGGCCTGATGGGATGCGCCATGCTGATGCCCCTCTTCTGCCAGGACCGGGGTCGCTGCTGCGAAGAGTGCTATTGCCATAAGGATTACCAGTTGCCTTTTCATTACTTGGTTCCTCCTCTGTTGCTTGTACGATCTACTTGATGCTCGTAAGCTTTCCAGCCTACATTATTTGTAGTGATCTGGAGATGCTGTTAGCTTCTTTGAGATTTTCCTCAAGTTTTTTGATCTCATCACGGACGGAATTGCTCGAACGTTTTTCCTTTATCTGTGCCTGCAGTCTCCGGACATTCTGTTGGATGCGATCAACGTACTGGGCACAATTAGTTATGGATAGTTCGGTCTCTTTAGCTTTCTGGTCATCTACGGGGCTTTGCGAAGAAACATTATTCATAGATCCTTGCGAGCCGTGATCATGCCCGGCATAAACCGGAGATGCCGCGATAAGCATCGATAGGGCAACAATAAATTCCCGCCTCGTTTTCATCTTGATGTCTACTCCATTACTTCATTACCGATAAATCGACTATTTGACGGTGTACCAGAATTTGGCGCTGCGCACCTTGCCGTCCTTCAACTGGAACTTGCTCATCACGCCGTACTTACCCTTCTTGGAAAGATCGAAATCGGCGCCGAAATGCCCCTTCATCCCCATCAGGTCCTTAGACTGGTCGGTCTTGTCCGGGTTCTGGATCTTGACCTTCACCTCGCCCTCGGTCAGGGCCTTGCCGGTCTTGGCATCTTTGAACTCCACCGCGATGTGGTGGGACTCTTTCATATCCTTCGGCATCTCCATATCCATGCCTTTCATATGCTCCTTCATGCTCATGACCTTGAAGGTTGCCTTCACCCCGTCGACCACTTCCTCATGGGCAACATCACCCTGATGGTCACCATGGCCGCCGTGCTCCATTTTCATGGAACCATGGTCCGCGGCAAATGCTGCCGGTGCTGCCAAAGCCAGAATTGCCGCAAAGATCAGTACGATTTTTTTCATGTAACTTTTTCTCCTTTGATTGTTAGAGATTGACTTGTGAACAAAAAGCATTTGTTATGCCAACGACATAACATTTTGATATTACATTGTTTAACTCTGTTTCAGCGCAGCTACGGCGAACAATATTCCACACCCCGCGTAGCATATTCTTCAATCATGCTTGTGGCCACGGGCATAAGCGGACTTAGTGATGCGAATGTCCGCTGTGACTACCGCTGCCTTCGTCATATTGGCCAGAATGGTCGGTGGAGTTATTCAGCCCGGCGCAACCCGATAACATCGCGACAACTGCCACCGAGACTACAAACAACGATACCTTTTTCACACAGAACTCCTTTCGTTAAGCGGATTAGTGCTTCATTCCCGAATAATGCAACCTTCCCTTCTTCAAATCCCGCTTCTTCATCAATACAAATATCACCGGGGTCATGATGAGGACATGCACTGCCGAAGATATCATCCCGCCGATCATCGGGGCGGCAATCGGCTTCATCACGTCGGCGCCGGTGCCGGTCGACCACATGATCGGGACAAGGCCCAGAAGGGCCACGGCCACGGTCATCAGCTTGGGCCGCAGGCGGAGCACCGCCCCCTCGAAGGTGGCGTCATAGATGTCCTGCTCCGTGCAGGGTCCGTTGATCAGCTTCTTGTCCAACGCCTCATGCAGGTAGATGACCATCACCACCCCGGTCTCCACGGCAATGCCGTACAGGGCGATGAACCCTACCCAGACAGCCACCGACATGTTGTACCCCAGGGCCGAGACCAGGTAGACCCCCCCCACCAGGGCGAAGGGAACCGAGAGCATGACCATGCTCGCCTCCAGGGCCGAGTGGAAGGTGAAGTAGAGGAGGATGAAGATGATGATCATGCCGGCCGGCACCAGGAGCTGGAGTCTGGCCTTGGCCCGGATCTGGTTCTCCCACTGTCCCGACCAGGCCACATAATAGCCGGGGGGTAGCTTCAGCTGCTTCTCCAGCACCTGTTTTGCCTCGGTGACGAAGCCCCCCATGTCGCGACCGCGCACGTTGAGGAAGACCAGCGAGCGCAAGAGTCCCCCCTCGCTGTTGATCTCCGGCGCCCCGGTGGAGATCTTCAGCTTGGTCACGAGCGACAGCGGCACCTGGGCTCCTTCCATCCCGGCGACGAGGATGCGGCGGATGGCCGGGATGTTGTCCCGGTAGTCGCGCAGGTAGCGGATCCGGATCGGGAAACGGTTGCGCCCCTCCACCGAGGTGGAGAGCATCTCGCCCCCCAGGGCGGTCTCGATTACGTCCTGGATGTCGCCCACGTTGACCCCGTAGCGGGCCGCGGCCTCCCGGTCGATGTCGATGTCGATGTAGTTGCCGCCGGTGACCCGCTCGGCCACGACGTCGGCGGCACCCGGGATCGGCTTCAATATCGCCTCGGCCTGGATCGCCAGGTCCCGCAGCACGTTCAGGTCGGAACCGAAGATTTTCACCCCCAGGTCGGTACGGACGCCGGTGGAGAGCATGTTGATCCGGTTGATGATCGGCTGGGTCCAGCCGTTCCTGACCCCGATCTGCTGGAGCTTCGCATCCAGTTCGGCGACGATGTCGGCCTTAGTGAGCCCCGGCCGCCACTTCTCCTTCGGTTTCAGGATGATGATCGACTCGAACATGGAGACCGGCGCCGGGTCGGTGGAGGTCTCGGCTCGACCGACCTTGCCCAGGACATGCTCCACCTCGGGAACGCTCTTGATGATGGTGTCCTGCACCTGGATGAGCCGTTTCGCCTCGGTGATGGAGACGTTGGGGAGCGTTACCGGCATGTAGAGAAGCGACCCCTCGTCCAGGGGGGGCATGAACTCTGAACCGAGGTTCATGAACATCGGCACGGCGATGGCCAGGGCCACGATATTGAGGGCGATGGTGGTCTTTTTCCAGACCAGCACCCAGCGGATGACAGGGCTATAGAGTTTGATGAAGAAGGTGGAGACCGGGTTGGCGCTCTCCGGTGGCATCTTGCCCCGCATGAAGTAGTACATCAGCACCGGCACCAGGGTGATGGCGATAAAGGCGGAACCCATCATGGAAAAGGTCTTGGTGAAGGCCAGAGGATGGAACAGCTTCCCTTCCTGTCCCTCCAGCAGGAAGACCGGGACGAAGGAGAGGATGATGATGGCCAGGGAAAAGAAGATGGCCCGGCCGACCTGCTTGGCGGAGGTGATGATCACCTCCAGCCGTTTTTCGGCCCGTTCCTCGGGTGGCATCTCCGAGAGGTGGCGGTAGCAGTTCTCCACCATGATGACCCCGGCATCCACCAGCACGCCGATGGCGATGGCGATCCCCCCCAGCGACATGATGTTGGAGGTGACCCCCATCAGCTTCATGGTGATGAAGGAAACCAACACCGCAATGGGGAGGGTCAGGACAATGACGATGGAACTCTGGAAATGGAGGAGGAAGACGAGGATCACGAGTGAGACGACCACGGATTCTTCCATCAACGAGTGTTTAAGGGTGTCTATGGCCCTCATGATCAGGTCGGAACGGTCGTAGGAGACCATGATCTTCACGCCGGGGGGGAGCCCCTTTTCCAGTTCCTTGATCTTCACCTTGACCCGATGGATGACGTCGTGGGCATTCTCGCCGTAACGCATGACCACGATGCCGCCGACCGCCTCGCCTTCGCCGTTCATCTCCAAAAGGCCGCGGCGGATGGCGCCCCCCATCTGCACGGTCCCCAGGTTCCTGAGATAGATGGGTGTGCCGCGCATGTCGGCGCCGACCACGATGTTTTCCAGGTCGGCCTTGGACTTTACATAGCCCCGGCCGCGGATCAGGTACTCGGCATCGGCCTGCTCGATCAACTTGCCGCCAACATCCTTGTTGGCGTTCTTAACCGCCTCCATGACCTTGCCGACATTGATGTTGTAGGCAAACAGTTTGGCCGGGTCGAGGTCGATCTGGTACTCCCGCACCAGGCCGCCGATGGAGGCCACCTCGGCCACCCCTTGGACGGTGTTCAACTGGTAGCGGACGAACCAGTCCTGGAGCGTCCTGAGCTGCTCCAGGTCGTACCCTTTACCCTCGATGGTGTACCAGAAGACGTGGCCAACCCCGGTGCCGTCCGGGCCAAGGGTGGGGACCACTCCCGGCGGCAGCAGGGAAGCGGCGTAGTTGAGCCGCTCCAGCACCCTCGTCCTGGCCCAGTAGATGTCGGCCTTGTCCTCGAAGATGACATAGATCATGGAGAAGCCGAAAGCGCTGGAGGCCCGCACGGCGCGGACCTGGGGGAGCCCCTGCAGGTTGACAGCCAGCGGGTAGGTGACCTGGTCTTCCACCACCTGCGGCGAGCGCCCCGGGTAGTCGGTGAACACGATCACCTGGTTGTCGGAAAGATCGGGGATGGCGTCCACCGGGGTCTTGTAGACCGACCAGACCCCCCAGGCGATGATCAACCCGAAGATCATCAGGACAATGACCCGGTTGCGGGCGGAATATTCAATAATCTTTTCTATCATGGCAGCAGTCCTTGTCGAAGGTCGTTAGGTAGTCGGCATTACATCTTCATGTCATCCATTTTCAAGGTACCCTTCTTGGCCGGCTGCTGCTGTGCCGGAGAAGTACCATGACCTTCATGACCTCCCTGGGGCTGCCCCTGTTCGGCGGGTTTGCTGCCGGTATGCTTGCTGTGATCCTGTCCACCGCCACCCTTCAGCTGCGATTCGGAGTCGATCAGGTAACCACCGGACGCCGCCACCTTGTCGCCGGGCCTAAGACCGGACAGGATCTGGATCTTGTCGTCGTTCTTCTGGCCGACCTGGACATCGCGTGGCTCGAACATGCCGGGTGACGTCTCCACCCAGACCACCTGGCGTTTGCCGGTATCAATTACCGCGGTAACTGGTACGACAATAGACGAGCCGAGCGGCACCTTGATGATGGCGTTGACGAACATGTCGGGTTTGAGCTTCATGCCGGAATTGGGCATTTCCACCCTCGCTCTTACGGTCCTGGTCTTGGGGTCGAGGAAGGGATAGATGAACACGATCCGGCCGGTGAACGGTTTGCCGGGGAACGACTGGGAACGGATCTCCACCTGCTGGCCGATGTGAATATTGGGGAATTCGTTCTCGTAGACCTCCACCTCCACCCAGACCGTGGAGAGATCGGCGATGTTGAACAGCGGATCGCCCGTATTGACGTACTGACCCTGCTGTACCATCTTTTCGATGACCACGCCGGAGAGCGGCGTATAGATGGGGAGACGGATGTTCGGCTTGCCGGCCTTCTCCAGTTCGGCGAGCTGGCTCTCCTTGACCCCAAAGAGCATCAGCCGTTGCTTGGCCGACGCCACCAGACCGTCGCCATTCTGGGCGACGGAAGGGATCGGTGAGTTCTTCAACTGGTCGCGGCTCTTGATGGCCAGCAGGTATTCCTGTTGGGTCGCCACCAGGTCGGGGGAATAGACCTCGGCCACCGGCTTGTCTTTGGCCACGAATGAGCCGACAGTGTTGACATGCAGCTTGTCGATGCGGCCGGCGATCCAGGCGGTGACCTTGCCCTGGCGCGACTGGTCGTACTGGACGATGCCGACGGCGTTGATCTCCTTGTTGAGAATTTGTTGCTTCGCCTCTACCGTGGCGACGTTGGCCATGACCCGCTGGGTCGGCGAGAGGGAGACGTGGCCGAGCATCTCGGCCTGTTTTCTCTGCTCCGCGGTCATTTCGCCGCCGGCAGCGCCTTCGATCTTCTTGATAAGTTCCATGCCGCAGATCGGGCAGGTGCCGGGTTTGTCCTTGATGATGAACGGGTGCATGGAGCAGGTGTAGAGCTGTTTGCCCTGAGCTGCCTTGGCATCCTTTCCGGTCGCCGTTTTTGCACTCTTCTGCTGCCACAGGTACCACCCCCCGCCAGCTGCCGCAGCCAGGATGATTACTACCAGGGGGATTGCGATTTTTTTGTTCAGGGCCATGGTCGTACCTCGGTATGTGTATTTTAATTGTGTTGAGACTGTTCGGATGCGGGTACTTCCGTAGCCGGCGGTTGCGGCTGTTCCGCATTGTCCGCCGGCGGCGATGGCGTAGATACGAGCTCGGTGCCGATTGTCGCTTCGAGTTGCGCCAATTTCATCATGTACTCGGCCTGCGACTCGTACAGTTCCCGCTCGTAGTTGAACAGGTTCATCCGGCCGTCGAGCAGGGTCAGGAAATCCACCTTGTTCACCCGGTAACTGATGACCGCCGATTCCAGAGACTGTTCAGCCTGGGGGATGATGCCACCCTTGTACAGCTCCACCAGCTTCCGGCGGCGCTCCATCTGGGCCAGGAGGTCGTTGACCGAGTAGCCGATACTGTTCCTGAGGGCATTCAGCTCTTCCAGCGACATGTTCGTTTCGGATGACGCCTCCGCAACCATCGCCTGGCGCCTCTCCCGCTGGAGCGGCAGATTGAAGGTCACCCCCAGGGTGACCATGTTGTAGCCCGGATCGCTGACCATTTCGGTCGCAACGGCTTCCTTGAACATGTACTCGAAGGAGAGGTTGAAATCGGGCCAGTATTCTTTCCGTGCCAGTCGCTGGGACGCCTTGCCCTTGTTTACCAGATTGCTCAGGCTCTTGATCTGGGGTCGTTTTTCATCGGCAGTCTCTTTGAGCTGTTCGGGAGAAAGGGCAAGCTTCGGTATGTCGAAATCGGCGATCCTGCCGACCGGGGTATTTCCCGGCCGAAAGAGCAGATAGTTCAGGTTGGCTTCCAGGCTCCTTCGCTGCTGTTGCAGGGTGATCTGCATGTCCAGCATCTTGGACCGTTCCAGTCCGGCCTTGTAGATGTCCTGCTGTACCCCCTGGCCGACGGAATACTTCGACTCCGCAATAGTCGTGAAATCGGCGAGGATCTGCAGGTTCTTCTCGACGATCTCCAGCGATTTGTCCACGCTATAGAGCTGGTAGTAGGTCTCCTTGACCATGCGGGTAAGCTCCAGTCTCCGCTCTTCGATGGACCACCGGTAGGACTCGGCCTCGTACTGGGCGATCTCACCCTTGATGGCCCGCTTCCCCCAGAAGGGTATCTGCTGCGAGATGCCGATTGCCTTGGCAGACTGGGGGTCCTTGTTGAAGACAAACGGCTCACGGGCGAGCATGTTCTGCAGCTTGAACATGAACATCGGGTCTTCAAGGGCCGATGCCTGCTTAGCCTTGTTGGTAAACATCTGCCAGCGGGCCTGGGATGACTTCAGTTCAGGGTTGTTGGCAGCTGCCGTTGCTACCAGAGACGCCAGGTCTTCGGCAGGTGCTTTCACTTCTTCCGACCACGCCATAGCAGAAGGAAGAGATAGCAGCATGAGTAATGCAAGTGTGCGAAGGTATTTCATGGGAACTCCTGACCATGTGTTGTCGATGCAGATGTTTTACACAGATTGTGCCAATTATTATGTAACTGATTTTGCTGACTTATTGACAGAAGCACGCATGATAGTTGCAGAATATTCATCGCTTTGAGCCGAATATTCCTCAGGCATTCTCCGTTTAATTGAGTTTTGTTTAATCATCGGGTCTTCAGCTGCGTTCCTTCAATAAAGTTTGTGATTACCGCTGATTGTTGCCTGGCAGGACGATGCCGTATTTCTCTATCCGGTAGATCAGCGTATGGCGTGGTATCCTCAGAAAACGGGCAGCAGCAGCCTGGTTCCAGGCTTTGCGTTCCAATGCCGCAACGACTACTTCCCGCTCCAGTTGCTCAAGAGAATACCCTTCGTCCGGCAGCCTTATAACCGCACTCCCGGGAGCGCTACCTTCCCGGAGCTTGTCAGGCAGGTCGTCGTGGGTAATATTATCACCGCTTCGCATTATGAGCAGTCGTTCGACAGTGTTTTCCAGCTCCCGTACATTTCCGGGCCATGGATACATTACCAGGGTCTCAAGGGTATCCTTGGCAAAGGTGACTTTTTCGCTGCCGTGCTTGCTGCAGAAGTATCTGATGAGGAGCGGGATGTCCTTGCGCCTTTCACGGAGGGGCGGAAGATGGATCGGTATGACTGACAAACGGTAATAGAGGTCTTCACGGAAGGTACCCGCCGCTATCGCTTTATCGATATCCAGGTTGGTGGCCGAAACGACACGGACATCCAATTTCTGGGCACTTGCCCCCCCCACCGGCTCGACTTCCTTTTCCTGCAACGCCCTGAGTAGCTTTGGCTGGAGTTCCACCGGCAGATCACCCACCTCGTCGAGGAACAGGGTCCCGCCATCCGCCAGTTGGAATTTTCCGGTCTTGTCCCTTATCGCTCCGGTAAACGCCCCTTTGACATGGCCGAACAGCTCGCTCTCCAGCAACTCGCGGGGGATGGCGGCACAGTTGATGGCGACAAAAGGAGCATCTTTGCGTGAGCTGTTGGCGTGGATGGACCTGGCCACCAGCTCCTTGCCGGTGCCGGATTCGCCGGTGATCAGAATTGCTGCCTCGGTGTCGGCCACCTTGCGGATCACCTCAAAGATCTTTTCCATTTCTTTGGATGAACCTACGATGGTGCGAAAATCAGCTTTATCCGACAACTCACTCTTCAACCGCTTGTTTTCCTCGGCAAGGCCGTTGAACACGAGCGCTTTCCTGACAGTCAGCTTGAGTTCTTCCCTGTTGAACGGTTTGGTGATGTAGTCATAGGCTCCGGCCTTCATGGCCTCCACCGCAACGTCAACAGTCCCGAACGCGGTTATGATGATTACCAACGTCTCCGGCGAACGGTCCTTGACGGACTTGAGCACCATCAGCCCATCCATGCCCGGCATGTTCATATCGGTGATGACCAGGTTGGGCTGAGATTGTCCGAACAGATACAAGCCTTCCTCCCCTGATGATGCGGTCTGGACTTCGTATCCTTCTTCCTGAAGGTTATATTCGAGCACCCTCCGCAACGAGGTATCATCATCAATGACAAGTATCTTCGCTTTCATGGCGTTCCTCCGTTAGCAGCATCCTGCATCGGCAATCTGACCGTGACGATTGTGCCGCGACCGGCGTCACTCTCCACCAGCAATGTACCTCCATGGCTTTCAACGATTTTCTTGGTGACGACCAGCCCCAGCCCGGTTCCATCCGGCTTGGTCGTGTAAAATGGCTCAAATACCTTTTTCAGTGTTTCGGCATCGATTCCACTGCCCGTATCAAGGAAACAGATCTCACACTCGGAAGGAGGATTTTCCGACTGGCGGCAGGTTGCGGAGATGGTCAGGCTGCCGTTCGGTGGCGTTGCCTGCAGGGCGTTGATGGCAAGATTGAGAAACGCCTGCCGCAACTTTTCGCCGTCTGCTTTCAATCGCAGCGGGGAATGTGGCGGTTGCATTATGAGTTTGACTTGCCGATCCCTGGCATCGTTGGCGATAAGCGTGGCAATCGTTTCCAACTCTTCCTGGATCAAACAAATTGTCAATTCGGCCGGTTGCGGTCGTGCCATACGCAGGAAATCCTCGACAACCCGGTTAAGACGTTCCGTCTCCTTGATCTGGATCGCGATGAATTCATGTTTCTTGTCCCCGGGCGGGTAGTCGTCGAGCAATATCTCAGCGGTGCCGCGAATGGAGCCGAGCGGATTGCGGATCTCGTGAGCCAGCACCGCCGCCATCTCTCCCAGGGTAGAGAGTTTCTCGGCCCGCCTGAGCTGCTCTTCAATCACAATGATGCGTTCGGATTGATGTTGAAGCTTCTGGTATGACTCCTCAAGTCCCCTGGCGGTTCTCTGCAGTTCTACGGTTTGCTCCCGCTCCCGTTGGGAAAGCAGACCGGTCACGCCGCCGACTGTGTTGTAGAGGAGTATCTCCAGGTATTTTTCCATCCCCACGGTCAGGTGCCCGCCCCACTGAAACAGGATATGGGGGGCGTAGGAGATGCTGACAACAATCGAGCACAGAAGCCCGCCGCGAAAGCCGAACCAGACCGCTGCCAGGATGATCGGCAGGTAGTAGAGCCTCTGGTAGATGTCATGGAGATAGGGGAGGTGAAGCGGGGTGAGATAGTGCAGTAGGCCGATGGCAACGATGAACGAAAACAGAATGAATGGCCGGGTAATCGATGTTTTTTCCATGATTCCTTCTGCTTCCTGTTACATCGGACGGGCAAGATCACCCCGCCGCAAGCAGCGGGGTATCCGAACGAGTAGTTGATTAGATCGCCACAAGTGACGGCCGATGTGCCTCCTCTATGAATTCATCTTGTTGCAAGAGGAGCTCAATTGCGGTTCCGCGTTTCTGGGCGCCAAATTCAGAGAGGTTGCGCTACAGCACGAGTACCATCATGGGGACCATCATGATGAGCATGAGGCCGGTTCCCCACCATCCCCACTTGCCCCCGCCAAAATGATGCGAAAAAAAGCCGTGGTCTCCATGCTCGCCGCCGGCGTCCGCGATACTCGCGTTGACCTCGTATTGAATGATCTCACCCGGCTTCTGATGATCGGCAATCTTTATGACCACCTTATAATCGCCGGCTTTCTCGAACTTCCAGGAATCGATATACTCGGCATCAAGAAGATCCACCGTGCGCTTGATGATCGGCTGATCAGCATTCCGCTCATAGACTTCCAGCGTCACGTCTCTGTCGGTGACGGCGGTCCCGTCCTTACTCAAGTTCAGAGACAGCTGCACGCTGCCATGGGCTTCGATCTTCTCCGGTGACAGCTTTATGGTTGCTTTCAGTCCTTGCTGGGAAAAGCTCTGCTCGAGGCCGAATGCGGCTCCAGGAAGTGCGACCAGCAACATAATCAGCAACATTCTTTTCACTGTGGGGATCTCCTTTATTGTGCAGTTGATCAGCCATTGCCGATGCTGATTGTTCTAGACTATACAGCCCGCTACCTTATACACCTCGTTCATCACCACATCGGGGTCGGTGGCCTGGTGCATGATCAGTTCGCGAAGCCTGACAAAAGATTCCACAGTCATCTTGTATATTTCCAGTCCGACACCATCCTCACCGTACCGTATAACCCGGGCATCCATTCCGATGGTGTAAGGGTAGGCAGTCACTGTCACATGAACCGGTTCGCTCAAGGGAATCACCATCGATGTCTTTACGTACATTCCCTTGAGGCAGATATCATCTAACTCACCGGAGAAACTGGAGCCATTGCCTGCGACTAAAACGTCAGCTTTCAGCTTGACCCTGGTACAATTTCGCTTTTCCATTGGTCAACAGCCTCCCCGTGGTTTGTATGCCGGGCGATTAGACTTTGAACTGGTCAACAGTTGAAACGATCTCTACAGGCCCCGCTGGGTCGCCGGGCTGAAAAAGCTCCACTTTCCCGCTAATCGGTATCGGGCGGGCAAAGGTATCCTGGACGGGGCAGTGTTTCTCAACCAGTGCGACGAGCTGGCTTATGCTCTCAGGTGGCGCAGATGAAACAATCCGGGTGGTGAAGCTGATGTTGTTGAAACCCGCGGGAACTTCGGCCAATCCCAGAAAACCGTGCAGATCAAGGTTGCCTTTGGCGTGGATTTCTATACTGCTGATTTCGATGCCCAGCACAGCGGCAAAGGCTCGGTAGACTATCTCCTGGCACCCTCCCAGGGCTGCTAAAAGAAGTTCGACCGGGTTGGGGGCCGTATCGTTGCCACCCAATTCCCGTGGTTCGTCCATTGGAACGGTGAAACCCCGAATCTCGGAACGCACTGTGAAGCCCGGGGTGTCCGAATAGGTAGAGGCACGGAACACGGAATTTGCCAGCATTGGGTTCTTCTTGACCGTGGCAATCAGATTTTTCACAGAGGTCTTGATGGTATCAGTCATAGAGGCGTCCTTATCTCCGTTGTCATATAGCCTCCCCGGCATGGATTCAGCCGCCTTTTCCGGCAGTTCCAAGTCTGTTGATCCTTCTGAGAACCGAGTCCACAGACTCGTCTATTTTTTGCTCCAGCATGAATCTCTGGTCACTATTGTTGACAACTTGCGGTGCCTTAGCCTCTTCCGGTTCCTCTATTTCGATGAATGGACGACTGCCCGGCAACTGCTCGAAATGCACATGTGGGCCGGTCGATCTGCCGGTATTCCCTGAAAAGGCTACCACCGTGCCTGATTCGACCAGGTCTCCCGGCTGCACGCGAATAATGGAGTTATGCCCATAGAGGGTGCGGTCTCCGTTCGTATGTTCAACAATGACGGTGGAGCCATGGCCGCCGTGAGCGCCAGCAAAGACGACTCGTCCTTTGCGGATCGCGTGAACCGGGGTGCCGGTCGGGACGGCGATATCGATCCCGCGGTGAAAAACAAGTTTGCCGCTGCCAAACGGGTCTATCCGCCACCCCACACCGGAGGTGACGAGTCCGTTCTCTACCGGCAGTGCACTATCCGCCAGAGCTGCGACAGGCAGACTAACGAGGACCATAATTGCCAAGAGGAGCGGTTTCACTCTGGTCATTATGCGCGGTTACACCTCTTGGAACAGTGCCGTGCTCAGGTACCGTTCACCGGTGTCCGGCAGTACCACTACGATCATCTTCCCCTTGTTTTCCGGTCGCCTGGCAACCTCCAGGGCGGCAAAAGCTGCGGCACCCGAAGAAATTCCCACGAGTAATCCTTCTTCCCGGGAGAAGCGCCGGGCGGTTTCAAAGGCATCCTCATTTCTGACCTTGAAAATCTCGTCGATCACCTCGCGGTTCAGGACCTCGGGAACGAAACCGGCACCGATCCCCTGAATCTTATGGGGGCCAGGCTGCCCACCCGAAAGAACCGGAGAGTCAAGCGGCTCGACAGCTATCACCTGCACGCCAGGCTTTCGCTTCTTGAGTACCTCGCCGACCCCTGTTACGGTCCCGCCAGTACCGACGCCCGCAACAAAGATATCGATCTTCCCATCGGTATCATTCCAGATCTCTTCGGCAGTGGTAATCCGGTGAATATATGGGTTTGCCGGGTTCTTGAACTGCTGGGGGATGAATGAGTCGGGTATCTCGGCAGCCAGTTCCTCGGCCTTTTTGATCGCCCCCTTCATCCCTTCCGAACCGGGCGTCAGGACCAGTTCGGCGCCGTATGCCTTGAGAAGGTTTCTCCGCTCCATGCTCATGGTTTCCGGCATGGTGAGGATCAATCGGTACCCCCTGGCAGCGCAGACAAAAGCAAGGGCGATGCCGGTGTTGCCGCTGGTCGGCTCGATGATGACGGTGCCTTTCTTGATCTGCCCAGTAGTTTCGGCATCACGGATCATCGAATACCCTATCCGGTCCTTGACGCTTCCTCCGGGGTTGAAGGATTCCAGTTTGGCGACAACATCTGCATTTATACCAGTGGTCATACGGAGGAGCCGCAATAAAGGGGTTTTGCCGATCAGGTCGGTCAGGTTGTTATGAATTTGAGACATTGCTATTCCTTTCCTGTTGTAATGTTGCAGCGCTTATTTCGAGCCGATCGTCAAGGCTTTCATCTGCATATCCATCCCCGCCTTCATGGCGGTCACGTTCGCTTCATACGTTCTGGTCGCCGAAATCATGTCGGCCATTTCCTCGACAACATTCACATTCGGATAGGCTACATAACCGTCAGGTCTCGCGTCGGGATGTCCGGGGTCGTACTGGAGCCGGGGAGCGGACTGGTCCTCAATGACCGCTACGACCTCGACCCCGCCGCTCTTCTTGGCGTTGGCTTCGTCCAGCATGGTGGCAAAAACCGCATCCTTGCGCCGGTACGGTCCGCCTTCGGCAGTCCTGGTGGAGTTCGCATTGGCAAGGTTCGACGAAATCTGGTTCATGCGGGTTCGTTCCGCAGTCAGGGCAGAAGCGCTAATTTCCATTGCATCCATTCAATACCTCCTGATCTGTTAAGAATTGGAGTTTATCCTTACTTGGTTTGTCGCCAAGGCTAGGCATTCACCACCATGCCGTCCTTCAGATTGATGGTTCTGTCGGAGTAGGCCCCGTTCTCAGGGTTGTGGGTTACCATGACCACGGTCTGGCCAGCGTCGTTCAGTTCCCGGAAGAGCGCCATGACCTCCTCACTGGTCTTGGAATCCAGGTTGCCGGTCGGCTCGTCTGCCAGGAGGATGTGGGGATTGTTGACGATGGCCCGGGCAATGGCGACCCGCTCCTGTTCGCCGCCGGAGAGCTGGTTGGGCAGCCGGTCGAGCTTGGCGCCGAGGC
>CAYSMK010000007.1:0-175675 GCA_964432205.1 uncultured Geobacter sp. | reverse complement strand
AGGGCTCAGGGCTCAGGGCTCAGGGCTCAGGGCTCAGGGCTCAGGCGATAGAACATGGTTTTCCGAGCCCCGAACCCCGAGCCCTCAGCGGTTTTTACCCCCTTGTGGCGGGGCAGTTCCCTGCTATGATGAAATCGAGCACCAGACATTAAAGGAGGATATTTCATGCTGTCCAAGAAAATGTACACCGCCATCAACAAGCATATGAACACCGAGCTCTATTCTGCCTATCTCTACCTGAACATGTCGTCCGCCGCCAACGCCATGGGGTTCAAGGGGGCTGCCACCTGGTTCAATGTCCAGTACCAGGAGGAAATGGTCCATTTCATGAAGTTCTATACCTACCTCAACAGCCAGGGTGAGCAGGCCGTGGTCGACGCGATGCCTGCTCCCACCAGCAGTTTCATGTCGCTCCTGCACATGCTGGAGGAGACCCTGCAGCACGAACAGCACATCACCCGGTGCATCAACGAGCTGACCGACCACGCCGTTGCCGAGAAGGACCATGCCTCCCAGATCTTCCTCCAGTGGTTCATTACCGAGCAGATCGAGGAGGAGGAGAACGACCGGGAGATCATCGGCAAGCTGAAGCTGATCGGCGACAACGGGTACGGCCTCCTCATGCTGGACAACGAGCTGGGGCAGCGGGTTTTCGTACCTCCTCCCGATGCGCCGCAGGGGTAGGGGATGAAAGTCCGCTTCTGCGAGCACAACAAGGGAAAGTCCAAGGCCTGCAAGCGGCTGATGAAAGAGTTTCCGAAGCTGGACGTGAAGATCAAGGACTGCATCAAAAAGTGCGGTCCCTGCCACAAGAACCCGTTCGCCGTGGTGGACGGCAAGACGGTCAGTGCCATCGACGGCGATGAGCTGTACCGAAAGATCGTGGCGGAGATGGAGCAACGGTGAGGTTGCTGAACGCGCCTGGCGCACAACGACAAAGGCGGCCGACTGGCCGCCTTTTGATTACGTATGATCCTTGTTGACTCTCAGGAATGCAGCGCAACTGACTACGCCACCCGGATCTGAACCCGGCTGTTGACCGCTTCGGCATAGCGTTTCAGGGAGCGGAGGCTCGGCAGCGGATTGCCGGATTCAAGGCGAGCCACCACCGACTGGGTCGTTCCCATCCGCTTGGCAACCTCTTCCTGGGTCAGGTGTGCCCGCTTGCGGGCCTCGATCAGCTGGGAGGCCAAGGCAAATTCATCCTCCAGTTGCACATATTCGTTGCGGAACTCTTCATCCTGCAGCAGCTCTTTTTTCAGTTCAGCCATCTTCTTAGCCATGATCAATCTCCTTTACCCTGGACATTGCCAAGGATATCTCTCCCGCTGGCGTCTTCTGGCTCTTCTTCACAAAAACCCGTACGATAACCACCCGCCTGCCAACAACGGTTACGTACAAAGCCCGCGCGATGCCGGACGTTCCCTTGCCGCGAATCTCCCACAGTTTGTCTTGCAGATGGCGGACATAGGGCATCCCCAAGTTCTCCAGACCGTGGGACTCGATCAGATCGGCGATGCGGACCAGTCGAGCCTGAATGTCCTTGGGAATGGCAAGGAACTCCGTTTCAACGGCTTCGTTCAGGAATTCCACGGTCCAGTGCGACTTCATGAGTTTACTATAGCAAAATAGCGATAAATTACCAGAATATTATTGACAGGAAAAGGCGGCCGATTGGCCGCCTTTGAGAAGGGCCAAGGGGACGTTGCTTGCTATTTAGCTAATTTAGGAAATAGTTGATTAGCAAGCAACGTTATATATGGGCGAGAGGCAATATTAACTCCCCGGAATATATAACAAATATACATAAAGTATCAGTCTTGTAATTCCAAAGTCCGACTTGTTGACTATCCGTTAACTCCAGCCTGAAGGCCTTTTGGGGGGTGGGGGATTTTACCCCTCCAGAATCGCCCTGATCTTTTCCACCACCTCTTCCAGCACTGGCTTCGCAACCTTCCCCTTCTTCTCCGCCTTTCTCACCTGCCAGTCCAAGCTCTTCACCTGATCGGCGAGAATTACCCCCCGGACCTTTGTGGTCCCTTCGATGACGACCTCGAAGGGATAACCCTTCACCTGGGTCGTGATCGGGCAGCAGAGCATCAGGCCGGTCTTCCCGTTATAAGTCGCCGGTGACAGCACGAACGCCGGCCGGCGGCCCGACTGCTCGTGACCTGCCTGCGGGTCGAAATCGAGCCAGACCACATCTCCCCTCTCCGGGACATAACCGCTCTTCTTCACCAGCTCTCCTTTCCTGCCGGCTTGCCGGTGGGAACCTCGGTATGGACATTATCCTTCGTGACCCCCGCAAGCAGGGCGTCGAGAGAATACCCCTTCTTCCGGACCGGCTTGATGATGATGAGGTTGCCTTCGCGAACGATCTCGACAGGCGAGTCAGCTTCGATGCCGCATTCCTCGGCTACGGCTTTCGGAAGGCGCACGGCAAGACTGTTGCCCCATTTCTGCGCTTTTGCCAGCATTCGGACCCCCTTTTTTCTGCCTTCTGCGGAACTGGTTTGCTTATTGTCGAAAGCGTACCACTGTATATACATTGTATCCACAAATATTTTCCCCGCGTTTCAGGGAACCCTCAAGTGTCAATTTTGACATTTGAACATTAGCTGTTCCGCAGAATTTGTGTCAGTTGCTCTCTGAGGCGGAAGGGGAGTCATGTTTTCGCCCTCTTCAGCCTCTTGCAGAGCGCCGACTGGGTGATTCCCAGGAGCCGGGCCGCCATGCTCTGGTTGCCGTGGGAGCGGGCCATGGCCTCTTCGACGAGCATTTCGGCCGCTTCGCCGAAGGTGGGGAGTGACTCGGTCCCGGCGAAGAAGTTGCGATCGGCTGCCGGTGCGGTGACCTTCACTTTCTGTTCATCCTGCCTGCCGATCACCTTGAGAAACGACTCCATGGAGATGATCCGCTCCCGATGGATGCTGACGGCATCGTACACCATCGCCTTCAGCTCCCTGACGTTCCCCGGAAAACCGTAGTTGGCCAGGAGCTGCGCCAGCTCCTTCGGCGTGGTCGGTTTCCTCTTGCCGAGTGCCCTGGCCGCCTCTTCAAGGAAATGATCGAGCAAGAGCGGGATGTCTCCCTTCCGTTCCCTGAGGGGGGGATGCGGACAAGGTGCGTGCAAAGGCGGTAGTAGAGGTCCCGACGGAACGTCCCCGCCTCCAGCTTGGCGGTCAGGTTCTGGTGGGTGGCGACGATGACCCGTGAGGTGATCCTCTTCGGCCGGTCGCTGCCGAGGGGGAAGTACTCCCCTTCCTGGAGCAGGCGGAGGAGTTTCACCTGGGAGGGAATGCTCAGGTCGCCGATCTCGTCGAGAAAGAGCGTGCCGTCGGCGGCCTCCTCGATCATGCCGCGCCGCGCCTGTTCGGCGCCGGAGAAGGCACCCCGGACGTGGCCGAAGAGCGTGTCCGCGAAGAGCAGATCGTCCAGCCCGGCCACGTTTACCGCCACGATCGGCCCCTGGCGGCCGCTCAGCGTGTGCGCTACCTGAGCGATCTGCTCCTTGCCGACACCGCTTTCGCCAGTCACCAGGATCGGCTGAGGGCTCTGGGCGATCGCTTCGAGATAGGCGAAAACGCCGAGCATGGCCCGGTCCGCGGTGACGATGCCGCTGAACGCCTCCGGGTGCCGCAGTCCACCGGGGGAGAGCAGCGAGCGGGACATCTTGCGGTTTTCCCGCTCCAGTTCGATCATCCTGACGGCCCGCATGACACCGTTGATCAGCCGGTCTTCCTCGTCGGTCTTGACGAAGTAGTCGAAAGCCCCCAGTTTCACGCACCTGACCGCGGTCTCCAGCTGGTTCATGCCGCTGATGACGATGGTCGCCACCTCGGGATACTGCTCCCTCACCAGCTCCAGGAACTCCTCACCCCCCAGTTGGGGCATGACCAGGTCGAGCAGGACGAGGCCGATCCCCTGCTCCCTGACCATATCCAGCGCCCTCCTGCTGTCCTGACAGGTGACGACATTGGTGATGCCGGCGCAGCGCTCCAGGGTCACGGTCAGGGAGAGGAGCCATGCCGGTTCGTCATCCACCAGCAGTATGCCGAATTCCGGGTACTTTTTCTCTATCACTGAAATGCTCCTATATTGCCGGCAGGGTGAGGGTGACGGTCGTCCCCTCTCCGGGCATTGACGCGAATTCGAGGGCACCGCCATGCTCCTTGACGATGGCTGAGGAGACCGAGAGGCCGAGGCCGGTCCCGCCCGCCTCCCGCTTGGTAGTGAAGAACGGGTCGGTCAGGTGGGTCAGGTGTTCCAGCGGAATGCCGACCCCTTCGTCCCTGATCTGCAGAACGACCGTTCCTGCCTGCGGGTCCGGGCGGGTGGTTACGAGGATGCCACGCTCCTTGCTTTGCAGGGCCTGGCAGGCATTGATGATGAGGTTGACCACGACCTGTTCGATCCGCTGGGCATTTCCCAGCACCTTGGGGAGCGTCCCCTCCCGGGTGAAGACGAACTGGTTCGTCGCGCCCCGGATGGTGGCATTGCTCAGCCTCATGGCCGCCTGCACCACCTCGTTCAGGTCGAACGGCGACTGGTCCCCGGTCCGCTCGACGCGGGCAAAATCCTTCAGGTCGTCGACGATGTTCTTGATCTTCTTCGCCCCGTCCTGCATCTGCAGCAGCATCTCCGGGAGGTTTTCCCGCATCCGCGAGTAGGGGAGGCCGCCGAACGTGAAGTCTCCGTGGGTCCGGTAATGCTCTTCGAGTATCTTTTTCCCGTCCTCCAGTGCTTCCTTTACCGTCGGTATGTTCAGGAGGATGAGTCCGGTGGGGTTGTTGATCTCGTGGGCGACCCCGGAGACCAGGATGCCGAGGGAAGCCATCTTGTCGGCCTGGATCAGCTTGTCCTGGTGGAGTCTGAGTTCGTCCAGGGCAAGGTTCTTCTCCGTCACCTCTCTGGCCAGTTCCTCGGTCCGCTGGGCGACCCGTTTCTGCAGGGTGCGCGACCAGACGAACGTGCCGGTCAAAAGGAGCATCAACGGGACGAGCACCATGGCGCCATACTCCAGGGCCTTTTCCCACGACAGCCTGTGCGGTTCGAGCACCCCGAGCCACTTGTCGTAGATCACCTGGTACTGACCGGTCTTCTTCAGGATGGCCAGCCCTTCGTTCAGTTGGGAACGGAGCTCCGAGTCGCCTTCCCGCACCGCGAAGGAGAACCTGAAGGAGGCGACGTTTCTGGCCACCGGCACCAGGTTGGTAAGCTTGTTCTCCCGGATGATGTACATCCCCGGGAGGAGGGCTACCAGTGCATAATCTCCCTCGCCGGAGGCGAGCAGACGGAGCGTGCCGGCCGGCGTTTCCGAATAGATCAGGTCCTTTTCGAAGCCGAGCTTCCTGAGCCGCTCGTGCATGATGCCGTTCTTGTGGAGGATCACCTTCTTCCCGCGCAATCCCTCCAGTGACTTGACGCCCGGCTCCCCCCGACGGGCGAAGATCGCCTGCTGAACGATCGTATGCGGGGAGGTGAAATCGAACATCTTGTCACGTTCTTCCGAGTTGTTCATCCCCAGGGTCATGTCGATCCGGCCGGTTTTCAGGTCGTCGTGCCGCTTGGCCCATTCGCCCAGGGTGATATCCACCCTCATCCCCATGACTTCGGCGATGGCCCTCAGGAGATCGACCGTGAAGCCGGCCGGCTGCCCGTTCTTGTCGACCAGTTCATAGGGGGGGTAGTCGCTGTTGCCGCCGACGAGAATGGTGTCCCGCTTTTCGGCAGAGGCCGGGGCCGCAACCAGAACGAGGAGGGCGAGGCAGAGCAGGAGGGTGGCTCCCGGTGAGAACTGTCCGCTATGCTTGAAAATGTGTCGCCACATCATGAGCTCCCGTCCTTCCCTCTATCTGTCAGGACAGAGTGTACAGTACTTTCCGGTACCGTGTCGAATGACAGTTTGCGGGTACATCCAGAAAGAGCAGTTGTCCACGAAACACACGAAAAACATGAACTAAATCAGTGGATTTCTGATCTGCTGCAAGGCTTAATTTTTCGTGTGGTTTCGTGTCGTTAGTGGACCCAAAGCCGTTTACAGCATAAAAGAGGGGGAGAGTTGCCTCTCCCCTTCGATGTCGTATCGATTCGAGTTCGAACTTAATTTGTGTCCTTTTCGATCTTTTTCAGGATGTCATTCGCTTCCTGGAGCTTCTGCTCGAGGTTTTTCAACTCCTCGGCCGAGTAGACCTTCTTCCCCTTCTTGATCTCCCCCTGTATCCTCTTGATCCGCTGCTGCAGGGAGTCTGCCTGGTTCAGGCAGTTCTTGGTCGCGAGAAGGCACATGTCCTTCTCTTCCTTGGTCATCTGGGCCATGGCCGGGACGGCTGCGGACATCATGAACGCTGCGAGGAGCATCAGGGCGGTCTTTTTCATAGGTCCTCCAAAATTGAATAGGTTAAAGGTTAAAGGTGCGATGGGATGCCGGTCGGACGGTCAGCGCGCGCCATGCTCGATGGTGTGCACCGAGATGACCGACTGTCCCTTGCCGAGCAGGCTCTCTTTCTGGGTTATTTCCAGCTGGATCAACTCTCTAGTTCCAGGGTCGTAGGCGTAGTCCGCCAGATAGGTCGGGCTTTCCCTGGTGTGCCACCGCTCTTCGAGGATCGCCCCGGTCCAGCGAAGGGCGTACAGCGCATGCTTCTTGTAGGCGCGGAGGTTGCCGACGACGAAGATGCCGTCGTTTCTTGGAATGAGGAGTTCACCCTCCGGGGTCACGGTCAATCGCTGCTCCAGATAGAACCAGCGGTACTGGTCCGTACTGTATCGCTTCTCTTCTAGGGTTTCCCGTTTGTAGTGCCGTTCGGTACCGCCGAACTTGTCGCTGCTCTGCCAGAGGTGCTTTCCGTCCCGGGACGTGACGACCAGGTAGCCGTCCGCGTTCAGGAGCACATAGCAGCGCTTCCCTGCCGCATCGGTCAGCACGTTGAAGTTGTAGAGATTGCCGAAGCGGGGGAGCTTCTGCGGGTTCCGGGTCTCGAACGTCGACCCGGTCCTGACCAGTTCCGCGACATCGCCGTAGAACTCGCCCCCCATCCCCAGCCCCTGGACGAAAATCGTCTTGCGATCATTCCCCTGCTCCATGCCGCGGAAGAAGTACGGCAGGTTGTCGGCTAGTTTTTCCAGCTTCCCCTCCCGGGGGAGATAGACGCGGGAGGAAAGAGTTTCCCGGTCCATGACGGTGACATACAGTTCGGGGACCCCGTCGCCGTCCAGGTCGGCGGTGTCGATGCCGAGGACCTTTGCCGGAGCCTCCAGTTCCACGGCTGCAACCTGCTTCATTTCGGCACCCTGATGGTAGAAGCGTACCGTCCGTTCGCCGGCCAGGAAGATCTCCCGATCGCCGGAGGGCAGCCTGCGCCCCACGGCCATGCCGACAAAGACCCCCTCCAGCGGGGGGCTCGTCCAGCCTGCCGGAACGTCCTTGGCCTCGGCTTCAGGCATGATCCGGAAATTCTCCGCCCTGGAGACGGCCGGCGCGGCGGGAACCGTCACGGCTGTCGGAGGGGGAGCGGAGGGCAGGGGAGTTGTTGATGCGGTGGGCTTCGTTTTTGCAAGCTCGGTATCGATCTTGCGGGAGAGGCGGCCCAGGGCAGGGATGAGGTCGTTGTCCCCCTCCCCCTGCTCGAAGATCTTCCGCATCGTCTTGCCGTCCCTGCCCCTCAGGAGGAGATCGATGCTGAACATCCCGCCGAACCGGGCATAGCTGCCGGAAAGCACCAGGTCGGCATCGGCCCGGTCGTCCACCAACTGCACCTGGTCCGGGTTCAGCCGGGATGCTAGGAGTCCCTGCAGCGCGGTTTTGAGCTCCTCCTTGTTGGCAGGGCCGGTGACGGCAAACTCGGTGACATAGGCCTTGAGCAGTCCGGCCGAGGCGAACCCGGGGGCCGTCAGGGCCAGGAGCAGGGAGGCGGTGAGGATGGCTCTCGAACGCATGGTGGTGACTCCTCTTGTTGGCGTGGCTGCGGGGTGCAAAGACTATGGCATACCGCTCAGGTCATGTCATAGCAGGGCCTGCAGCCTCGCTGTTCCCAGTTGCAGAGAACCGGCTAGAAGGTCAGGTTGAGCACAACCTGGGTCTTCCACGGGTTGTCCGGCGTCTTGATGCTGTTGTCCGGCAACTTGGCCGTGTCCTTGTAGTAGTCGCCCAGGAAGACGTACCCACCAACGAAGCTGGCGGTCAGGTTCTCGGAGATCTTGTAGCCGACCTCGGCGTTGACCTCGGTGCCGATGTAGTTGCTGTTGGCGTATGCGTTGGCGTCCTTCAGGTTCTTCGGCTTGAAGGTCTGGTTCTCCCTGGCCGCGGCGGCAAAGCCGAGGTTGGCGGAGCCGAAGAGCTTGTCCTTGGCCAGATCGTAGCCGAAGAATGCGCCCATGACACCCATATCGTTGTTGGATACGGTGCTGATGAGAGCCCGGTCGGTATTGGCCGCATACTTGGTGTTGGCGATCAGCATGGTCATCTTGGCGGCGGAGAAGGTGGAGGTGGCGCTGCCGTCACCCAGCTGGTTGACCCCCTGGAAGGCTGACACGTTACCCTTGCCGTCGTCGCCGGAGGCGTAGAGGAGGTTTGCCCGCGCCGTGCCGGGACCGGCCTTGACCTTGCCACCCAGGTTGGCGGCAAAGGCTGCCACCTTGGCGCCGGCCCGGCCGTAGTTGTTGGTCGGGTTGTCGCCGAACTGGACGAGCATGAAGCCGTCCACCGCTGCCGGGCCGAAGGTTGCCGCCGCGTTGAGGCCAAGGGTGTTCAGGACATTGTAGCCGCCTGACAGGTTGTCGTAGGTCAGGTAGTAGGAGCCGCCGACGGCCAGCCCCTTGCTTACCGCGTACTTTGCCTCCAGGATTCCCAGGTCGAGAGAGTAGCGACCGGGAAGGTTGGCGGCGTTGCCGTCCTGTTTGCCGTTGTTGCCGGGGACGCCGGTACCGCTGCCGTCAAGATCGGTGCTTCCCTTGAAGTTCTTGTTGTCGTAGCCCCGCAGCCAGCCTGCGTTCACGGTCAACTTGTCCAACCGGGTGGTGGTCGTGACGCCGGCTATGTCGGAGGAGAGGAAGATTCCCTTGTAGGCGTCGTCAAAGGGCTGGAGTCCTGCCTTGGCGGTGGTGGGGAGGTAGGGGACCTTGAACTCCATGTAGACGTTCTTGGTCTCCAAGTTTACCTGGTCGGTCTCCATGGCGCCACCCTGGCCCCGGTTATTGTTCTGCGAGGTGTCCCCCCAGCGGGAGTCGATCTCGAACTGGGTCACCAGCTTCACGTCGTCGATCAGCCTGGCCAAGTAGAGGAGCCTGGCCCGCTGCTCCGTGTAAAAGAAGGTCCTGGCCAGATTGCTCTTGGAGAGAGAGCCCTTCGAGGCGTCGTTGCCGCCGGCCTGGTCGAAGTTGGTGAAGTCCCCCTTGATCCGGAGCAGTCCGTGGAACTCATGCTCGATGGCAAACGCCGACGTGCTCATGCATCCCGCCGCTGCCAGGGTAAGGGCCGCCAGTTTCAAGCTTCTTTGCTTCATACAATTACCTCCTCGCATAAATGTGATTCTTCAGCCGATTGCTGTATCTGCATCCTTTTGCCCGTTCCATCCGTTTCCGAGTCATTCCTCCTTTGACGTGGATTCCATATTGTCACTCCTGAAAAAGAGGGGGCGGGTGGCGCCCCCGATTAAAGGAGGCACTGCCTGATGAAAGGCGCGGCATTCGTTCGATACCGCGACCGTTCGGGTACATGGTGTGATGGTGCCCATGGTTCAGAACAGCCAGAGGTGTTCGGCCGGGATATCCACCAACTGCTCTCCCGGGTGCATGAACTCGTTGCCGTACCCGCGGACCGTCGCCCCCCCCAGGCCGAAGACATACTCCCAGGCATTCCCCAGGTAGACCGAGGCGGTGAGCGGCAGGCGCAGGGAGTTTTCCTTCGGCGTCTGGGTCAGTTTGATCTTTTCCAGGCGCACGACCGCGGTTGCCCGGTCCCCGGCCTTGAGCGGCGAGCGGAGCCTCCCCCGGAGCGACCAGCCGTTCCCCTCGATGCGGGCCGAATCCCCGTCCAGGTCGGTCACCAAGCCGCTCAGGGTGTTGTTGGCACCCATGAACTCGGCCACGAACAGTGATTTCGGTTCCCCGTACATCTCCTGGGGGGTGCCGGCCTGTTCGATCACCCCGTCCTTCAGGAGCACGACCTTGTCGGCCATGGCCATCGCCTCGGCCTGATCATGCGTCACGCAGACCGCCGACAGGTTGAGGTCGATGATCAACTGGCGCAGCCAGATGCGGGCCTCTTCCCGGAGCTTGGCATCCAGGTTGGAGAGCGGTTCGTCCAGGAGGATCACCTCCGGCTTGTAGACCAGGGAGCGGGCCAGGGCGACGCGCTGCTGCTGGCCGCCGGAGAGCTGGTGCGGATGGCGTTCGCCCAGATCGCCGAGCCCGAGGCTGACCAGCACCTCGTGGACCCGGTCCCGGATCTCTCCATCCGGGACCTTGCGCAGCTTGAGGCCGTAGGCGACGTTCTCGTAGACGGTCCGGTGGGGCCAGAGGGCGTAGGATTGGAAGACGAAGCCGAGGCAGCGCTTCTCCACCGGGACCTCGATATTCCGGGCAGCAGCGAAAACCGTCTGCTCGCCGATGCGGATGGAGCCGTGGCTCGGTAGTTCCAGCCCGGCGATGGAACGGAGCAGGGTGGTCTTGCCGCTCCCCGAGGGCCCCAGCAGGGCCACGATCTCCCCCTTGTTCACGTCCAGGCTGACCCCCTTGAGGATATGGTTCTTGCCGAGGGTGACGTGCAGGTCGTGTACGCTTAATTCGATCTCAGTCATGCAGTTTCACTCCATAGCGCAGGGCGATACCCATGCCTGCGCTGACCAGTATGATGTTGATGAACGACAGTGCCGAAACGATCTCGATGGCCCCTGCTGCCCAGAGGGAGACCAAGAGCGAGCCGATGACCTCGGTCCCCGGCCCCAGCAGGTAGACCCCGGTGGAGTACTCCCGCTCGAAGATCATGAAGATCATGAGCCAGCTCGCCAGGAGGCCGTAGCGGATGAGTGGGATGGTGACGTGCCGGCTCACCTGTCCCTCGTTGGCGCCGGTGACCCGGGCGCATTCCTCCAGTTCCGCGCCGACCTGCAGGAGCGAGGTGCTGACAAGGCGCATGCCGTAGGCGAGCCAGACCACCGAATAGGCGAGCCAGAGGCTGATGAGGGTCTTCCGGAAAGGGGCAAGCGGCGGGAAGAAGAGGAAGACCCAGAGGAAAGCCAGGCCCGCCAGTAGGCCGGGAACGGCGCGGGGGGTCATGACGGTATAGTCCAGGAGCCGGGTCCAGCCGTTGTTCTTCCGGTGCGACGCCAGGCCGATGGCGGTGAAGCAGATGACCGAGATCCCGCCGCCGATGACGCCCAGCAGCACGGTGTTGACTATCCCCCTGAGCAGGTTCCCCTGTTCGAAGACCGATCGGAAGTTGTCGAGGGTGAAGGCTTCCAGCAGGGTGACCCCCTCGCCCCAGTGGGTGACGAAGGCGCGGAAGACGACCCCGACCATCGGGATGATGACGGTCACGGCCAGCCAGGCGCAGACGAGCCCGGCCGCCACCCAGCGCCACCCCCCCAACGGAAGGGTGCGCTGGCGCGCCCCCTTCCCTTTGAGGGTGACGTACTTCTGGGCATTGCGCAGCAGAAACCGCTGCGACAGGACCATCGGCAGGGTGATGGCCACGATGAACATGGCGACCGCCGCCATCAGGTGGTAGGACGGGGTGCCGAGCTTGTTGGTCAGCTTGTAGAGATAGGTGGAAAGGACCAGATGTCCTTCCGGGTCTCCCAGGACCAGGGCCAGGCCGAAGACCTGGAAGCCGAGGAAGAAGACCAGCACGCCGCTGTAGAGCATGGCCGGCATGACCATGGGGAGGCTGACGCTGGCCGCCACCCGCAAGGGACCGGCGCCGGCCACCCGTGCCGCCTCCTCCACGTCCGAGCCGAGGCTTTTCAGCGCCGACGAGGAGTAGAGGTAGACGTGCGGGACGTGGGAGAGTCCGGCGATCATGACGATGCTGGTCATGGAGTAGAGGTTCCACGGCACCGTGCCGAGCAGTTTCTGGACCCAGATGGAGATGAAGCCGACCGGGCCGACCGCCACGGTGTAGCCGAAGCAGAGCACCATGGGGGAGACGAATACCGGGATCAGGAGCATCGGTTCGATCCATCTCCTTCCCGGCAGGTCGGTACGGACCATCAGGAAGGCGAGGAGCCCCCCCAGCGGCACGGAGATGAGCCCCATGCCGCAGGAGATCCAGAAGGAGTTGAGGAAGGCCCGTTTGAAGTCCGGATCGTCCACGACAAAGCGGTAGGCGTCGAGCCCGTAGTTCTTGACCGGCTGGAAAAACGGTGCATCCAGAAAGCTCTGCCAGCCAAGCAGCCCGATCGGCAGGAATACCGCGACCGCGGTGAGGATGATCACCACGATCCTGAAGAGAGGCATCTTTTTCATTTCTTGGTCCCGATGGCCTGCTGCCACTTGTTGAGGAAGTCGAGGCGCTTCTTCTGGTCAAGGAATTCGATGGTCTCCTTGCTGATCGGGATCGGCTTGGCCGCCTTCAGCTGCTTGGAGAGCCCGGCCATGGTGGTCTCGCCCTTGATGTCGGAACGGATGGCGAAGAGGTCGGCCTTGTCGGAGACGATCTGCTGGCCGCGGCCCGAGAGGAGGTAGTCAACCCAGAGTTTGGCGGCGTTGGGGTGCTTGGCCTGTTTGGAGATGAACATGACGCGGGACATGACCACCGTGTAGTCGGACGGATAGAGGTAGCCGATGGAGGGGTCCTTCTTGGATTTGAGGAAGGCGTAGGAGCCGATGATGTTGTACCCCATCAACGCCTCGCCCGAGCTGATCTTCTCCATCATTGCGCCGGTGCTGGTGTAGACCTTCACGCCGGCCGCACCGAGCGCCTTGACCATGTCGGCGAAGTCTTTATTGTGCTTAGAATCCTGGGTCAGGTAGGAAAAGCCGACGCCGCTTCTCTCCGGGTCATAGGTGACGACCTTCCCCTTGAACTTGGGGTTCGCCAGGACCTTTGCCAGGTCGGCGTGGGACTTGGGTATTTCGATCTGCTGGAGCAACCGCTTGTTGTAGACGATGGAGATCGGTTCATAGGTCGTGCCGTAGGCCTGGTCCTTCCAGGTAGCCCAGGCCGGCAGCTTGGCAGATTCAGGGGACTTGTAGGTCACGGCGTAGCCGTCGTTGACCAGCTTCACCTGCAGGTCCATGGCCGAACTCCAGGTCACGTCGCCGGTGCCGGCGCCGGCAGCGGCTTCGCCGATGAAGCGGTTATAGAGCTCGGTGCTGTTCAGGTCGTTGTACTCCACCTTGATGCCGGGGTAGAGGGACTCGAAATCCTTGACGATGGGGTCTGCCGCCTTGGTGTCGGTGGTGGCGTAGACAACCAGTTTTCCTTCCTTCCTGGCAGCGTCGATGATCGCCTGGTAGCCGGCCGGATAGCCGGCAGGAGGCGCGGCGAAGGCGATGATCGGCAGGCAGAGGAGGCACAGCAGGGTCACGAGGTGGATGGTTCTTCTGATACCGGGGCTGTTTTGCATGGTCAATTCTCCTTTTTGTTGGGTTGGGTTCAGGCGGCATGAACCCATTTCGAATAGAGCGGGAAATATAGAACACGGTAATAGCAACATGGATACCATCGCCGATATAACGCCACAACATGCTGAAATATTTATAAAAAACAGATTTATATTGAGTGGAGATCTGCGGCAATGCCTATGACATTTGCCATAGGGAGTCGATGGCTGGATGGAGTCCGCTGAAATTGTTGAGAAAAGTTCGTATGACCTATTTCATGGGTATTCCATGCGGCATACGGATTCGTTGTGTGGGCGATGGGGGAGGGGTGAGCCCTAATGCACTCTTTCCGGCAGCTTCCAACTGCCGTTTTCAGGTTCATTGGCGGAGTGGATGATTTTCGATCGGGAGAGGACGGGGGGGAGAAGCCATGAGCGGAATTGAGGGGGCCGAATAGCGGGGCGTTTTTGGCGGGGCTGTGGGGCGCCGTTTCAGTCTGACAGGCCGGGCCAAAACGAACGAAGCCTGCCAAACATCGATGATTGGCAGGCTTCGTATTGGAGATGGGGCGTTTACTGTGTCGCTACAGCTTCTCGATCGTCGCCTTTTTTCGCAGCCCGGTGACGAATTCTCCGATGTTCTTGTTCACCTTCTGGTTCTTCAGGTAGGAGCGTATCTTGTCCTGCACCTCTTCCAGCGGGGTGGTCTTCCCGTCCTTCTTTTCGGTCACCTTGATGATGTGAAAGCCGAACTGGGTCTCCACCACGTCGCTCACTTCACCCGGCTTGAGGGCAAAGGCGGCCTGCTCGAAGGGGGGGACCATCTGTCCCTTCTTGAAGGGTCCCAGGTCGCCTCCCTGGGCGCTGCTCGGGCAGGTTGAGCTGGCCTTGGCCAGTTCTGCGAAATCCTTGCCCGCCTTGACTTCCTTCAGAAGCGCCTCGGCCTTTTCCTTCGCCTTCTTCTTGTCCTCGGCGCTTGCCGCGGCATCCACGCCGATCAGGATATGGCTGGCACGCACCTCCGGCTCCTCGACCAGCCGTGCCTTGTTTTCCTCGTAGAATTTCTTCACCTCGTCGTCGGTAATCACGACCTTGTTGGCGATGGTCTTCTCGATGTAGTTGACCGTGATGGTGTAGCGGCGGATCTGGTCCGTCAACTCCTTCTCCGTCAGCCCCTCATTCTTGAGGTAGGCATCGAATTCGGCCGGGGTGGCGAATTTCGTCTTGCTCTGGGCCAGCTTGAAATCGACCTGTTTATCCAGGTCGTCGACCTTCATCGTGCGCCCTTCCTGGTAGATCAGTTCGAAATCGATCAACTGGTCCAGTGCCCTCTCTTCGGCCTGTTTCTTGATCTCATCGGGGACCTGTTCCGGGAGTTGGCCCTGGGATTGGGCCTGGGCGATCATGTTGTTTACGGCCATGTCCAGTTCGCGGCGGGTGATGGCGGCCGCGCCGACCTTGGCCACCGTGTCGGTGGGCGATTTCTTGGCGGCCGACGCCTTTTGTGCGGCCGGCGGTGTCTCCTTGGCGGGATCCGCAGCCATGGCCTGGCCCGCGAATATGGCCAGCAGTGCAACTTGAGCGAGTACGCGGTAAAGGGAAATGCTCGTCATCGGGATTTTATCCTCCTATCCGGAAAGTTCAGCGCATCCTACCACGTTTTGTGGGGTCGGCAAAGGGAGAAAAAGGGTCGAATCCGGCTGTGAGTGGAACCCTGTTTTAATCAGTAGAAAAATATTTCATTGTTGACAGGATTGATCGATTCTGTTTTTATGTCAAAATGTTGATCCTGCCCATAACTATTCATAATCGCTGAAGTAAATTTACCCTTAATAAAATTTTGTTTACATTTTAGCTGTTTTATTATTACTAAAACAGGTGGAGGTTGGGATGCAGAAAAGGACGTTCAGGAAGGTCATGGCTGCGAACCGGGGAGAGATCGCCATAAGGATCTTCCGGGCCTGCACGGAGCTCGGGATCGGCACGGTGGCCATCTACTCGGAGGAGGACAAGCTGTCACTCCACCGCTACAAGGCTGACGAGGCCTATCTGATCGGGAAGGGGAAGAGCCCCATCGATGCCTATCTGGGGATCGACGAGATCATCTCCCTGGCAGTGAAGGCCGATGTGGACGCCATCCATCCCGGCTACGGCTTCCTTTCCGAAAACGCCGAGTTTGCCGAGAAGTGCGAGGCGGCAGGGATCGCGTTCATCGGACCGACGGCCGAGATGCAGCGGGCCCTGGGGGACAAGGTGGCGGCCCGCAAGGTGGCCGTGGCCGCCGGCGTACCCACCGTTCCCGGCACCGAGGAGCCGATCGAGCGGGAGGAAGAGGCGCTCAAGTTTGCCAAGGACCATGGCTACCCGATCATCATCAAGGCGGCAGCCGGCGGCGGCGGACGCGGCATGCGGGTGGCCCGCACCCGCAAGGAGCTGCTGGAGGGGCTGGTGGCCGCCAGGAGCGAGGCCAAGGCCTCGTTCGGCAACCCGGCGGTGTTCCTGGAGCGCTACCTGGAGAACCCCAAGCATATCGAGGTGCAGGTCCTGGGGGACAACCACGGCAACCTGGTCCACTTCTACGAGCGGGACTGCTCCATCCAGCGCCGTCACCAGAAGGTGGTGGAGTTCGCCCCGTCCCTCTGTCTGACCCAGAAGGTCCGGCAGGAGCTCTGCACCGCGGCCCTGAAGATCGCCGGCCAGGTGAAGTACCGCAACGCCGGGACCGTCGAGTTCCTCATGGATCAGCAGGGTAACTGGTACTTCATCGAGATGAACCCCCGCATCCAGGTGGAGCACACGGTGACCGAGATGATCACCGGCCGCAACCTGGTGCAGAACCAGATCCTGGTGGCCGAGGGGCACAAGCTCTCCGACCCGGAGATCAATATTCCGAGCCAGAGCTCCATCGACATGCGGGGCTATGCCATCCAGTGCCGGATCACCACCGAGGACCCGGCCAACAACTTCGCCCCGGATTTCGGGGTCATCACCACCTACCGTTCGGCGGCCGGCTTCGGGGTCCGGCTCGATGCGGGGAATGCCTACACCGGTTCCCACATCACCCCCCATTACGACTCCTTGCTGGTGAAGGTGACCAGTTGGGGGCTGACCTTCGCCGATGCCGCCCACATCATGTACCGCTCCCTCCAGGAGTTCCGGGTGCGGGGGGTGAAGACCAACATCGGTTTCCTGGAGAACGTCGTTACGCATCCGGTCTTCCTGCACGGGAACTGCGACACCTCGTTCATCGAGAAGCACCCCGAGCTGCTCCTGATCAGGGAGAAGAAGGACCGGGCCACCAAGGTGCTCACCTTCCTGGGGGACGTGATCGTCAACGGCTCGCCCGGGATAACGAAGCCGCTCAGGTCTTCGGAGCTCATCGAGGCGCGGGTGCCCGAGGTGGACTACACCAAGCCGCGGCCGGCCGGCAGTCGCGACCTGTTCATGGAGCTGGGGGCCGAGGGGCTTTCCAAGTGGATACTGGGGCAGAAGAAGCTGCTGCTCACCGACACCACCATGCGGGACGCCCACCAGTCCAACCTGGCCACCAGGGTCCGGAGTCACGACCTCCTGAAGATCGCCGAGCCGACCTCCTATCTGGGGGCCGGGCTCTTCTCCCTGGAGTGCTGGGGCGGGGCCACCTTCGACGTCTCCATGCGCTTCCTGAAGGAAGACCCCTGGCAGCGGCTCCACAAGCTTTCCGAGGCGATCCCCAACATCCTGTTCCAGATGCTGCTGCGCGGCTCCAACGCCGTCGGCTACACCAACTACCCGGACAACGTGGTGCAGAAGTTCGTCGAAGAGGCGGCGGCGAGCGGCATCGACATCTTCCGGGTCTTCGACTCGCTCAACTGGACCAAGGGGATGGCCGTGGCCATGGAGGCGGTCAGGAAGACCGGCAAGATCTGCGAGGCCGCCATCTGCTATACCGGCGACATCACCGACCCGGCGCGGAACAAGTACCCGCTGGAATATTACGTGAACATGGCCAAGGAGCTGGAGCGGATGGGCGCCCACATCCTTGCCATCAAGGACATGGCCGGTCTCCTGAAGCCGTTTGCCGCCCACCAGCTGGTGAAGGCGTTGAAGGAGAACATCGGCATTCCGGTCCACCTCCATACCCATGATACCTCCAGCAACGGCAGTGCCACGCTCCTCATGGCCTGCCAGGCCGGCGTGGATATCGTCGACGCGGCACTCTCCTCCCTGTCCGGCCTCACGGCCCAGCCGAACCTGAACGCCCTGGTATCGGCCCTGCATGGCACCGAGTGGGACCCGCAGGTGGATGAGGACGGGCTGCAGAAACTGGCCAACTACTGGGAGACGGTGCGGGATTACTACGCCCCCTTCGAGTCGGGACTCAAGAGCGGCACCGCCGAGGTCTATCACCACGAGATTCCGGGCGGCCAGTACTCCAACTACAAGCCGCAGGTGGCCGGACTCGGGCTCCTGGACCGCTGGGAGGAGTGCAAGGAGATGTACCACAAGGTGAACCTCCTCTTTGGCGACATCGTCAAGGTTACGCCGTCCTCCAAGGTGGTGGGTGACATGGCCATGTTCCTGGTGAAGAACAACATGCAGCCGGAAGACGTCTTCACCAGCCAGGAAGAGTTGGCCTTTCCCGAATCGGTGGTCGGCATGTTCAAGGGGATGCTCGGCCAGCCCTACCAGGGGTGGCCGGAGGAGTTGCAGCGGATCGTTCTCAAGGGTGAACAGCCGATCACCTGCCGCCCCGGCGAGCTGCTGGAGCCGGTCGATTTCGACGAGGAGCGGCTCAAGCTGGAGGAGAAGGTCGGTCATGCGGTGGACGACAAGTCCCTCATCTCCGCCATCCTCTACCCCCACGTCTATCCCGAGTTCGACAAGCATCGCCAGGAGTACTCGGATACCTCGGTGATTCCGACGCCGATCTTCTTCTACGGCCTGGAGCCGGGCCAGGAGACCTCGCTGGACATCGAGCCGGGCAAGACCCTGATCATCAAGCTGAATGCCATCGGCAAGGTCCATCCCGATGGCACCCGCCACATCTACTTCGAGCTGAACGGCAACGCCCGCAGCGTGGTGGTCCGCGACCAGTCGGTGCAGTCCGACGAGGCGGTGCGGGTGAAGGCGGACAAGGGTAACCCGAACCATGTCGGTGCTCCCATGCCGGGCAAGGTGCTGAAGGTGAACGTCAAGGCCGGCGATGAGGTCAAGGCCGGCGATGTGCTGCTGGTCACCGAAGCGATGAAGATGGAGACCAACATCAAGGCCAAGGTCGACGCCAAGGTGGCGGAGGTGAAGTTCAAGGAAGGGGACAAGGTGGAGAAGGAAGACCTGGTGATCGTGCTGGGGTGACGCAGAAGCGGTCCCGGTGATCGCTCCCTTGTCGGCAGTACCGAAGTCTGTTCCCATGAAAACGTGCCCCGCTTCCGAAAGGAGGCGGGGCATTGTTGTTTGCGCGATTGACGGATGAAATCATGCGCACAGAGGGAAAGGCCTGTCAGCGGGAGATGAAGAGGCTCAGGGGCCGGCTTGACGGCGAGCTCGCCTGATGCTGCGCGGCTGATGAATACGGTAGGCGTGGCGTCACGCTTGAGGAGGTGGCGTTCGGATGTATGTATCGAAGTGTCGCTCGTAGTCCCGCAGGGCGGTGCGCACGGCAAACGGTACCGCCTTGGCGAAGCAGTCCAGTATGATGATGGCGTTGACGCTCGCGTCCTTGGACGTTGCGAAACGTATCCGGTCGGCAAAGGATCGGTTGACCTCCCGCACCCTGTCGTAGATCAGCTGCAGCCCCTCAAGGGTCCAGTCCGGCTCTTCACCCTTTTTCGCCCTGAAATACTGGGCGACCAGGTACATGGAAACGATGCGGAACTCCGTCTCTTCCATGGATGCGAAGGGGAGATGGAACCGGACAAGCGGCCGAAGGGGGGCCATGACGGGGCATCCGCCGGTAGCCATGACGATCCCTATCAGCGGCCCCAGGCCGTTCTGGAGGGAGGTCTCCTTCAGATAACGCCGCTGGCTGTCGCTGACCTCGACCGTCACAGTCTCAAAGGAATCGTAGTCCCGAAAGGTGTCCACGATCCCGCCAAGCTGCACGGCAATGGGGCAGTGCGGCTGACTGCCCGGGTCGAGGGGACAGACCTTGCATTGATGCAGCGTGAGCTCCGCCCATGGGGGGGGCGTGCGGTTCGGTCCGGAGACGAGGGCGAGGGTGTCCCCGTCCAGTTGGAGGGGTATTTCCTGCGTGTCGCCGTTGTTGAACCGGAAGAGGTAGGAGATCTCCATTGGCTGTGGCATGGGCAGCAATCCTCCGTGTGGGGACGATACGCGGGAAGGCTGTGATGTCCGAAGAGACAGGTTTGATTTTACCACACCCCCGGGGATATGCCCCTCCCCGCATCAGCAGTGTGTGGATTTTCGCAGGTGAGTGAATAACGATCTTCAATACGCAACTACTTGACGACGTACGTGGAAAGTTCGGACGACGATCCGGGAGACGTTTGGCGAATGGTGCCGACCCCCAGCGCCAGCCAGACTGTCTCTGTTTCGGACGTGTTATTGAGGGTTTCCGATGTCGTTACCTGAATCTTGTCTGCTGAGAACGTTCCGGCCGGGACGGTAATGGTCTCCGTGCCCTGGTTGGTAAAGGTCCGCGTTTGGGTGAAGGTGGTTATGGTTGTCCCTGAACCATCCTTTCCCTGAACCGTTGATGTCGAACTGATTGATCCGGTGAACTGATTCGGGAGTAGCAGCGCACTCGGCAGATATACCGCCATACTGAACAGCTTGCCATCGGTGCCATAGTAGTCCAACTCTTTCAGGTAGATGGCCGAATTCTTGACTTCCAGTACGGCAATGACGTAATCCCCTTGCGGGTAGGTTTGCTTGTACTGCAGTTGCCCGCCCACCGTAGAATAGGTGAGTGTGCTGAATTGTTGAGCGGAGTCGACATAGGTCCAGGATGATCCAGGATTTGTCGAAACATAGGGATTCCGGCCGCCAGACACTGTTACCGTAATGGTGCCGCTTTTTGAAGAGTCCGCAACGCTCGTCGCCCTGACGTGGTAGGTGCCGGCGGTCTGCGGCGCCGTGTAGACCCCTTCCTGCGTGATGCTGCCGCCACCTGGCTCGACCACGCTCCAGATGACACCCTGGTCGTTTGCACCGCTGACGGTGGCGGAAAAGGTGCTGGTTCCCCCGCCTGCCACGCTTGCTGTCGAGGCGGTGATCGTGACGCCCGAGTCAAAAGTCGTCGTGGTTGTCGTTGTTTCATCGCCCAAGGCGTTGCTGGTGTTCCAGCCGCATCCTGCGCAAACCAGCAACAGGATCAGCAGGCAGCAGAGAAACAGGCTGCGATCATGCATTTCTCAAGACCTTTCCGCAACAATGAGTACCAGCCCCAACACTATACCAGCCGGGGAACTATCGAGTAAAGCCGGAAGGTTGCGGCTCCAGGAATGCCGAGATCTCCCTCCACGTCTCAACCGGTCGCTCTTCATGGGGGTTGTGGCCGCAGTCGTTGATGACCGACAGGGAGGCGCCGGGGATCTCCCGTGCCAGCCGCTCCCCAATGGCCAGCGGGGTAATCCGGTCGTTCCTTCCCCAGACGATGAGCGTTGGCACCCCGTGAGTTCCGTAGGCCGCCACCAGTCGGTCGTAGTCAGGGGGGATGATCCGGCGGACCGACTCCCCGAAGGCGTGGCAGATGCCATGGCGGCTGAAGCCGAGGGCATACCGTTCGATCCGCGCCGGTGTGATACCTGCCGGGTTGTGAAAGCAGGCGCGAAGGACATGGCGGACAATGGTCCTGGTCGGGACGATGGTCAGGAGGAGGGTGCCGGCCAGAGGACGGGCAAGCAGCCGCATGATCGGGGGCAGGGTGTGCCGGTAGGTCGCGGCGTCAACGAGTACCAGCCGGGCGACCCGCTCGCTGTCCCGGTCCCGGAGGCGGATGGCGGTGAGGAGGGCGATCCCCCCTCCCAGGGAGTGGCCGACCAGCACCACATGCGTCAACCCCATGGCTTCGAGGAAACCGGCGACGAGCGCTGCCTGGTCAACGGGGGAGTAGCGGGTGTCGTTCGGCTTGGCTGAAAAGCCGAACCCCTTCAGGTCGAGAAAATAGGTGGTATGGCGATCCCGGGGAATGAACCGTCGCAGGTCGTGCCAGGTGGCGATGGATGCGGCATAGCCGTGGAGCAGGACAACCGGCACCGGACCGGTTCCTTCGACCTGGTACGCCAGGTCAATCCCATCGATGGCGATGGTGCGATACGCGGGAGGGAGGTGGTTGCCCATGGTGGCGGCGATGGGTCTAACGGTCGCCGGAATTGAGCTTGTGGCACTCGCTGCAGTGGACCGCCGGCCCCTTGCCGACCTTCTTGTGGCAGCCGAGGCAGAGCTTGTGGCCGCTCTGCTTGTTGATGCCGAACGGTCTCGGCGCTCCTTCGTGGCACTCCTTGCACGGGAAGAGCCCCATGTGCAGGGAGTGGTCGAAGTCGATGTCGCCGTTATAGGCCTTGAGGATCTTGCCCTGGGCCAGCGGGGCGGCGGCCAGCAGCGTAACGATCAAGATTGCGAGTTTTTTCATCCGTTCACCATTCTCTTCAATAACTGATACCGACTGAAATTACCACAAAGGGACAATGCCACAAAGGCAAAAAAGGCCATTTGCCGGACAGGTTTAGGAATCAGAGGCCAAGCTCGCACCTGACCTCGTCCAGGTACCCCCTGACCGCGCTGCTGCTTTCCAGGGTGAGCACCTTCCGGGCGATCTCCTCGGCCCTGAGGATGTCGATGTGCTGCAGGGCCTGCTTGATGACCGGAATAGCGGGCGACGACATGCTGAATTCCCTGATCCCCATCCCCAGGAGGATGACGGCGTTGAGTGGGTCGGCGGCCATCTCGCCGCAGATGGAGACCTTTTTCCCGGCTGACCGCGCGGCATCGACAACGGTCTTGATGGCGTGCAGGACCGCCGGATGGTGGGGGTCGTAGTAGCGGCGCACCTTGGGATTGTTCCGGTCGGCGGCCAGTGTGTACTGGATCAGGTCGTTGGTGCCGATGCTGAAGAAGTCCACCTCCCTGGCCAGGATGGCGGCGGTCTGGACTGCGGCCGGCAGTTCCACCATGATTCCCAGCGGCATGTCCGGGTCGAACGGCTTGCTGTGGTGGGTGAGTTCGTCTTTTACCTCCGCGATGATCCGCCGGATCTCCCGGATTTCGTCCACGCAGGAGATCATCGGGAACATGAGGCTCGCCCGGCCGTGGATGGAGGCCATCAGCACCGCTGCCAGCTGCTCCTTGAAGATGTCGTGCCGTTCCAGTGAAACCCTGATGGAGCGCCACCCCATGAAGGGGTTGTCCTCCTTGGGGTACTGGAAGTAGGGGAGCCCCTTGTCGCCGCCGATATCAAGGGTGCGGATAGTCACCGGCTGGCCCGGGAACCCCTCCAGCATCTTGCGGTAGATATGGTACTGCTCGACCCGGTCCGGAAACGCCTTGCGGGTCATGTAGGGGAATTCGGTCCGGTACAGCCCGACCCCTTCGGCGCCGTTGGCCAGGGCCACCCGGATGTCGGAGAGGAGCCCGATGTTGGCGCGGAGCACGGCCCGGCATCCGTCCCGGGTGACGGCCGGCAGGTCCCTGAGCTCCTCGAGTTCTTTCCGCTTCTGGCTGTAGTCGTGCTGCAGCCGCTCGTATTCCGCTTTCACCCGGTCGTCCGGGTTGATGTAGACATGCCCGGAGTTGCCGTCGATGATCACCTCGTCCCGCAGGCCGATGTGGGTGAGAAGCCGGTCGATCCCCAATACCGCCGGGATGCCGAGGGATTTCGCCATGATGGCGGCGTGGGAGCTGACGTCTCCCCTTTCGGTAACGATGCCGGCGATCTTCTCCGGGTCAAAGGTCGCCAGATCTGACGGGAGGATCTCTTCGGCCACCAGGATCCGCTTCTCCCTGATCCGCTTGGGAGCTTTGTCGTTCCCCTCCAGTGAGTCGATGATCCGGCGGCCGATGTCCTCCATATCGGCGGAGCGGCTCCGCAGGTAGGGGTCCTCCATCCGCGAGAAGGCCGACACGTAGAAGTCGACCACATCCTGCACGGCGCGGGCCGCACCGAAATCGTTGTCGATCAGTTCCTGGATCTTGGCGATGAATCCCCGGTCCTCCAGGATCATCAGGTGGGTGTGGAAGATGGCCGCATCCTCCTTGGAGATCAGCTGGGCCACCCGTTTCTCCATGTAGAGGGTCTGGATCTTGGCCTTTTCCAGGGCCATCTGGAACCGCTTGTGCTCCTCGGGCCGTGGCAGGATCTTCTCAAGATGGCTGGCACTGCGCGCCCCCTTGCGGCTCAGCACATAGAGTCGGCCCATGCTGAAGCCGGGTGAAACCGCCGCGCCGATGAGGACCAGCGGCTGTTTTCCCTTCTTCCCGGTGAGGACTGCCTGGGACTTGGCCACACTGTCCTGCTCCATCGCCTGGATCTTTTTCAGCTCCAGTTCGAAAAAGGCCCGTTCCTCCTCCTTTTTGCGAATGGAGTCGAGCAGCTTGGCATTGATGACGATGCTGCTGATCTGGTAGGCGATGGTGGTGAGGGTGCTGATCTCTGCCGGGGTGAAGACCCGCGACTCACGGGTCTGCACGACAATGACCCCGACCGGGGTTTTCCGTTCGAAGAGCGGGATGCCGAGGAAGGAGCGGTATTTTTCCTCCCTGGTTTCCTTGAAGTACTTGTAGCGCGGGTGGGCCGGGGCATTATCGGTATTTACCACCCCGCGCTGCTCCACGACCAGACCGGTGAGACCCTCCGAGGTCTTCATGGTGATCCGGCCGACCGACGAGCGGGAAAGACCCTTGGTGGCCTGGAGCCTGAGGGTTTCGCCGTCGTCTTCCAGGAGGTAGATGGAGCAGACGTCGGACACCATCCGTTTCGATACCAGCGAAACGATGTTGTCCAGGGTCTCCTGGAGGTCATGGGAGTGGAGGATCAGGGTGTTGATGTCCTCCAGGGTCCGCAGACCGCTGATTTCCTGCCGGTCTTCGCCGGCTGTCGCGTGAGAAGGGGGCATGGCGATAAAATAGTACACGGCGTGCCAGATGAACGCAAACCAATATTTTTGACGCTGTTGCACCGCGGGGTGGAAACGTCCCGACCTTCGTGCTATAGTGCCGGCCAGACTAAGGGCTTGTCCGTAAATATGCGGCAGTCATTTACGAACAAACTCAATTGACGGGAGAATAAGCCATGGCGAGCACATTCGAGCAGGAGCTGGGAGTGGTCATAGCCGCTCTTGAGGCTGGTGAGGGAGAGACGGCGATAGTGGCGGCCAGGCGTTGCATCGAGCTCGAACCGAAGAATCCGGAGGGGCACTTTTGTCTCGGTGAAGCACTGGCCTCGGTGGAAAAGCCGGAAGAGGCCATCAAGGCCTACGAGACGGGGCTCAAGCTGGAACCCGAGGATACGGACGCCCTGACGGCGCTGGGGGACCTCTACTTCGAGTTGGGGCGCCACAAGGAAGCGCTGCAGACCTACCGGAAGATTGTCGACCTCAACCCGAAGGATGCGGATGGCTACGTAAACATCGGCCTGGTATACAATGCCATGGAGCGGGCCGAGGACGCGATCAAGGCCTACAATACGGCACTCGAACTCGATCCCAACAACGTCTTTGCCTACAACGCCCTGGGGGATGCACTCTACGGCCAGGGGGAACGGGACCGGGCGGTGGCGGCCTACAAACGGGGGATCGAGATAGATCCGGCCGATGCCGCGGCCCACTTCAACCTGGGGGAGCTTTACTACGACCTGGGCGAGTACGACAATGCCGAGAAGGAGTGTCTTGAGGCAGTCCGTCTCGACCCCCATTTTACCCTGGCCTACCTCACCCTGGGGAGCCTCTACATGGACCAGGAGCATGTCCGGGAGGCTTTGAAGTCTCTGAAACTCTATCTTCAGTACGAAACCTCTCCCCAGGCCCAGGAGATGGTTGCCGAGGTGAAGGCGGTAGTGGAGGGACTCGAAGCGGAACTGAAGGGACAGTAACCGCTGTCGGTTCGGATCAACGGAAGGGGCTGCCGCAAGGGCAGCCTTTTTTTGTCCGTAACCGCACAACATATTCATAGACAGCCTGTTCGTTTTCCCAGGCGAACCAGGCCGGTGAACTGCAGCGTCTCGCGGGGAGATTCGTGCTCTCCTGACCGTTCCTGTGGCATCCGGGGCTCCCTGCCAGATGCCGTGCAGAGCCGTGTTGAGAAAACGGGTTGATTTTTTCCAGATGCCTGAAATGGTTAAAGTTGTCATGAATCGTTGCCGATAGTCGTTACATCTAAGGTTGGTGGCCCAGTTCAATGACAAAACAAGGAGCACAGATATGAGTAATTTGCCAGTGGTTGCGGGGAACGCGCTTGCCGGCCAGACACTGCACATGGTTGGCTTCACGGTGGGGAGCGAGGAGTTCTGTGTCGACATTCTCAAGGTGCAGGAGATCATCCGGATGGTGCCGATTACTGCCATGCCCAATGCCCCCGACTATGTCGAGGGGGTCATCAACCTGCGGGGCAAGGTCATTCCCATCATCGATTTCCGCAAGCGATTCCATATCTTCGATACGACCACGGTAGAGGAACAGAACCGGCGGATCGTGGTGGTTTCCATCGGCAGCGCCACCATTGGTCTGGTCGTGGACCAGGTGTCCCAGGTCCTCAAGCTGAATGCCGACCAGATATCGCCGACCCCGGCCGTGGCCAAGGGGTACGAGGCGGATTCGATCATCGGCGTGGGGCGGATCGGCGAAAAGCTGCTCATCATTCTCGATCTGGAGAAGGTCTTTTCCGATGCGGAGCTGACCGGAATGGAGAGTGCCGCCTGAGGAGTTCGTGGAGTTGAGCAGTTTATGGAGTTCGTGGAGTTAAGGGCGCCGGTATGGCGCCTTTTCTTTTTTGGGCGGCCGGCAGTGCGGTACAATGATATCAAGGAGGATATGCCATGAATGCCCACGAAGACGGTAATGCCTATATCGCCCGGTTGTTGGCGGTCGACCGGGAACGGCTGGCGCCGGACGGCCGGCCGGAGTTTAACCGTCTGATCTTTTCGGCCAGCCCCTACCTGTTGCAGCATGCGGACAACCCGGTGGACTGGTATCCCTGGGGAGAAGAGGCCTTTGCCCGCGCCAGGAGCGAAGACAAACCGGTCTTCCTCTCCATCGGCTACGCCACCTGCCACTGGTGCCACGTCATGGCCAGGGAATCCTTTGCCGACCCGGCCGTGGCCGAGATCCTGAACCGGTACTGCATCGCCATCAAGGTGGATCGGGAGGAGCGGCCGGACGTGGACGACTGCTACATGACCGTGGCCCAGCTCCTTACCGGGAGCGGCGGCTGGCCCCTGAACCTCTTTCTGACGCCCGACCGGCGGCCGTTCTTTGCCGCCACCTATATCCCGCCGGTCCCGCGTCACGGCATGATGGCCTTTCCGGAACTCGTGGAAAAGATTGCCGGGCTCTGGGCGCAGGAGAGGAGCCGTGTGGAGCGCAACTGCGCCCAGGTCCTGGACGGACTCCTGCAGTTCTGCGAACCGGCCGTGCTGGAGAGTCCGGAACCGGGGATCGCTGATGCTGCCTACCGGCAGTTGGTCGAACTGTACGACCCGGTCCACGGTGGCTTCGGCGGCGCGCCCAAGTTTCCCATGCCCGCCTACCACGCATTTCTGCTCTGGTACGGAAAGCAGCGCGGCAACCGGTCTGCTGCGGACATGGTTCTGGCGAGCCTCAGGGCCATGCGGGCCGGCGGCATCTTCGACCAGTTGGGCGGCGGGTTGCACCGCTACAGCGTCGACGGGGAGTGGCTGGTGCCCCACTTCGAGAAGATGCTCTATGACCAGGCACTGCTGACCGGCATTGCCCTGGATGCCCATGTTGCAACCGGCGACCCGTTCTGTCTCGATCTGGCCGGAGAGATCATCGGTTATGTGCTGCGGGACCTGGCAGCACCGGAAGGGGGCTTCTGCGCGGCAGAGGATGCGGACAGCGAAGGAGCGGAGGGGACCTTTTACCTCTGGCGCCGCGGCGAGATCATCGATCTGCTTGGCGAGGCGGAAGGGAGCCGCTGCTGCTCCCTGTTCGGGGTGACCGAAGGGGGAAACTTCGAGGGGCGGAATATCCTCCATCTCCCCGTTTCTCTGGCGGAGTGGGCAGAACGGGAGGGGGTGAGTCTCGAAGAGGCGAAGGCGTTGGCAAACGGCTGGCGTGAACGTCTGCTGGCCGCCCGTGACAACAGAATCCGGCCGCTTCGGGACGGAAAGGTGGTGACTGCCTGGAACGGTCTCATGGTGGCGGCCTTGGCCAAGGGGTACGGCATTACCGGAAACAGGGCCTGGCTGGATGCGGGCAGGCAGGCCGTGCGGTTCATCACGACCGGGGCTGCCTCCCCGGAAGGGCGCCTGCTCCGCTCCCGGCACGCCGGGACGACCTCCGGCCCGGCCTTTCTGGAAGACTACGCCGCGCTGGTCCAGGGGCTGCTGGAACTCCATGCCGTTACCGGCGAGACATCGTTTCTCGCCGATGCCGGTCGCTATACGGAGGAGATGCTGCGCCTCTTCGGAGACTCGCCTGGAGGGCTCCGCGACGTAGGGTGCGACGACGAGCAACTGCCGGTGCGGATGATGGGGGGGAGCGATGGGGTGATTCCGGCTGCCAACGGGGTTGCCGCCCAGAATCTCCTGCGCCTGGCATCGCTCACCGGGGAAGGTGCATACCGGGAGCGGGCCGAGGTGATTGTCCGGGCCTTTGCCGGGAAGATGGCACGCCAGCCCGCCGGCTATCTGACCCTGATCCGGGTGGCGGGATACTAGGTCGTGAACTTCAGTGCCAACGGTACCAGCTGTGACCGCGACGTGACATTGGTCTTTCTGAAAATCCGGCTCAGGTGCGCCTTGACGGTCTGTTCACTGATGCTCAGTTTTTCGGCGATGTCCCGGTTGCGCATCCCCTGGGAGACGAGAACGATGATCTCCCGTTCCTTTTTGCTGATGGTTTCGTGTCGCTGGTTTCTGGCAATGGATTCCACGCGGGAGAGGAGAGCCTTCAGCTTGCCGTTGTCGATCCAGACCTGGCCGGAGCCGACAGCAAAGAGTGCTTTCCTGAACAGGTCGGTATCGGTGTCGACGGCGATCACCCCGTCGATCCGGTGGTTGAGCAGGAGGTTGATGATCCTCTCCTCCTCGATACCGGTGTCAAGAAGGAGTATCTTTGCCTTGGGCCAACTGGTCAACGGGTTCCTGGCAAGGGTGATGGCGTCAACAAGGATTGTGTCGGGGATGAAGTCGTTGTCGGCAGTGTCGGCTGCGGCAATCTGCGCCCGAAATTCATCCGGGTAGTTGTGCAGGAGCTGTTGCACCGCCTGGCAAAGCAGATGATTGGTGAGATTGACCAGGACTAGTAAGCGTTTATTCCCGCCGTGCCGTTCCATAACAGATCCTCCCGTTTCCAGGGACTCGATTCCTGCGCAACGCGTTTCGTGGGAAACTGCTCACGGGTTCGTGTCGAGCGTTTACAAAGAGCACCCATTATAACCATGGAAGATAGGTGAGCAAGGGAAATGTGTCCCTTCTCATTGACTCACAGCCCGGGATTTGGCTGTGGCTGTGGTGAAAACGTCTGTTCACACGGCTGAAAATGCATGTCCGGCAGCGAAACAGCAGGACTTAAATTGCCAACATCAGGGCTGATGTGTTAATACACCTATGCTAAACAACCGCTCAGACAGGTGTCCATGTCGGAAAAAAAACAGATCGTCAGGGCCGCCGGTGTTCTCGGCGCAGCCACCATCATCTCCAGGATCATGGGGATGGTGCGGGATATGATGGTGGCCCGCCTCTTCGGGGCCGGCTTTGCCACCGACGCCTTTGTTGCCGCCTTCCAGATCCCCAACATGCTCCGCCGCTTCTTTGCCGAGGGGGCGCTCACCTCCGCCTTTGTGCCCACCTTTTCCGAATGCTATACCAAGAAAGGGACGGCAGAGGCCAGGGAGGTGGCGAACATCTGCTTTACCCTGCTCGTCATCGTCATGGCCGTTGTGACCCTCCTGGGGATGCTGTTTTCGCCCCAGATCGTCCACTGCATGTTCCCGGGTTTTCGGGAGTTCCCGAGCAAGCTGGAACTGACGATTGTGCTGAACCGTCTCATGTTCCCGTACATATTTTTCATCAGCCTGGTCGCCCTCTGCATGGGGATACTGAACACGGTCCGCCACTTCTTCACCCCGGCCATCTCCACCATCTTCCTCAATATCTCGATGATCCTCTGTGCCTGGCTGCTTCATGACCGCTTCCAGGTCCCCATCACCGCCCTGGCCGTCGGGGTGCTGGTCGGTGGGGTGATCCAGCTCCTGCTCCAGTTGCCGGTCCTCTGGCGCAAGGGGTTCCCGATCCGTCTCCGCTTTGCCTTCGGCCATCCGGCGGTCAGGCGGATCGTGCTCCTCATGGGGCCGTCGATTTTCGGCGTGGGGGTCTACTACCTGAACATCACCGTCGGCAATATCCTGGCCTCTTTCCTTCCCCAGGGGAGTGTCTCCTATCTCTACTACGCCCAGCGCCTCTTCGAGTTTCCCCAGGGGATCTTCATCGTCTCCGTGGCCCAGGCGGTGCTGCCGTCTCTCAGCCGGCAGGCCGCCGAGGGGGACATGACTGCCATGAAGGAGTCCCTGGTCTTCGGCCTGCGCCTCACCCTGTTCATAACCATTCCCGCAACCGTGGGGCTGCTGGTCTGTGCCACCCCCATCTTCAGCCTGCTCTTCATGGTGGGGGAATTCGACTTTGCCAAGGCCCAGAATTGTGCCCAGGCCCTTGCCGCTTACTCCACCGGACTTTCGCTGGTGGCCTTGGTACGCGTGCTGGTTCCGGCATTTTACGCCCTCAAGGATACCCGTACCCCGGTTGTGACTGCCTTTGTGGCGTTCCTGCTGAATGTCCTCTTCAGCCTGCTGCTCATGGGGCCGCTCAAGCATGCCGGCCTGGCCCTTGCCTCCAGCCTTTCGGCCCTGGCGAATTTCTCCCTTCTCGCCTGGCTCCTGCGGCGCAAGATCGGGCCTTTCGGCGGCCGGGCCATTGCCGGTGCCGGCCTGAAGGCGCTGGCCGCCTCCCTCCCCATGGGGATCGTTACGTGGTGGCTGATGGGGCTGACGGACTGGTCGCTCCACGGACAGAAGCTGGTCCATGCCGGGGTGATGGGGGGGACGGTTATCGTCGGTGCCGGCCTGTTCCTGCTCGTGGCGGGAATGCTGAAAAGCGGCGAGGCGGTGGAACTGCTGGCTCTCGTACGGAGAAAACTGGGGCGATGCTGACCGGACAAAACGAGGCTCTTCTAACTTACCGTGATGCTGGAGGTTTTAGGACCGGTTATGCACAGACCGTTGACCTTTTCGGAGTCTTTTGTTGCCTCCCCCCACCACTGCCTTTCAGCTAACCATGCAGAACTACAATGCATGGTAAAACTTGTTGAAAATATTGGTAATATTTTGTGCGTACATTTTGGGCAGTTAGTGAAAAGGGCCATTTTTCGTAACCGTTTCCAAGGTTGTCCACACGGTTATCAACAGATTTTCCACAGATTTTGTGGAAAAGAGCCGTTTTCGTTGAAAATACGTTAATTTGCCGGTCCGGCAGCAGCCGATCGACAGAGAGAGGGGAAGGGTCATGCTGGATGAAGAATTGAAGGCACAGTTGCAGCGGGTTCTGACGGCGGTGGAGCAGCTCCTGCCGAGACCGGTCACGCCACTTGATTGGTCGACCTGTCCGGCGGCCAACTGGCGTCGCCGCTCATTCAGCGGCTTCCTGGATCCGATCATGTCGTTTGCGTCCATGAGTCTGGACGACCTGCTGGGAATCGACCGCCAGAAACAGGTGGTCGAGGAGAACACCCGCCAGTTCCTGGCCGGTTATCCGGCCAACAACATCCTTCTCTGGGGGACAAGGGGGACCGGGAAGTCCTCCCTGGTGCGGGCTCTCCTCCAGACCTACGCACCGCAGGGGCTCCGGGTGGTGCAGGTGGACAAGAGCGATCTGGTCAACCTGCCCGACATCGTCGACCAGATCAGGAGCGAGCCGTACCGGTTCATCGTCTTTGCCGACGATGTTTCGTTCGAGACCGGCGAATCCAGCTACAAGGTCCTGAAGAGCGCCCTTGACGGTGCGGTCTATGCCCCGCCCGAGAACGTCCTGATCTACGTCACTTCCAACCGGCGCCACCTTCTCCCCGAGTACGAGAGCGACAACCGGGGGGCCATGCTGGTGAACAACGAGATCCATCATGGCGAATCAGTGGAGGAGAAGATCTCGCTCTCCGGCCGGTTCGGCCTCTGGGTCGGCTTCCATCCGTTTTCCCAGGACCAGTACGTGGAGGTCACCCGGCAGTGGCTGGAGCGACTCTGCCAGCAGAACAACTGCCCGTTTGTCTGGAACAGGGACGTGGAGAAGGAGGCGATCGACTGGTCCCATGCCAAGGGGGACCGGAGCGGCCGGATCTCCTGGCAGTTCGCCACCCAGTGGGTGGGGCGGACGCTGCTGAGAAGCGGTGAAAGATAAACGCGTGGAATGGAATTCCCCCTCCCCTTAAGCTAAGGGGAGGCCGGGAGGGGTTATGGATACCGTTGCCTGAGTCTATTCTGACTCCGTCTTTTCCTTCTCCTTCGCTTCCTGCCAGAGCGCTTCCATCTCGTCCAGCGTGGCGTCCTTCAGGTTGACCCCCCGACCGTGCAGGGTCTCCTCCACGTGGGCGAAGCGGGTCGTGAAGCGGGCAATGGTCTTTCCGAGGGCATCCTCCGGGTTCACCGAGAGAAACCGTCCCAGGTTGACGATGGCAAAGAGCAGGTCCCCCAGCTCCGCCTCCATCCGCTCCTGGTTCCGGTCCGTCAGGGTCTCCTCCAGTTCGTGGAGCTCTTCCAGGACCTTGGCAAAGACCTGATCCACGTGCTCCCAGTCGAAGCCGACCCGGGCCGCCTTTTCCGTGATCTTCTGTGCCTTTAGCAGGGCTGGCAGATGGGGCGGCACCCCGGCCAGGGCTGAACGCCGTTCCTCCCCCTTTTCCTCTTTCTTGATCTTTTCCCAGTTGGCCACCTGTTCGTCGCTGGTCCGGATCTCTTCGTTGCCGAAGACGTGGGGATGGCGACGGACCAGCTTGTCGGCCAGGGTTTCCAGGACATCGTCGATGGTGAATGCCCCGCGCTCCTCGGCGATGGCGGCGTGGAAGAGGGGCTGGAGGAGCAGGTCTCCCAGCTCCTCCCTGAGGAGCGCGTCATCCCTGGTGTCGATTGCCTCGATCACTTCGTAGCACTCTTCCACCAGGTATCGTTTGAGGGAGTCGTGGGTCTGCTCCGCGTCCCAGGGGCAGCCGCCGGGCGCCCGCAGGCGGCGCATGATCGTCATGGCACGGTTGAAGCGGTCGTTGTTGCTGGTCATACGGTTCTCCTGATGTGGCTGATGAAATATGGAGTCATTCTGTTCTCATTAACGCAGAGACGCAGAGAAAATCGAGAACTTGTCAGGCCATGCCCCCATCGGCTTCAGGGTGCAGTCTTTGGCGATAACTCATTGTTTTTGCTCTGCGTCTCTGCGTCTCTGCGTTTCAGATGCCTTGTCAAGGTTTAGACGTTACCTTGCCGTATGTAAAGCGTTTTCTCGGGCTCTTCCTTTGCCTTGCCCCCCGGGCAGTTTCTATGCTAAAAGTCTCAGACCACGTGCGAGGAGGGGATTCATGGCCATTGCCACCAAGATACAGAACTTCATCGAGAGCGCCTCATGGATCAGGAAGATGTTCGAAGAGGGGGAGCGTCTCCGCGCCCAGTTCGGCGCCGAGAAGGTCTACGACTTCACCCTGGGCAACCCCAACATCGAGCCGCCGGCCCGCTACGACGAGGAGTTCAGGAAACTGGCCAATGAGCCGCTTCCCGGTATGCACCGGTACATGAACAACGCCGGCTACGAAGAGACCCGGGCCGCAGTGGCGGCCGTGCTGGCCGAGGCCTCCGGCCTGCCGGTCGGAGCATCCCACGTGGTCATGACCTGCGGGGCGAGCGGCGCCCTGAACGTCGTCCTCAAGACCGTGCTCAACCCGGGCGAGGAGGTGATCATCCTCACCCCGCACTTTGTGGAGTACAAATTCTACATCGACAACCACGGTGGGGTTCCCCGCGAGGTCTGGACCGACCGCGACACCTTCCAGCTGGAACTGCCGGCCCTGGCAGAGGCAATCAACGAGAAGACCCGGGCGATCATCATCAACACCCCCAACAACCCGACCGGTGTGATCTATCCGGCCGAAACCCTGCAACAGCTGGGGGAGCTGATCCAGCGCAAGGAACGGGAGCTGGAGCGGCAGATCTATGTCATCTCCGACGAACCGTATGCCCGGATCGCTTACAACGGCCAGCAGGTGCCGAACATCTTCCCGTACGTGGACAACGCCATCATCGTCACCTCCCACTCCAAAGACCTGGCCCTGCCCGGGGAGCGGATCGGCTACCTGGCTGCCAACCCCCGCATGACCCACATCGACCTGTTCATGGAAGGGGCGATCTTCTGCAACCGGACCCTGGGGTTCGTCAATGCCCCGGCCCTCATGCAGCGGCTGGTAGCGAAACTCCAGCACGAGTCGGTGGATATCGGCGCATACCAGGCCAAACGCGACCTGCTCTATGACAGCCTGACCGGCCTCGGGTTTCGGATGGTGAAGCCGGACGGCGCTTTCTACCTCTTCCCCAAGTCGCCGCTTGCCGATGACGTTGCCTTTGTCAAGGCGGCCCAGAAACACCATATCCTCCTGGTGCCGGGAGCGGGGTTCGGCGCGCCGGGATATTTCCGCATCGCCTACTGTGTCGATCCGGAGATGATCCGGCGGAGCCTGCCGGCCTGGGAGGCGCTGGCCGGCGAGCTCGGGCTCAAGAAACCGTGAGGAGTCGTGGGTGAGGGATGAGGAATTAATTCAATGAGCGCAACCATCCTGATCGTAGATGACGAGGAGAGCATCAGAACCTCCTTGGCCGGGGTCCTGGAAGACGAGGGATACCGGACCGTCTTTGCCGTGGACGGCCTGGAGGCCCTGGCCGCCATCGAGACCGAACTGCCGGACCTGGTCCTCCTGGATATCTGGATGCCCCGGCTGGACGGGATGGAGACGCTGCAGCGGTTGAAGGAGAAAAATCCGGGTCTGACGGTGGTCATGATCTCCGGCCATGGCACCATCGAAACGGCAGTCAGGTCGACCAAACTGGGGGCCTTTGACTTCATCGAAAAGCCGCTTTCCCTGGAAAAGGTGCTGGTCACCGTCAGAAACGCCCTCGGCATGACCCGCCTGGCCGAAGAGAACACATCTCTGCGGAGCATGGTCCTGGGTGACCTGGAGATGATCGGCGAGACCCCGGCCATGCTCCAGCTCAAGGAACATATCGCACTGGTGGCCGAAACAGCCGCCTCGGTGCTCATTACCGGCGAGAACGGCACCGGCAAGGAGTTGGTGGCCCGTGCCATACACTCGCTGAGCCTGCGGCGGGCCAAGCCGTTCGTGGAGATCAACTGCGCGGCCATACCGGAAGAGTTGATCGAAAGCGAGCTGTTCGGTCACGAGAAAGGGGCGTTCACCGGCGCACTGGCCCAGAAGAAGGGAAAATTCGACCTGGCCGACGGCGGGACGATCTTCCTGGACGAGATCGGCGACATGTCCCTCAAGACCCAGGCCAAGGTCCTGCGCATTCTCCAGGAGCGGAAATTCGAACGGGTCGGCGGCACCAGGACCATCGAGGTGGATGTGCGGATCATTGCCGCCACCAACAAGGTACTCGAAGACGAGATCCGGAGCGGTGCCTTTCGGGAGGACCTCTACTACCGTCTCAACGTCGTTCCCTTCGTGGTGCCGCCGCTTCGGGAGCGCAGTGACGATATTCCCCGGCTGGCCGGCCATTTTCTCGACCTCTACTGCCGACGCGAGGGGCGCGAGCCCAAGGTCATGGTTCCGGAAACCATGGAACTGTTGAAAGCCTACGACTGGCCGGGGAACATCAGGGAACTGAAAAATCTGATTGAGCGTCTGGTGATCATGGCGCCGGGAAACACCATCACCCCGAATCATCTTCCCGACTACCTGGTCACCGCCCCGGCCGGCCGTCCCCAGGGCGGCTCCAGGCTGGATTCCATGCTGGAGTTCCCATCGCTGCGCGTGGCACGGGAGGAGTTCGAGAAGGAGTTTATCATCCAGAAACTGGAAGAGTTCCAGTGGAACATCAGCAGGACCGCCGAGGCGATAGAGCTGGAGCGGAGCAACCTGCACCGGAAGATCAAGAGCTACGGCATCGACATGAAGAAATAGCCGGCGCCGTTCACGGCAGGCGCCGGTAGATCAATCTTTCTCCGGCCGACGACAGCGTCTGCTGAATCCCTCGAAGTTTCAACCGATCACGATTCATCCCTAACGTTTTCCCCTTCCTTGCCGATACGAATCAGAAGGCCCATCCCTCACCCGATACATTCGGTTTGAACAACTATCTGCTGCGTGCGGAGGTACTATGAAACGTATCGTGCCACTGGTTCTTCTGGCACTCATCGTTATGCCGGCCTTGTGCCGGGCGGAGGACGCATCCCTGCAGGAGGGGATTGCCGACTATCGCGCGGAGCGGTTCGAGGAGGCGGTATTGTCCCTCTCCGAGGCCAGAAAGCAGCGTCCCACCTCCTCGCTCGCCGCTTTTTACCTCGGCATGGCGCTCAAGCAGACCGGTGACTCTCCGGGGGCGATCGGCGAACTCCGCCGGTCGCTCTCCCTGGAGCCGCCGGTGCTGGATGCCTACCCGGAGCTGATCGAGTCCCTCTATCGCGCCGGGGACTACGCCGAGGCCCGCAAGCTGATAGACCGGGCCGAACGGACGGGACTCAAGACCGGTTCGATCGCCTTTCTGGAGGGGCTCGTTCTGGCGGCGCAAGGGGCGGACAACGAGGCCCTGGCTGCCTGGCGGACCGCTGTCGAGCGTGATGCCACCCTTGCCCAGGCGAGTGCTTTGCAGACCGCCATGGTGCAGGCGAAGCAGCGCAACCTGGAAGGGGCGCAAAAGAGCCTGCGCGCGCTCATCGCCCAGGACCCGAAATCGGACCTGGCAACCCTGGCCAGGGAGTACGACCAGACGTTCAGCCGGATACTGGCTGGCGAACGCCCCTGGCGCCTGGCAATCGGCCTTGCCTATCTGTATGACGACAACGTCATCGCCAAACCGTCGGCCACGATTCCCGGGGTGGAGCTCTCCGGGGAGGAGGACAGCGGCATGGTGGCCACCGTGCGCGCCGAGTACGCGCCGCGGCTCGGCAACGGCTGGCTCCTGAACAGTCAGTACCTCCTGAACAGCACCACCTATGGTTCCAACGATACCCACAACACCATCAGCCAGTCCCTTGCCCTGGTGCCGGGGATGGAGTTCGGCACCAGCGCCCTGACCCTCCCCCTCTCCGCCACCCACGTCATGCTGAAGCAGGAGAACTACCTGGTGCTCGGCTCGGTCCGGCCCACCCTCTCGCTGATGGCGGCTCCGGGGATGCTCTGCCAGCTGTCGGCCGGCTATGGCCGGCGCGCCATGTTGCAGGATCCCCTCATCCCTGACGAGGACCGGGATGCGGACATCTTCACCGTTTCCGGCGGCTACATGGCCACGTTTGCCGAAGGTGAGGGGGTGGCGTCGGCACGCTACGAGTACAGCTATGACGACGCTTCGGGAAGCAACTGGGACAACGCCGGGCACCGGGGGAGCATAGGCCTCCTCCTCCCCCTGGCGGCGAAAGTCAAGGCGAACCTGGGGGGCGACCTCTTCTGGCAGGAATACCTCCACATCCACACCCTGTCCGGCGTGGAGCGCGACGACACCATCTACAGCGCCTCGGCCGGGGTAACCTGGACTGCCACTCCCGGCTTGGATGTAACGGTTTCGTACGGTTTCACGCGGTCAGATTCCAACATTCCCATCTACGACTACCGCCGCAACACCGTGACGGCGGGCATCGAGTATCAGTTCTGAGGGTACGATCATGACACGGATGATGCGGAAGTTTGCTGTGCAGTCGACGCTGGTTGCGATCTCTTGTGCGATGGTGCTGTTCATCGGCGGCACGTGCGTCTGGGCGGGTGTGCCGGTCGGCACGTTCCGGGAGGTGGAGGGCTCGGTGGACGTCATGCGCGACGGGGCGTTGCCGGCTGTTGCGGTCAAGGCCGGCGATGCGGTGCAGGTGGGGGATTTCGTCCGCACCAGGTCCAACTCCCGGGCCGAGATCGCTTTCAAGGACGGGAACCTCCTGAAGATCGCCCCGCGGACCCGCATCGACATCAGCCAGTACCTGGGCACTGACGAAGGGGACAAGAGGACCCTCAGGCTCCCCCGCGGCAAGGTGCAGGCGGTGGTGCCGCCGAAGGCGAAGGAGGAGAAGGGGGGGGCAAAGCGGTTCGAGATCCATACACCCAACGCCGTTGCCGGGGTGCGGGGGACCAACTTCTTCGTCTTCCACGACCGGAACGTGACCGGGGTGGTGGTCCGGGAGGGGAAGGTCTATACCTACAACGCCAGCCTGCCGCAGCAGTTGGTGACCGTGCCGGCCGGCGCGACAACGACGGTCGGCGAGCGGCGCCCCCCACAGGCCCCACGACCGGCTGCGCCGGCCGAACTGCAGCTGCACGACCGGGACGTGACCCCGGCCCCTGCCAAGAAAGAGGAAAAGGCGAGCGGCCCGACCGGGAAACCCGCTGGAGAACCGCAGAAGCCGGCTGGGGCGGCGGGGAACACGCCGGATCAGGCGCCGTCCGGCAAGGCGGGCGGCGAAGCCGCTCCGACCGGCGGAGAAAGAGCTGCCGCCGCCGGCACCGCTTCCTCCCCTCAGAAGAGCTCCACTGATTCCCCGTCCGCCACTCCCGGCGCGGCACCGGCAGCCGCAGCCCCGCCGTCAGGGCCGCCATCCTATGCACCTCCGGTGACTGTCGCCGACCTTCCCACCGCTATGCCGGCAGTGACGACACCGACCGCGCCGCCCATACAAATTCTGATGAAGACCGCAGAGGAAAAATCAGTTCTAGCGACCACCGGCACCACCAACAGTCCAGGCAAGGAGGAGGAAACGCCACCGATAACCGAAACCGAACAGGTGAAAGGGGAAATTGAAGAGCAAATGGCCAGCTCCGGCGGCCTCGTTACGCCCAGCCTCAGTGAGACCATCTTCACCACTGATCCCAGCGTCCCTCCCCCTGTTTCCAACGCTCCCGTCACCGATCCCAACGCTCCCGTCGCGGAAACCAACACCACGACCGGCACCAGTGGCACTACCACCTCCTCTGGCAGCACCGCCCAGCCTTTCGCCCTCCTCCCTGTCGTGGCAACCCTGCTCGTCAGGGAGAACACCATCGATCCCAACTCCAACCTCCTCCTGATCAACTCCCCGGGGGATGTGAACGGTCAGGTCGGCCTGATGCAGGCCCCATGGTCAGGGACTTCCGTCCCGCTTCAGGTCCGGGGAACCTCGGCAGCGTTCGCCGGCGGCGGAACGGTTCCCCACTACTGGCAGCAGCGCCTGACCTCTGGCGACAAAGCAGCCGGGACGAGCGTCACCCCCGACGGCGGGGGGATCTACGGCTATCTGGCCGGGATCGACCGTCCCGCGCTCGGGCTGGTACAGGGTGAATTGACGGCCATCTACGTCGACCCCACCGGCCGGGCAGGGATCATCCGGGGAGACTTCGGCTCCGGCGGGGCCGCGGCCCCGACCGGCCTGATCGATGCGGCAACCGGTAACTGGACGGCCGACGGGAGTGCCCGGAGCATCGAGATCAATCCGGCCATCGGTATTGTCCCTGCCACCCTGGCTAATCCCTGGTGGCAGAACGAACTGGTCACGGTCGATGTGCCGGTTACCAGCCAAAATGCCTCTTCGAGCTTCGGCCCGGAGAGCGAGGGCGGCTTTCTCGATCCGTCGTTCAATACCCTCGGCAGCATGTCCGACCGCGGGGACAAGGGGGAGTTCTCCTTTCTGAAGAGCGACCCCAGCTTCGGTATCTGGCAACTGGAGTCGTTCGGTGCCTATGCGGCACCGGGCAGCAGATTCGTCCTGATGAGCGACGCCGAATGGGGGGCTACGGCAGCTTCCCCCCCCTCAGTGGAGAACTTGTCCGAGATCTCCTCCATCGGGGCCTGGGGCGCCGACGGCAGGCTGACCGGTACCTCGTACGGCGTCTGGGGTGACTGGAACGCCGGCCGGACCCGGGTAATGACCGGTACCCTCATCGGGACGGCCAACACCGGGGCCGGAACCTTCGGGGCCATCGCCACCGGGAGCTGGCTGGAAACCGGCACCTTCCTCACCAACCTCACCCTGGCCCAGCAACTCGGCTTCCCTGTGACGCCGGTAGCCGGACTGATCCTTTCGGGCGCAACCTCCGCCATGTCGGTCAACGCATCCGGCATCCGGTTCTTCGCCCATGCGGCCGGGGACCCGGTCACCCTCTGGGCCACAAACGCGGTCAGCGGCAGCTACAGCGGTTCCCTGCAGCTGCACAGTTCCGTGCCACTGACCGACGGCACCGGGGCAGTGAGTGGCAAGTTCCATCTCCTCAATGCCGGGACCAGCCCCCTGACCGGGCAGAGTGTCTGGCTCGGGGAGATCGAAGGGATGGGCACCATTCCGCTCGGGACCGGCGGCTTTCTCCAGAGCTCATTCGACGGCATCGCTGCCGGCACCTTCTCGGCCGGTACCTTTGCCGGAACCGCGGCGGGAACTGGGCACCCCCTGACCCATTTGGCAAGGATCGGCGGGGGATTCGGCCAGGCCGACTTCCGTTCCCTCACGAACGGCCCTCCCCCCGCTTATGCCACGGAGAGCCAGCTGACCGGGCTTCTGGGGGGTATCTCCCTCTGGAACACCACCAAGTCCAGCTTTACCGAGGTCACCCTGACCGGTGTCCTGAGCGCCCCGTTCACCTCTTCCGGTCAGCTCCTGATCGGCGACCTTTCGTCATACGACCGGATCAGCAATACCGGGACCACCAGGGACGGCGGCGCCTACTGGGCCTATCTGAGCGGGGCGAACAACAACGTCCCGGTACCACCCCCGTTTCAACAGTTGACGACACGGTTCTCCGGCCTCTACATCGATCCGGCCGGCCACGCCGGCATCCTCCTGGGGGGGCTGGACGGCTTCGTGGACCAGCAGAGCCTTACTGTCGACGCCCATGGCGGTATCCTCCCAACCGAGCTGGCCGCGACGTCGCCGATCGCCGCAACCGCTCTCAACCAGGCCGCCGGGATCACCACCGCAACTACCCCGCTGGCCTCCCTGTTCCCCGGCGATTTCAGTACGGGCGGCCTGCTCACCCCCGCTTCGGGGGGATTGGACAGCTTAGAGATGCGGGCCATTGCCGGAATCAGCGACTGGGGGATCGCCCGGTTCACCCGGAGCGGCACCTACAGCGGTACGACCGACAACCTCTGGAAGCTTCCCATCTCGGGTCCGGGGGGAACGATCATGCTGGAGGGGGGGGTATTCGGGAACTCCTGGGATCCCGTCACCCACAGGAACGGTGGGTTCGCGACCTTCGCCTTTGCCGACATCTCAGCCACTCCCAGGGCCGGGATCGTCGTCGGCGAGACGGTCGGGACCTTCGATCCCGTGGGCTTTACCTGGCAGATGGTGATGAGCGGCGCCTGGCTCGATGCGGCCAGGATTGTCAGCCTAGCCTCAACCGCCGCGGGCCAGGCTACCCTCCAGCGGCTCAACATCCCGGCCTTCGAGATCGGGAGCGCCGATCTCAGCGGCAGCGGTGGTGTGGCCGGCGACACCCTTGCGGTGAACATGGCCGGGGTCAAGTTCCTGGCGCCAACGACCGGCGGTCGTCCCACTGTCTGGGCAACCGGCTCCGTGGGTGGCAACTACGCCGGTAACCCCATTGCTGCAGGGACGATCACTCTGAACCAGATTGCCGGCAGCAACGCGTCAGGGGTCCAGGCGAATTTCACCATGTCCTCGTTTAGCGGCGGCACATGGCAGGGAAAGGTGAGCGGTCCGGTCAGCGGGACGGTCGGAGGGCATACGAATATCAATATGACCGGACTGGCGGCCGGCAGCTATAATGCGGGAACGGGGACGATCAGCGGCATGGCGGCCGGGCTGGTGAAGTGATGCATCCCCCCTCCTGCCTCCCCCCGCTGGGGGGAGAAATGAATTTTAGGGGCACGGTACGCCGTGCCCCTTATTTTTCCAGCCATCGTGCCGGTTCCCCCGGCGGGCACTCCGTGAAGCTTGACGCTGCGTGCCGGTCGGGGAGGGGCTCAACGGCAAAGATGCCGACCGGCAGCTCCTTGCCTTTGACAATCACCCTGTCCACCCCCGTCACATTGATCCCGCTGACTCCCCCCTGCTGCAGCCGTGCCACCGTATGCTCGGTTACCAGTAGCGAGTGGGGGTAATGTCTGGTCAGTCCCTCGATCCGTGAACAGAGATTCACCGCATCGCCGATGACCGTGTAGTCCATCTTCTTCCCTTCAGCCCCGATATTTCCCACCAGCACCTCGCCGGTGTTGATACCGATGCCCGATGACAGAGGCGGTTTCCCTTCGGCTTCCCACCGTTGCCTGAGGGCATTCAAGGTATCCTGCATCTCCAGGGCACAGCGGATCGCCAGCTCCGCATGATTGTCCGCGGGAAGCGGGGCTCCCCAGAAGACCACGATGGCGTCGCCGATGAACTTGTCCAGGGTCCCTTTCCATTTCAGGATCACGTCGGTCATGGCGCCCAGGTATTCGTTCAGGAGCACCACCACCTCTTCCGGGCTGTGTTGCTCGGCAAAACCGGTAAAGTTCCGGATGTCCGAAAAGAGGATGGTGACTTCCCGGCGTTCGCCGCCGAGCCTGGCCAGCTGGGGGTTTTCTATCAGTTCGTTCACCAGGCTCTGGGTGACGTAGCTGGAGAACATGGCGCGGATCTTCCGGGCGCGGCGTTCCTCCACGGCATAGTTGAAGGCGGTGATGCCGATGAAGACATAGAGCAGGTTGTTGGCCGGGTAGGCCAGGTTGAACCAGATGCCGTACTTTACGAACAGGAGGTAATTTGCGAGAAAGAGCGCTGCCAGCATGAGGCCGGTGGTGACAGCCGCGCCGATGAGCCGCAGCCGGTTCAGCACCAGGGTCAGTACCAGGCCGGAAACGATCAGCAGGGTCAACTCCTGCCAGCGCGGCGGCTGTCTGATGAACGAGCGGTCGAGGATCGAGGCGATGATGCTGGCGTGTTTTTCCACCCCGGGCATGGCCGCACTGAAGGGGGTGACCCGCAGGTCGTAGGCACCGGCGGCGGTGGCACCGATCAGGATGATCCTGTTCTGCAGTTGCTCAGGCGCGACCGTGCCGTCCAGGATGTCGCAGATGGAGTAGGTGGGAAAGGAGCCGCCAGGGCCGTAATAGTTGATCACGGTGCGGCCCCAGCCATCGGTGGGGATGGCGACCCGGCCGATCTCGACCGCCCTGGTCGCGTCCACTTTCAGCCGTTGGCCGGGGATGCCCAGAAACGCGGCTGCTGCCGGTACTCCGAGGGGGGGGAAGAACCGGTCGCCATAACCGATGACCAGCGCCTCCCAGCGCATGGTGCCGTCCCGGTCCGGGAGCATGGTGATGTGCCCCAGTGCCATGGCGCTGGCTGTGAGCTGCGGTGCCGGTGTGAGCAGGGTCTGTGCCGTGATGGGCGCGAACCCGGCAAAACGGTGCCGGTTGCTGACAGAGGCATAGGCGGCCCGGGTTATGTCGCTGTTTGCGGAGCCGGCCGCGGCCGGCGTAAAGGAGAAGGCGACCGGGAGGATGACGGTGCCGGCCCGCTCCATGGCTGCGGCCAGGAGTTCGTCGTCCGGGTCGGGCTCGCTCAGCAGCACATCAAAGGCGATGACCGCTGCCTCGGCATCGCCCAGCCGGTCGACCAGCCGGGCCAGCAGTTGCCGCCGCCAGGGCCAGCGCCCCAGTTTTTGCAGGCTCTTTTCGTCGATGGCGGCAACGGCGACCGCGTCGGGAGGGGCCTGCACCCCCCGCAGCTTGAAGCGGGCATCCAGGAGTTTTGCCTCAAGCTGTTCCAGGGGGGGGAACTGCCAGAGCATGAGTCCCGCCACCAGGGCAGTGATGGCGGTCCCGATCAGGGTGCGCCAGATGGTAACGTTCTGTGATGGCGTGAATTTGGGCATGGCGGCTCGGGGCTCGGGGCTCGGGGCTCGGGGAACTCTTCCAGGGCCTCAGACCGTGAGCCTTATTTTATACAGACTCTCCTTACCTCTTTGATGTCGGTCACTCCCTGGAAGCACTTGAGAATCCCGTCCTGCTTCAGGGTGGTCATGCCGTCCCTGATGGCCTGCTGGCGGATCAGCTCTACCTCACCTTTCTTCTTGATCAGGCTCTTCATCTCGTCCGTGCCGGCGAGGATCTCGTGCAACCCCAGCCGGCCGCGGTAGCCGGATTCGGTGCATTTCGGACAGCCGACCGGCCGGGCCAGGGTGATGGCGGCTGCATTGATCCCGGTCCGGCCGAACTCCTCGGGGCCGTACTCGCTGATGATCTCCTCGATCTCTTGTGGCGTCGGCGTGTAGAGCTCCCGGCAGTCGCTGCAGAGCCGTCGGGCGAGCCGCTGGGCCAGGATGCAGAGGATGGCGTCCGAAAAGCTGAAGGGGTCCATCCCCATGTCCAGGAGTCTCGTGACCGTTTCCGGGGCCGAATTGGTGTGGAGGGTGGAAAAGACCAGGTGACCGGTGAGGGACGCCTCGATCCCCATGGCCGTGGTCTCCTCGTCCCGCATCTCCCCGACCATGATCACGTCCGGGTCGGCGCGCAGGAAGGCGCGCAGGGCCGCGGCAAAGGTGAAGCCGATCCTGGCGTTCACCTGCACCTGACGCAGACCCTTCTGGGTGATCTCCACCGGGTCCTCGGCGGTCCAGATCTTGGTCTCGGGATCGTTTATCCGGGCCACGGCCGAGTGCAGGGTGGTGGTCTTGCCCGAGCCGGTGGGACCGACCACCAGGATCAGGCCGTACGGCTTCTTGATCGATTCTTCGAACAGGGTGGTATTCCGTTCGGTGAGTCCCAGCTTGTCGAACGGGAGCGGTTCTCCGGAGGCCAGGATCCGCATGACCACATCCTCCAGCTGGCCGGCGGTGGGGAGGGTGGCGACCCTGAGCTCCACGTCGATGGGGCCGAACTTCTTGAAATCGATCTTGCCGTCCTGGGGCTTGCGCCGCTCGGCGATATCCAGCCCTGACATGATCTTGATGCGCGAGGTGAGGGCATACTTGTACTTGTACGGGATCCGCTGGTAGACCTTGCAGCGGCCGTCGATCCTGATCCGCACCAGCACGTCGTTCTTGCCCGGATACGGCTCGATGTGGATGTCCGACGCCTTGGCGTGATAGGCGTCATAAATGATCTTGTTGACCAGTTGCACGATGGCGCTGTCCTGTTCCGAGACCTTCTGTACCTCCTGCTCGACATCAGGCTCGTCCGAGCTGTCCAGCTTGCTGAGGATCTCGTTGATGCTGCTCGAGCCGGCCTGGCTGGTTGTTTCCAGCCGATAGAAGTGGTCGATGAACCGTTCGATATCGTCACGGAAACCGCCGACAAAATTGATCCTCTTATACTCGGGATAGACGAAGCGGATCAGGTCCTGCTTTCCCAGGTCGGTCGGGTCCTCCATGGCCACGAGCAGGATGCCGTTTTCGATCTTGGCCGGGACCCAGCGCTCTTTTTTCAGCCGCTCCGGCCTGATCCTCTCCAGGATCTCGTCGAGGCGGGGGAGTTCCGGATCGAACTGGACGAATTCGACACCGTAATAGAGGCTCAGGCTCTTGGCCAGCTCTTCCCGGGGAATACCGCATTCCCGCAGGAGAACCAGATCGAGGCCGAGCTTGGCAACGTCCGGGTGGGCCGATGCCTTCTGGATAGCCTGTTCCTCCAGCAGATTCTTGTTCAGCAGATAGTGATAGCGGGTATTCTGCCTGATCAGCTTGGCCGAGGCGCTGAGGCGATGGATGTTGGTGATGGCGATGGAGAGCGAGGCGGCCAGTTCGGCAGCATACCCCGCATCGGCATCGGTGAAGCAGTCGCCGGTCTTCTTGTTGATAAGTTGAATGACCCCGATCAGCACGTTGTTGAACTTCATCGGGACACAGAGGACCTGGCGGGTGCGAAAGCCGCTCTTCTGGTCCCAGCGTTTGTCGAAGCGGAGGTTGCTGTTGAGCATGGTCAGCTCGTGGTCGTCGTAGGCATCGCGGACGTTGACGATAGTGCCGATGGCTGCGCAGCAGCCGGACAGGCTGTTCTGGTCGATCGGTACCGCAATCTGCTGGATCTCGTCGCCGCTCTTCACCCGGGATACAAGTACCCCCCGCCGGCTGTCGGCAACGTAGATGGTAATCCGCTCCGCCTCGAACAGGCCGGCAATGCTGTCCTTCAGTTCCAGCAGGATGGTGTTCAGATTTACTGCCGAATGGATCTCGTTGATCTTCTCCATGAACCGCTTGCGGTATTCAAGCTGTTTCCGGAGCTGTTCGGTGTCGGTGTTCACGGCAGGGGCCTCTCCTTTTTGGTGTCAGCCGGCGGCGGCGTCTGTTAACAATAGCAAAAAGCCCGCATTGCACAAGGCTTGACACGTCCGTATGACGAGATAGTCTTTCTGCCGTTGACGGACAGGCAGGATCTGGTTTAATTGGGGCGTATTGAAGTAACCGCATCTGGGGAGGAACGTTCATGAAAATCCGCGTGCTGGGTTGCGCTGGAGCCGAATTCCCCGGCTTCAATCCCCCGGCGTTTCTCCTGGACGGAACAGTCCTGCTGGATGCCGGCACGACCGGTGCCGTGCTCACCGCTGCCGAACAGGAACGGATCACCCATATTCTCCTGACCCATGCCCACCTGGACCATGTCCGCGGGCTTCCCTTCCTGGCGGACAATATCGTGGTCGCCAACCGTCAGCAGACCCTGCAGGTTCTGGCAATCCCCGAAGTCATCGATGTTCTGCGGCACCACCTGATGAACGGACTCCTCTGGCCCGATTTCAGCACCATACCTACCCGCGATATGCCGGCGATTGCCTACCGGCATATCGTTCCCGGCGAGCCACTGCTCGTGGCCGGCTATACGGTCGAAGCCGTGCCGGTGCATCATTCGGTGCCGGCGGTCGGCTATGTCATCCGTGGGGACGGGTGCTCTTTCCTGTACAGCGGCGATACCGGCCCGACCGATCGCCTCTGGGCAATGGCAAGCGGCCTGGATGCCCTGGTGGTGGAGGTCTCCTTTCCCAACGAGATGGCAGCACTCGCCCTTACCACCGGGCATCTGACGAGCCGGCTCCTGGCCGGGGAACTGGCCAAGGTCCGGGATCTCCCGCCGCGCATCTTCATCACCCATCCCAAGCCGCAGTACTACGAGCAGATTCGCGACGAGCTGGCGCATTGCGGCATTCCGCATCTGGAGCTTCTCCGGGACGGCATGACCATCGAACTTTGATGCCGCTTCCTTAGGAATCTGTCTTCTCCTTTCCTACCGTGGAGTGCCTCGTTCACCTTTGTTTGACGACATTTGTTTAATTGTTTATAATCCCGCATCCTTGCCACTGTCGGCCAATAAGGCGTTGATAGTGGTCGGGAACCTGACAACGGTTCGATATTATGGAGGAGTCTATGCGGTTTCTACTGCTTGCTGTTGTTGCAGTCTGCCTCTGGAGCGGTTTAGTCCGTGCCGACGGCACGGCCTCGGCCGATTTCACCGCCGGGATGAAGGCGTACGAGGATGGTGATTTCGCCACTGCCATCCGGGAGTTCCGGATCGACGGCAGCGCCAGGGCCAGTTTCATGCTCGGCCAGATGTGTGCCGACGGGAAGGGGGTGCGGCGGGCGGACAGGAAGGAGGCTTTGCGCTGGTACCGGAAGGCGGCCGAACAGGGGCACAGCCGCGCCCAGTACATCCTGGGAAATGCGTTCTCCATTGGTGACGGCGTCAAGGCCGACAAGCGCGAGGCGCTGAAATGGTTCCGCAAGGCGGCCGAACAGGGGGTTGCCGATGCCCAGTTCCAGACCGGCCGCCTCTATGCCCAGGCCAAGGAGATGAAGGAGGATCATGCCGAGGCTGCCAAGTGGTACCGCAAGGCAGCGGAGCAGGGGCACGCCGTTGCCCAGGAAGAACTGGCCGAACTGTACGAGAAGGGGGAGGGGGTTCCCCTGGACAGGAAAGAGGCCATGATCTGGTACCGCAAGGCCGCCGAAGCGGGGAATGTGCGCGCCCAGTTCAGTATGGGGCAGATCTACGAGCGGGGGGGGGAGGGGTTCAATCAGGACCGCCTGACCGATGCCCTTGCCTGGTACCGGAAGGCGGCTGAAAAGGGGTTCGTCAGGGCCCAGTTCAAGGTGGGGTACCTGTATGACCGTGGCGAAGGGGTTGCCCGAAATGCCAAGGAAGCCATCAAATGGTATCGGAAAGCGGCTGAGAAAGGGCTAGGTGCGGCCCAGTTCAATCTCGGCCTGCTCCACTATTTCGGGGATGGCACCAGGCAGGACTACAAGGAAGCGGCCAAGTGGTTCCGCAAGGCGGCAATCCAGGGCGAGGCCGATGCCCAGTATAACCTCGGCCACCTCTATGAGGAGGGGGAAGGGGTCAGGAAAGATCCGAAAGAGGCGGCCGCCTGGTATCGGAAAGCGGCGGAGAAGGGGCACGACAGGGCCCAGTACGCCCTCGGCCTCCTTTACTACAACGGCATAGGGGTCAAGCTCAACCGGGAAGAAGGTGTCCGCTGGTTCCTCAGGGCGGTCGAGCAGGGAAACGAAGATGCGCGCCGGATCATGGAGACGATCGGCAAGCATATTACTGCGCCCGGAAGCCTGCGCCAGTAGGCTCGGGGGGCGGGGCTCAGGGCTCAGGGCTCGGGGTGAAAAGCAAAACTTCAAACAGCGAGGTGACCACTATGTCCGCTTTATTCAAACGGTTAACTTTCATTGTCCTGGCCCTTCTTGCCCTGGCGGGGGCCGCTGCTGCCGAACCTGCGGTATTCGAATTCAATCGCGATTTTTACCCCTACTATCCATCGCTGTTGAAGTGGAACAAGTCAACCGTGCCGTTCACCCCCCCCAAGACCTGCGGTGAATGTCACCAGCAGCAGTATCAGGAGTGGAACGGCTCGGTGCACAGCCTGGCGTTCCAGGACCCGATCTACCAGGGTGAGCTGAACAAGGCAGTCAAGGCGGTGGGCCACGACATAACCCGCCAGTGCGAAGGGTGCCACTCGCCGGCCGGCGTCGTGACGGGCGAGATCAAGGGCCCCGGTCTGGCCGGACTCTCCCCCATGGCCCTGAGTGGCGTCTCCTGCGATATCTGTCACTCGGTGAGCGGTGTTACCCACTGGCAGACCCCTTCCCACGAACCGGAGAACGGCTCGCTGATCCTTACCACCGGGGTGCAGGACAAGCCGGTGAAAAGGGGGCCGCTCAAGCCTTCCCCCGGCTGCGGCGGCGGGTTCCACGACTGCGAGCAGACGACCTTTCACCTGAAGGCCGACCTCTGTGCCTCCTGCCATCAGGTCTACCACTACGACTCCCACTTCCCGCTGGAAGAGACCTACAACGAATGGAAGCACGGTCCGTACGCCCAACTGGACATCCTCTGCCAGGACTGCCACATGGTGGACATCAAGACCTTCCGCGAGGTGGCCGACACCTTCAGGAAACCGACCCGGGGCGAGTACCGGCACTTCTTCAGCGGCGTGAATTATCTCCTCACCTATCTGTCGGCCGGTGCTGCCAAGAAGACGGGTGACCAGCAGTTGGCCAAGCGGCTCATGGCCCAGTACGACATGGCTGTGGAGCGGCTGAAGAGCGCTGCGGAACTTGACATCGAGCCGGTTTACCGGAGTGGTGGCCTGGCTGAGCTCAAGGTGCGGGTGAGGAATGTGCGGGCCGGCCACAACCTCCCCACGTCGCTGACCAATGTGCGCCAGATGTGGCTGGAGGTGACAGCCCGGGACGAGAAAGGGGAACTGCTGCTGTCGAGCGGCACGGTGCAGCCCGATGGCACCCTGCCCGAGGATGCCAGGCTCTTCAATTCGGACGGGATGGGAAAAGACTTTCACTTCGCCATTGACCCGTGGGTGGTGACCTCGTTCTCCCGCCACGACACGATTCCGCCCCGCGGCTACAAGGATGTCTTCTACGGCATCGCTCCTCCTGCCGGGGTGAAGCAGGTCTCCCTGGAGGTGAAACTCCGCTACCGCCAGGCCGACCAGAAGGTCGCCGAAGCACTGCTCGGCGCGGTTCCCAAGGATATGGACCTGAAGGCGATTTATGGGCTGGACAAGGTGCCGCAACTGCCGATCGTGGACATGGTGGTGAAGAACGTTAGCGTCGCGGTGCGCAAGTAGCATTCCCCCGATATCCCCTCGCTGATCGCTCCCCCGGCCGCCGAAGAGGCGGCCGGGGAGTCTCATTATCTCTACCTCCTGATGTTTACCCGGACGATCTCACAATATGACTCTCGTGTTGTCGAAATTTTTTACAGAATGGTAATTTGTCCAATTGTGCCAGGTGCAGATGTCATGCAAATCAGCGTGTTAATGCTGATGGAATGATAATTGCTCTCATTAAAAGGCTCGGCTGTTTTAAAAAATTCAGTAAAATTAATAATTTTTGTTGCCTAATGGGTTGTTGTTAACACGACAGACCTGTATCGGGAGAGTGCCATGCAAGGATGTTTCAGATTGTTACTGTCAGTCGTCATCGTAGCCTTCTGGATGGGCAGCGCAGCTGCTTATACCATCTTCAGCGAGGATTTTTCATCCCCCACGCTGGATTCTACGCTGTGGGACACGTCCTTTAGTGACGGTATTTCCGTGCAAGACGACGGTACGCTCCGGATGGTAGACGTCGCGTCGGGCAATACGTTCCTCTTTGCCAAATCTCCCCTCCCCGCCGGGCCCGGCTCATACCGGTTCGAGGTCGACTTCAGGGCAGAGCTTTCGAGTTATCTCCCCGATGGAACCTTTTATGACCTGTTCACCGTTTCCCTCGGCAGCGATACCCTCGTTGAGGTTGACGCCCAAGGGACCTCGACCTATCTGTCGAGCACGGTCTTCCCGGGTCAAACCTGGAATCACCTCGTCTACGACTTCACGCTTATCGCAGATGCGGATGTCACGCCGTGGTTCACCCTTGTCGACCAGAACACCATACTGGATTCAATCACCGGGTTGCCTGTGGATTTCAGCTCGGACAGCACCGTTTACCTCGACAATGTGCAGATCAACAGCGTCGCAGCACCGGTACCCGAGCCGTCAACACTCCTGCTCGTCGGGGCAGGTCTTGCAGGTCTTGCCGTGATGAGGAAGCGAACCCGGACGTAGCCGGTGATCGTTGAACTGAGAGCGACCGAATCAAGCAGCTGACAACCGGGTTCTTGTATGTCCAAGGCAATTTTGCAAAGTTCATACAGAAACCCGGTTTTTTTTAACGAACATCTCCCGGTATGGAGCTAACCATGAGTAAAATCAGAGCGTTTGTGGACGGCCAGGGTTTGAATCGTCTGGGACGAGTCTTTCACCGATTGTTATCCGTCATGCCTCTATTTGCGGCACTTTGCGCATCACCTGCAATCGCGGCCCAGGACGTTACCCAACTGGTTACCGTCACTTCTGCCAACCAGAAGACGACTCTGAACAGCGTGACAAGGACCTATACGAATACGGTCGATGTCACGATTACAAACAGTTCCTCGTCAGCGATCCAGTCGCCTCTCCACGCCGTAATCGGCATCGTGAGCAGCGGCGGGGCGGTGACCATGCCCGATGCCCTTCCCGGTCCGGGAACCGGTCCTTACGGCAAGTATTACTATGACCTCAGTTCCAAACTTGCCAATGGTGCCTTATTGCCTCAGGCCTCGGTAGCCGTCTCCCTCAAGTTCGTCCGTCCCATGACTGCCAAGTTCAACTACTCGGTGGCCGTATACGGAACCCCGGTTACGGTCTCAACCAACGCCTCGCCCACCGCCAACGCCGGCCCGAACCAGACGATAACCCTGCAGCCGGGCCAGACGACCACGGACGTGACGCTCAACGGCAGCGGCACCGATCCGGATGGCACCATCGCGTCCCATGCCTGGGCCGGCACGCCGAAGCCTGCCGACCTGGCCGGCCCCACGCTGGCGCTCGGTGTCGGGACGTATACCTTTACCCTGACGGTGACCGACAATCAGGGCGCCGTCAGTGGCCCTTCGCAGGTGACTGTCACCGTCAATCCGGCGCCGAACCAGGCGCCCGCTGCCAACGCCGGCCCGAACCAGACCGTTACGCTGCTGTCAGGAGAGATGACGGCGAACGTGACGCTCGGCGGTAGCGGCACCGATCCGGACGGGACCATCGCGTCCTACGCCTGGGCCGGCACCCCGAAGCCCGCCGACCTGGCCGGCCCCACGCTGGCGCTCGGTGTCGGGACCTACACCTTTACCCTGACGGTGACCGACAACCAGGGAGCCGCCAGTGCCCCTTCGCAGACGACCGTAACGGTCAACCCGGCGCCGAACCGGCCGCCGACCATCACTACTGTCACGCTCCCCGACGGTCACTCCGGCAGGCCGTACACTGCGCCTGTCACAGCCATTGATCCGGATGGCGATACGCTCACATTCTCTCTTCTCGACGGTGCGCCGGCTGGTATGGCCCTCAGCCAGTCCGGTACCCTCAGCTGGCTGCCGGGGGTCGAAACTGAAGGGAATGCCTATCCTCTATCGGTAAGCGTCAGCGACGGCAAGGGGGGAACCGACAGTCGGCAGTTGAGTGTAAAGATTCCCGACACTACCCCGCCGAGCGTCTCCGTCACGGTTCCCAAAGAGGCGCTCCCCGGCTCTTCATTCCCGCTCGTTCCCAGCGCGTCGGACAATGTCGGTGTGACCGAGGTCCGGCTGCTGGTGGACGGCCAGCTGGTAAAGAGCTTCACTGGCACGCCCTATCATCATGATTTCACCCTGCCGGCACTGAAACCGGTCGGTTCCGTCGTGGCCTTCACGGCCGTTGCCGTCGATGCGGCCGGCAACAGTTCCGAGGCGGCTGCTTCGGTAACCATTGTCGGAATTCCTGACTCTACCCCGCCGACCGTTTCCCTCAAGGCTCCGGCTACGGTCACCCCGGGGAGCGGAATAATCCTTTCGGCAGTCGCGGCCGACGACCAGGGAATTGCCCTCCTCACCTTCTACCTGGATGGCGTCCAGGTAGGTACGGCAAGCCAGGATACCCCGTCGGTGACCGTGACGCTGTCGCCGACGCTTCAGGATGGCGCGCCGGTCGGGTTCTCGGTGAAGGCCGATGACTTTACCGGCAACAGCGCCACCGACCAGGCCCAGGCAACCGTGGTAGTCCAGGCACAGGCAGACACTACCCCTCCGGTGGTCGTGCTGACCGCCCCCCCAACGGTCGAGCAGGGGATGTCCATTCCGGTCACGGCCGCTGTAACCGACGACACCGGTGTGGCCCTGGTGGAGGTCTTCCTCAACAATACCAAGGTTCGGACCTTCCCGAACGGCGGCACCCTGTCGTTCGATCTGACCTTCCCCCGGGGGAGCCTGCCGGGAGACGATCTGCTGATAGAGGCAAAGGCGGTCGACTTTTCCGGCAACAGGGCCGCGGCCGGCACGACGGTCCGCGTCACCGCCCCGCTCGTGCGACAGGGACTCTTGACCGGTGCCGTGTATGACGACGGCAACGGCCTGCCGCTGGCCGATGCCACGGTGATTCTGAGCCTGGCCGGTAAACCCGAGCAGACCGCAACCACCGACAGCCGCGGCCGTTATGCCTTCATTGCCGACGAGGGGAGCGGCCGGCTGACCGTTATCAAGGCCGGCTTTACCAGGGTCGACCGACCGAACCTGTCACTGGTCGCCAATCAGGGGCGCCGGGTGTTCGATGCCCGCCTGACACCGCTCAACATGGGTGGGAAGGCGGTGGCGGCCGTTCTGGGCGAGACCCTTACCACACCGTTCACCGGCAGTGGCGCCGGAATTTCGTCGGCATTGAAGACGGCCGGCGTTTCCGGAGGACCTGCAGCCGTCATGACTCTTGTACTCGGTCCCGGAGCGCTGGCGGCCGACCAGCTGATCACCCTGACCCAGGTCGGCGCCCAGGGGCTCCAGGGTCGTTTGCCCAGCGGCTGGTCGCCGGTTGCTGCCTTCGATCTGCAGCCGCACGGCATCGGCTTTACCGCGCCGCAGTCGGTAACCGTGCCGAATCTCTTCGGCGCCGGCGTGAGCGGACCGTTCCTGCTCGTGCGCTGGGATGAAGGCGCCGGTCAGTGGCAGATGGTGGCAGGAGGCACGGCCTCCGCCGACGGAACGGCTGTTTCGGCCGCACTGCCCGGAACAGGGGCGTACGCCCTGGTCGTCCGCGACAGTTCCCTTCCGGCCGCGACAATGCCGGAGGTCGGCTCGCCCCTGCCGGACGCAGCGCTTCTGCCGGTGCCACAGGATGTCGCCCCGCTGGTCACCCCCCAGCCCAAGATCATCTTCTACCGGCCCGGCGTCAAGTCCGAGGTGGGAACCGGACTCGGCAACCCGGCGCCGATGGTGAGCGGCCAGGCGATCTGGGCCAATATCGCCGAAGAGTACAACTTCTACTCCAAGGACCACCTGGTCGGCGAACCGTTCAATCAGGACGTGACGCTCTTTACCTTCGGCCTCCCCAGTGGCGGGCTGCTGGCCGACTATCAGGTCTCGCCGTCGCTGCCGTTCAACGGGCTGGTGCTGGAGAAGGGGATCATCACCGTCACCGCTACCGTGCCGCCGCCAGACGCCGATACCGTTGCCATCATCGGTCCCCAGGGGGGTACCCTGAACGGTCCCGGTGGCGAATCACTCTCCTTTCCGGCAGGGGCGGTGCAGCGCTTTGTCCCGGTCACCCTGAAGTCGTTCAACCCGGCCGATGCCGGTCTCCCGCTGCCGAACGGTTTCGAGACCCTCGGCGGGATAACCGTTTCCTTCAGCGGCGGAGTCCTCGGCCGGCCGGCAATCATGGCCCTGCCGCTGCCGAACGGTTTTGCCAATGACGGCGATCTGCTGCTGGTCAAGGTGGTTGAACTGCTCGGTAACAGCCGTCTGACCCTGGTCGGGGTTGGCCGGGTGGACGGAAACCGCCTGACCACCTTTTTTGATCTGAACGGCGACGGTCAGGTCAGGTTCCCCGGGATCTCCGGCGAAGGACGCTACCTGCTGCTGAAGACGAAACTTCCCCTTGGCTACGGTACCGGCACGGTTACCGGCATCGACGCATCCCCGTTCAACGGAGCCCTGGTCTCCGTCGACACCCTGCCGCTGGTCGCCCTCTCCGGGGTCGACGGTGGTTATACGGCGGCGGCAGGCGCCGGGAACTTCACCCTCACCGCTCTCGACCCGGTCAAGCTGGACAAGGGGACCGGCGCCGCCAGCGTGGCAGCCAAAGGGTATGTCAGGGTCGACCTCTCCCTCAGGATAGAACCGCCGGCCGTTGCCTCGGTCACGCCCGCCAACGGCGCAACCGATGTGGCGCTGGCCGATCCTCTGCGGGTCCGCTTCTCCGAGCCGGTCGATCCGGCCACGGTAACCCCGTCCGCCATCACCCTCACCAGCCCGGCAGGCGTGGTAAGCGGCACCCTGTCCCTCAGCGGCGACGGCCTGGAGGCAACCCTGCGCCCGGTGGTATCCCTTGAGCCGAACAGTGACTACACCATCACTGTGGCGGCAACCATCCGCGACCTGGCCGGCTATGCCATGCTCTCCCCCTTCACCGCCGGGTTCAGGAGTCTGAACACCAATCCGCCGCCGGCGCCGCCGGCCGGCAGCATCACCGCCACCTTACCGTCGGCCGGGGGGAGCAGCAGGATAACCGCCACCCAGGGAACGGCCGGGCTTCATGACGCCGTCTACATCGTCAACCAGACCACCGGTGCCCGGAACCAGGTGCAGGTGGATCCCAACGGCGGGTTCAGTGCCGCCATCCAGGCCGGTAAAAACGACCGCCTGTCGATCGAAATAACCAATCCGGCTGGCATAACCACGACTGTCCAGCTCCCCCGTTTCCAGCAGACCAACCAGGACGGGAGCGTGACCGCCATTGCCGGTCCTGAAGGTGGACGGATCATGGGTCCCGGAGGGGTGGCCGTCGATGTCCCGGCCGGCGCCTTCCCGGACGGCGCGGCGATAACCCTCATGCCGGTGGCGGAAGCGGATTTCCCGTTCCAGCTCTCCCCGGTGCACAGGCGGAACTTCAGCTACAGCGGCGGGGTCAGGCTGTTCATCGACGGCAACGCCCCGCTGTCGTACCTGAACATGAGCATCCCGACCCAGGGGGGCGAGACCCTCGACGATCAGTGGGTCGTGACCCAGGCGGTGGACGCCGGGGGGCAGGCAGCGCTCAATGCCATCGATACGGCCCGGGTCATCGACGGTCGGATTGCTACTTCGTCCCCTCCGTGCCCCGGCGTCACCGGCAACGGCGTGTACGGCTTCCTCCGCTCGGCACGGCCGCTCGGTGTGGTCTATGGCGAGATGGTGCTGGAACGGTCGCTCCCTCCCGAGATTTTCATCCCTTTCCTCATCCCGGCCCCCGGCATGCTCCAGGTCGATTACGGCGTTTCCGACGCCGTGCAGGCGCTGTTCGATCCGGGGAGCCTCCTCGAACCGTACGTCAACCTCGCCGGCAATATCATGGCTGGCATGCCGCGGCCAATCTGCCTGCCGCTCTTGAGCGGCAAGGTGACCATCACCCGCAATCTCCTTTCCTTGAGTTATTCCGCCGGCTCATTCACCGTCGCCGACCGGGAAATCGTGGTGAAGAACAATACCCGTGGGACGACCACCAGCTTCTACCGGCCGTTCCCGTCACTGCTGAAGGTCGACGCCCGGAGCAGCGACAGCCTGACCGTCGAGGTACTGGATGTGGCAGGCACCCGCCGGCCCCTGACGGTGGTCCCGCAGCCGGTCTCGTTCGTCAGGGTGGTCGTTGCCGACACGAACCTGAACCCGACCGATACCCGGATCGTCATCAAGAACCTGACCAACGGCAACAGCTGGAGTTCCCAGCTGAGCGGCTCGGTCAATCCCATGGGCAGCATCAACGCCATCATCGAAGGCACGACCAACGACAGCTATTCGGTCGAGGTCACCGACGCCGGCGGGGCCGGTAGATCGGTCTCACCCGCGGTGTCCGCCTACAGTGCCGGAACGGGGAACCTGCTGCTCCGTGCCACCGTGGGGGCAATCGATCCGACGCAGGCCGAGATCGACGCCTACAACGCCCATGTGCCGGCCGACAAGCAGATCACCGGGGCCGGGGTCGTCAAGGTGGTGATGGGGGTCCTCGGTTCGAGCGCGTTCTCCGAGCTGACGGTCTTCGATGCCACTGCGTCGTCGACCGATGCCCTGGCCAATGGCGCCTTTGTCTTTGCCTTTGACGGCAATTTCGAGGACAACTACTACGTCACCTCTGTCTATGAGGATGGCAAGCGGGAATACACGAAGATCTACAGCTTCCGGATCACGGTACGGAATCCGGCCACCGGCGGGACGGTCAAGCAGATCGCCGGCCAGGTGCCGCCGCGTGGCACCCCACTGCAACTGGACGTGAACGCTGCCAGTTCCCAGCAGAGCAATCTCCTCACCGACAGTACCGGCTTCGTGAACATCGACGTACAGGCGCCGCTCACTTTTACCTTCAGCGAGCCGCTGAACCAGGGTTCGGTTGACGCCAACATGCTGCTCTTCGACATGGCGACCATGCAGCCGGTTGCCGGCCACTGGCTCCTGTCCAACGGCAACAAGACCGCAACGTTCATTGCCGACGTGCCGCTGCAGATGGGGAAAGAGTACCGGGTCGCCCTGCAGGGGGTCACTACCGTCGGCGGCCGGCCGCTGGCCACGCCCAGCGTGCTCGTCCGTACCTACAAGCCGCTCAAGGTCGGTACTGCCGTGCTGCTGCAGCCGCACAGCAGTACCGGATCGACGAACGTCGCACCCGCCTCCCCGCAGGATGTCCTTTCGTTCAAGGATGTGGAATTCCTGCGGCTCGGATTCGGCGCCAGCCAGAGGACGATCCTCACCACCGCCACGTCCAACCTGTCCGGATTCAAGATCCATCTTTTCGACGTCACCAACCCCCGCCTGCCGGTGGAGACCGGCCATACGGCTGCCGGGAACCCGCGGCGTCTGAAGCTGTTTCCGAAGATCAGCCATCCGGTGCTGTACGACCTGATCTACGGTGACGTTCCGCTTATCGGCCAGCCGACCACCATGTCCTGCTGGGCCACCTCGGCCGCCATGATGGTGGCCTGGCGTGACAAGGTCTATGTCGATCCGGCCCAGATCGCGGCCGAGGCGGGATACTGGGCACAGTACCAGGCCAACAACGGTCTACCCTTTGCGGATAGGGCATTCTGGGATCGGTACGGGATCGTGGCCGAACCGCCGCAGAGCTATACGGTCAGCAAGTTCAAGGATCTGCTGGACCAGTACGGGGCGCTGGTTGTCTCGTCGGAGGTCCCGACGGGTCATTTCCGGGTGGTCACCGGCATCAGCGGCGACGGCACACCGGCAGGGACCAGCCTGTTCATCAATGATCCATGGGACGTGGGCGCGGCAAATTTCACCCCGGCAAACGCCGGCAGCCAGTATACCGAGACCTTCCTGGAGTATGCTACCAATCTGGAGACGGCGGCCAGGTTGTTTTATGCCGATCGGGCAGCGATGCAAAAGCGATGCGATGAAGGGGATGCATGGTACTGCAACGTGCTTAACGACCCGGCCCAGTTTGCCCTGTCCCAGCAGTGCGCAGCCGGCAACGATACGGCCTGTAACACCATCGGTCTCCCAAGCGTAAGGGCATTGTACGTGGCCCATTTCAGCACCAGACCGGCTCTCGCCGTCCCGTCACAGAATACCTATCCGGGACTGAAGCTGCGCAGCACCTTGATGAGTGATCTTGCCGGCTGTACCGATCATGTCAGCCCGGTCGGCAGCGATCTGGTGTTCGAGGGGAATCTCCTGACGAGCGTCATTTACAGCCAGTTCGGCAGCGCTATCAACTTCATGGATGTCACCGACCCGGTCAAGCCGTGCCGCCTGGGGGGAAAGACCCTGACCAGGAACCCGGAGACCCTTCCCTCTCCTACCTCCGGCGACCACTCCGCCGACGGCACCATCAAGCAGTACGGCCTGGCGCGGGGGGTGGACATACTGCCGCACACCCAGGGGTTTGCCGCCTATACCGCGCTCGGCGACCTGGGGATCATGCCGGTGGACGTGGGGAAGAACATCGCCGACGTACTGCCGATGGACCGGAAGGTGGAAGGGATCTACCAGGGTGACTATGTCGACCTGGCCGCGGTCGGGGAACATATCCTGGGGTTGAACAACAACTTCGGTGGCCAGCCGACCCTGGATGTCCTGGACGCCAACATGGGGCCACTGAGTTCGGTCAGTTTCGACGTGGGGAGCCGGAGCAAGGTGCATCAGCTGGCGATCGCCCGCAACGTGGCAATCGACCGAAACGGCAACGGCACCATCGAGGAGGACGAGCGGCTCGACTTCGCCTTTGTCGGCGGGGCTAACGGCATTACCATCATCAACGTTAACGACCATACGAGCATGGAGGTGGCCGGCAGTGTCTCCATGCCGGGGATGATCCGCAAGGTGGCGATCAGCCAGGACGGCAAACTGCTCCTTGCCGGCGGCGACAGTGCTGTCGGCGGCGATGCGCTCTATATCGTGGACGTCAGCAATCCCTTCCGGAGCGGGCTCCTTGACCGGAACGGGGACCTCAAGGACGACCGGATACGCTACGAGATCCCGTATCCGTTCGGGGTGGAAGGTGTCCGGCTTGACGACAAGCGCGGCCTGGCCTATGTCGCCAATGCGCTCTCGCTGGATATCTGGGCACTCACCCGGGCGGGGGCCGCGCTGGGTAACCATCCGCCGGTGGCCAACGCCGGCCCGGCCAGGACGGTGGATCAGGGGCAGACCATTACCCTGGACGGCAGCGGAAGCCACGATCCGGACGGGGATAGGCTGCGCTACGCGTGGAAACAGACTGCCGGCACTCCGGTGACCCTGTCGGACGCCGGTGCGGTCAGACCGACCTTTGTCTCGCCCAACAGGGAGGAGGTGCTGACGTTCCAATTGGTCGTGAACGACGGCATTGCCGAGAGTTCCCCCGCCACCGTCACCATTACGGTGAGGAAGGACGATCAACTGCACCTGTCGCCGCTCCTGGTACCGGTTGCCGTCGTTCCGGGAGCGAAGCAGCTGACCGTGACCCTGGAGCATGGCGATACCGGCGTCATCGACACGGTAACCGCGGACACCAATACGACCTATGAATGGCTCGGCTCCGGCCTGGTGGCGGACATCAATGCCGTGCCCCTTGCCCGGTACATCTTCGACAAGATCAATGAGATCCTGGTGAATCGCGGCGACCCGCCTCTCGGCCAACAGATCGCCGGTATCAGTGTCAGTTCCACCGGGATGCTCACGGTGACCACGCCGGGGATCCAGATCGTGCGGGCACGGTTCGGCCCCCGCAACCTGAAGTCCAATTTCACCGTGGTGCTGGCCGGCATCAAGCTTGACAAGATCGAGCTGGCGCCGCTGTCGGTCGGTACCGCTGCCCTGCAGGCAGCGTTCAAGGATATGAAGAGCCCCTGGCTACTGCTCACCCCGGACGTTGCCGGTAACTCCTTTGTCACCAATACCGGCGCCGTCTACCTGAAGGACGCGACCTTCGAGCTGTTCGGCGGCCTGGTTTCCCTCGGGATGAGCGACGTGCTGAAGGTCCTCGATCCCATCATCAGGAACAGCGCCACGGCCCTGGCCGCCGAGACGGGGCCGCTGGCGCCGGTCATCGGCTGGGCAGCGGAAAAGGCGTTCAATATGACGATCGCCTACGCCGGCACCCAGGCGCTGGTTCTCGACTCGGCAACACCGACGGTCGCCACGGTCACCAACGATACCGGCTACAAGGGGATCGTCAGCAGCCACTCCCTGTCGGGGCTGACCGCCATCCACGGCACACTGGATCTGGCTGAGTACGGCAAGGCGAGCGGTAACGTAACGACCTGGGTCCTGCCGCACCTCGATCTGGCGAAGATCGAACCGCAGTCGACGGTCATCAGTGTCACTGCCCCGCCGACCCCCGGGCCGACGGTCCGTACCTTTGCCCATCTCTCCGCGGGAAGCACGACGCCGATCGCCCTGAAGGGCAAATTCCTGAGCGCTGCCGAGGCCATCGACCGGGTCCTTCCCGGAGGACTGGCCGAATGGGGAACCATGAGCATCGACAAGACGTTTACGGTGAACCAGCCGGTGCCCAACTTCAAGCTCCAGTTGCAGGGAGGCATTACGGCGGCGTGCACTGCTCCCGGAAACGAGGAGTCGGGCTGCTCGATCCAGTTCAATAGCCTCGGGCTCGGATTCCACGCCCCGACAGTCATGGATGCCTATACGGTGGGGACCCCTTCCCTTGCCACCACCACTCCGGACGCCAACGGTTTCGATACCCATGTCGTGCACCAGTCGGTTGCCGGTCGTACACCGCTTGCCAGCAAGGTGGCGATTCCCGGCATGGGGGAAGCCGAAGACCCGAACGGGCTGGTCATCGTCTCCGACAAACCGATCGACGTGATCAAGGAGCTTCTGACGGGCTACACCGTGGTGCCGGGCGGGACCCTGACCTATGGCATTACGGTTGCGAACAACACGACCACCAGCATTGCGGACATCTCCATCATCGACGAGGTCAGCTCGTGCGGGGCCATGCTCAGAAGGCAGGTGCTCCGGTTCGGGGCACTGGAGGCCGGCCAGGCTCGACGGATGACCTACACCGAGACGGCGCCGGCGAACGTCCTGGTGGTGACGAACGGTGTCACGGATGTCGTCACCCTGCCGGCGCTGTTCGACGTCACGACCAGCCCCCTGCCGGTACCGGTATCGGCAATCGTCTGCACACCTCCCAACTGCCCGGTGATCGCCTCGCCGCCGATACCGGCGGTGATCTGCAGCCAGCGGCCGATGATCAACGAACTGATCGTGGAGCCGAAGAGCAGTCCGGACCGGTTCGTCGAGCTGTACACCAATACCGGGTCCCCCTTCGAGTTGCAGAACTGGACCCTGGAATTCACCGACACAAGCGGCCTGCCGGTAGTGCTGGTGCTCGGCCCGGCCACCATGACCATGAGCGGCCGGTATGCGGTGGTCACGAATCCGGGGGACATCGCTCTGACCAGCGTTGTCAAGCTGCGTGACACGACGAACAGCGTGGTCGACAGCGTCGATCTCGGTGCGATCCAGGCAGCGACGGGCTTTGCCACCGGCGTGGCAGACGAGGCGGTCACCCGTATCCCGGATGCCTTCAACAGCCGGCAGATCTCCGACTTCCAGCGCCGGCCGGCAACGATAGGGCTGCAGAACTAATTCAATCCAACTGATGGTATAGGTGGCGCCATGAACCACTGGATATATTCGATACGTAGGAAAACTCTTCTCTGCTGCTCCATGCTGCTCATGGTCCTGACCTGGGCGGGCGGGGCTGCGGATGCCTACGACGGCCGCTATCTGGCCGAGGACGACATCATCCTCTACGGCATGCAGCTGACCGCCGCTCCGGCCAAGCAGACCGTGCCGAAGAACATCGCCACCATCGTCAGCACCTTCCTGCAGGTCCCGACCATGCCGGCCGGGCAGATCCCGCCACTGGCGCCGGATGCCACGGTGAGGGCCACCCTGCGGGGCCCCGGCCTGGAGACTCCCCTGGAACTGGCAGTGCCGGCCAACTCCCCGTTCAATATCCCGGCACTGACGGTTCCCGGCAGTTACAGCCTCGACGGCATCCGCCTGGAGACCGGCGGTCAGGTGCTGTTCTACGGCACGCCGGAGAGCGTGAAGATCGAGGTCATCGACAAGCTGCTGGTTACCCAGGTGACTGCCCGGCCGCTCACTGCCCAGGAGATCCGCGACAAGGGGATCGTCTTCGACAAGTCCAACTTCCAGGCCTACAACTTCACCGCCGCCTTTGCCATCGCCCCGGGCAAGGATATCAACATCACCATGCCGGTGATCCTACCGCGCCTCCAGACGACCCAGGACGTGGCGGTGGACGGGGTAACGATTCCCGGTATCCAGGGGGCGCAGATCCAGTCGCTCTCCACCGTCATTCCCGACGCCCTGCGGCTCGCCCAGACCTCCATCCCCAACCTGAGCGTGCAGAGCTTCAGCCTGAAGCCGGACCTCCCGGTCGGGAACAATTTCTTCCTGCCGCCGATTCCGGGGGTGGTGGTCATTCCCGGCGACATCGGCTTCCTGAACCAGTACTTCAGTGTCATGCTGATGGTTGGAAACGTGGCGCCGGCCGACTCCAACCTGGTGGTGAAGGACCTCCGGGCCGAGATCATCCTGCCGCCGGGGAAGGACGAGGTGGTGAACACCGGTGACGATCCGCTCCGGATGGCGAATACCGATCGTGGCGAGTCGCCGCGCCTGCAGCCGGTGGCCAAGCCCGGTCCGGACGGCAGGCTCGGCACCGGCGATGACATAGCCGAACTGGCGCCGGGGGAGACCGGCAATGCCGAATACCTGGTGGAGGGGCGCCGCGAGGGTAGCCACACGGTGGAGATGGAGATCACCGGCACCCTCTATGGCCTCCCCATCGGGCCGGTGCCGGTCCGTGGCCGGGCCATGGGAACGGTGCTGGTCCGTAACCCGACCTTCACCATGACCTTCACCCATCCCGACCTGGTCAATGCCGGAGAGCGTTACAACCTGGACGTGACGGTTACCAACACCTCCGACTCGCCGGCCAACTTCGTCTCCATCAACCTGTATCCGCGTTACATCAGCGGGGCGACCCTGGTGGGAGACCCGGTCCGGTCCATCGAGTCGATCCCGCCGGGCGATTCGGCGACCATCAGCTACGAACTGATCTCCCAGGTGACCGGCAGCGTCTTTGCCGCCACCCTGGATTCGGACGAGCATATCAAGGGGAAATTCCTGCTCAAGACCTCGGTCGGCGAGCTTGGCATACCACTCTCCCCGGACTCCCTGGTTCTTCCCAAGGAGGCTAACAGCCTCCCTGAGGGGCTTCGCAAAGCTGCCCTGGGGATGCTCGGCAAGGCTTACGCCACGGCAACTGCTCCTGCAGCGGCCCTGCCAAAGGATGTGCTGCGCTTTGGCAAGAAGATCGTCTGGGATCGCGCGATCGAGACCGCCGAGGCCGGCTTCCGCTTCTCGCTGCACGAACCGCTGCCGGCCACTGCCAGTCAGCTCCTGATGGACTTCATGGGGAGCAACTTCAGTCGGATTGTCGAACTCTATCCGACCAAGGACGAGCAGGACGCGGCGCTGACCGATTTCACCGGCTTCGACGACCTCCGCCGCCGGTCGGTGCGGGGCGACACCCTGGCCGCGGCCGTGGCGAACATCCTCAAAGACGAGGTTGCCGCCAAGGGGGCCACCACGTTCCACCGCGACCTGGCGACCCGTCTCGCCTACCGTCCCGGGTTCGTGTCGGTGCTGGCGACCGGTGACAACGGTCCGCTGCCGATCACCGTCTCCCTGGTCGACGGGAGCGGCAGGCGGCTCGGCGGCGTCGATGCCAAGGGAAAGATGACCAAGGAGATTCCCTTCTCCGACTACCTGCTCCTGAACGACAGCAATGGTGCCACCACCGGCCAGTTGGCCATGATGGCCGTGCCCGGCAGCGGTGCACTCACCCTTCTGATCGAGCCGGTCTCCGGCGCCACTGCCGGCAGTTATACCCTGAGCCTGATCTATCCCGATGCGACCGGCACCCTGCACCAGACCACCTGGCCGGGGCTGTCCGTTCAGCAGGCGCCGCAGTTTGCCCCGGCAGCCGGTGATCCGGTGCAGATTGCCGTGAGTGCGGCAGGAACCGGGGTCGCTGCCGCGGGTAACGAGGTCGTTCCCGATCTGCCGCCATCGGTCATGAGCATCGTCCAGCAGCCCCAGGCGGATGTGCACAAGTGCGATGCGAAGGACCAGGGTGAGCCGTTGGGCCGGGTGGTTGCCATCCTCTTCAGCGAAGAGGTGACCCCCGAATCGGTACAGGACAAGCTGCCGCCGGAACTGATCGCCAACTTTGCCCCCGAGGAGAACAGGGTGGTCGGCGTCTCCCTCCAGCCGGGCCGGCGGATCGCCTTTGTGGCCCTGCGCGACCCGCTGGGACCGTTCATCCCCCGTTCCATGACCATTGAAAGCGTGGCCGACCGGCGCGGACATCCCATGGCGTCCCAGACCGTGCCGATGGAGGCGACCATCGAGGCATTCGGCGGTGTCGTCTCCGGCAGGATACTCCAGGCTGACGGCTCCCTGGTCCCGGGTGCCGAGATACGGCTGGTGCTCCAGCGGATGTGCGGCAACCAGATGGTTGATGTGGGGATCAGTGCCAAGCGGACCGATGGCGATGCCCACTACCAGTGGGACTATGTGCGGGGCGGTGCCTTCCGGGTCAAGGAAATTGCCATGGACCAGGATACGGGCGATGTCCGGCGGCTGCTGTTTTCCATGGCCCGCCACGGCCAGCGCCTGAACGCCGATATCGTCTTTCTGGGGCGCGGCACGATCCAGGGGCGCGTCTTCGGTGAAGACGGCGTCACACCGCTCAAGGATGCGCGGATCAAGGTGACCAACCTGGTCGACCAGACCGAGTACGGTGCCACCACCGATGTCAACGGCCGCTACGTCATCACCCGGGTGCCGATCGGCAACAGCCTGGTCGAGGCGGTGCATGTGGATACCAACTCCCACATCAGCCAGAGCAGTTACATCGGGACTGCCGGGGACGTTGTCGAACTCAACCTGGTGCTCCTCACCGAACAGGTGAAAAAGATCACGGTGAAGTATGGCCAGGTTTCCGGTGTGGTCCTCCGTCCGGACGGCGCCACGCCGGTCCCGGGCATGCCGGTCATCGCCTTCTACCAGAGCAACAGCCAGCCGGGGGTCACCTGTCCCAAGCCGGACGAGTGCGCCGTGGCCATGGTCACCACCGACAAGAACGGCGCCTATCTCTTCCCGTCCATCCCGGCCGGGAGTCACCGGATCTACTCCTTCGATCAGGCGGTCTACCAGGAGGGGAACATCAACCTCCCCCTTGCCGCCGACGCCAAGGTCACGGGAAATATCCTCCTCAACGGCGGTTTCGGCACGGTACACGGGACGGTCCTCGACGCCGACGGCACGCCAGTGGCCGGCGCCCGGGTGGGTGGCGGCCTGGTGCTGGCGACCACCGACGCGAGCGGCGTCTATGAGCTGAAGGATGTACCGCTCGGCCATGCCAGGATCGTGGCGGTTTCCCAGGCCCTTGGCGCGTCCGGCACTGCCGAGATCGACATCATCAGAAACGGCGAGCTGGTCAACGCCACGATCGTCCTCTCGGCCCTGGGCGGGGTGTATGGCAACGTCTTCCAGGCGGACGGCATCAGTCCTGCTGCCGGGGTCGACGTCTTTGCCATCAGGCAGGGACAAGCCGGCATGGAGATCGCCGGGAGTGCCGTCACCGACGGCCAGGGGCGTTACCAGATCAAACCGCTGCCGGTGATGACCGGTTCTGAATACACCATTTCCGCCTTTCTCCCCGACCTCTCCGACGGCAACCTGAGCACAACCAGGGTCCTCTTCAACGGTCATCAGGCCAAGGCCGACGTGGTTTTCAAGGGAAAAGGCCGGGTCGAGGGGGCAGTGTTCGACGACGACGGCCAGACGCCGCTGAAGGCCAGGGTCAGCGTCTCCGGTCTCACGGTGCGCAGTGCCAGAGGGCCGGGCGGCAGGATGGTCGGTCTCGGCTTTGCTCATACCCAGCATATCCGGATCGTCGACAACGATGCAACCACCGGCAGGTTTTCCTTTGACAACGTCTTTGTCGGCCAGTTCGTGATCACCGCCGGCGGCGCCTTCAGCCCGGACCCGGTTACCTTCAGCGATTCGATCGCCCGGGATGGCGAAACGCGGCAGGTCGTCCTGAAGCTGATGCCGACCAGCGTCATCACCGGCCGGGTCTTTCAGCCGGACGGCTTCACCCCGGCAGGGGAGGCGGTGAAGGTCACCTTCAAGTCCAACGAGTTCAAGTCGTTCTGCCGTGAATCCTCCATCGGAGAGATGGCCTGCGAGAGCATCCCCCAGGGGATCCAGGAAGAGAACGTCTTCACGCTCCCGGATGACGGCAGTTCCAAGGTGGGGGGCACCTTCGAGGTGCCGATCGCCAATGCCGGCAACTTTACCCTGACCGCGGTTGACCCGGTGACCGGCAAGAGAGCCCAGGTCAAGGGACGCGTGGCGGCCGGCCAGACTGCCGATGTGAAGCTGCGGCTGATCGGCCAGGCCGACGTGAGGGTCAGGGTCTTCGGCAGCGACGGGGTCACGCCGATTACTGGCGCCAGGGTCGACCTGGAACGGACCGAATTCCCGCCAGTCAAGAAGAGCGGCAGTGCTGTTGACGGCACCATCACCTTTACCGGCATAGACGAGGGGACCTTTGTCGTCTTCGCCCAGGACCTCAGCCGCGGCTTCTCGGCCCGGAAGAGCGGCAAGGTGGTGAAGGACGGGGAAACGGTCACCATCGATGTCTACCTGTACGACGCCACCGGTGTTGTCTACGGCACGGTCTACCGGCCCGACGGGGTGACTCCGGTTCCCAACGCAGACGTGGCGATCTTCAACGGCCAGGGACCGCTCGCCTTCAATACCACCGACGCCAGTGGCCAGTACCGCCAGGACACCATCCCGCTGGGGCCGGTCAACGTCAAGGTCTTCGAGGCGGCCACCGGCCGGCGCGGCGGCGGCAGCGGGACGGTTGACCTGGCCGGCCAGCAGGTGCCGATCATCATCAACGAGGCGGCCATCGGTCATGTGCGCGGAACGGTCTACGACGCCGTCACCATGGGGCCCCTGCGGGGCTGGCAGGTGCAGCTGTCGGTCTCCTTCCCGGACGGGAGCGGCCTGTCCCTCATCGGCACTACCGGCACCGACGGCACCTTCTTCTTCCCCGGCATACCGCAGGGGGCATTCTCGGTCACGGTAAGCAGGGAAGCGCTGGGAAGCGCCACCGCCTCCGGGGTCATCACCCGCGAGAACGAGCTGATCGATCTGCCGCTGGTGGTCAACATGCTGAAGCCGGCAGTCGGGCGGATAGAGGGTATGGTCTTCAACCCGGATGGCACACCGGTGGCCGACTACGCCGTCTGCATCGATCCGAACGGCGACAGCTGCGGCTTCAGCCTTACCACCGGCAGCGACGGCACCTTTGCGGCCGATGACCTGCCGCTTGGCCGCCACACGGTTGTCGCCTCCTCCCAGGTCACTGCCAGCAGCGGCAGCGGCATGGCCGATCTGGCCTTTGCCGGCGAGGCCGCCCTGGTCAAGATCGTCGTCGATGGTCTGGGGAGTGTCTCCCCGGTGGTGGTCTGGCAGGACAACACCCCGGCCAGCGGGGTCCAGATAGTGCTGGACAAGGCGCCCAACGCCGGCTGCGGTTCGGGCACCTGTACGAAATATGCGGACAGTCTGGGAGGGGCCACCTTTACAGCCGTCCCTCCCGGCGCCTTCACGGTCTGGGCCCATGACCCGGTCCGCGGCCTGAGCGGCGCGGCCAGCGGCGTCCTCCAAGTGGGGGAAAACTCTACCCCGCGCCTGGTCCTCGAAGTGAACGGCAGCGTCACCGGCACGGCCATCTATCCGGATGCCGTCAAGCGTGGCGGCATCATCGCCGCCCTGACCGGGACAACAGCGGCCGGCAATCCGGCCAGTTACTACACCGCCACCGACGCCAACGGCGACTTCACCCTGCGGGGGATCAAGATCGGCACCTACACCCTCAACCTGCTCGACCCGCTCGGCAGCGGGATGGGGCGGAAATACCCGGTGGTGAACGGCCAGGAAAACGTCGGGACCATCATCCTGGACGATGCCCCGCCGTCGGTCAGGACCATCTCCCCGGTTCCCGGTGCCCTCAAGGTAGCGCTTGGTCAGAAGATCGTCATCACCTTCAGCGAGCCGGTCCAGCCCGGTTCGGTCAACGCGACATCCGTAACGGTGAGCGACGGGACTGCGGCCATCGCCGGGACCCTCGCCCCTGGCGACGGCAATACCACTGTCACCTTCACCCCGGTTGCGCCGCTCAAGGAGCAGACCATCTATACGGTAAAGGTGTTCGGGGTGACCGATAACCTGGACCGCCCGATGGTCAAGCCGTTCGTGGCCTCGTTTACCACCGTGGACCTGACGCCGCCTTCCTTCCAGTCGATCGATCCGGCTGCCGGAACGAGCGGTGTGGCGCTGGAGAGCGTGATCCGGATCATGTACAACGAGCCGATCGACCCGGCCGCCTTTAGCGGCCCCGCCATCAACCTCAGCCGGGGGGGCGTGCCGGTGGCCGGGCGGGTGGACACCATCTTCGGCAACACCGGCCTGGTCTTCACCCCCACCTTCCCGCTGGTGGAAAACGGTAGCTACCAGGCGGAGGTCCAGCCGGCCACCGACCTGTCGGGCAATCGCCAGCAGTCCGGGGCTTCCTACGGCTTCTCCGCCCTTGACCGGACGCCGCCGGTCATCACCGGTCTGGCCCCGTCCAATAACGGCACGGTCATCGAAGGAAGTACTGCCAGCGTAGCCGTAAATCTGGGTGGGGGGAGCGACGTCGCCTTTGTCGATTTCATGGTCAACGGCACCATTATCGCTACCGACCGAACCATCGCCGACGGTTTCAAGTTCAACATCCTCTCCGTGCCGTCGCTCGGCAAACCGGGCGACACCATCAGGATCAGCGCCGTGGCGACCGACACCTCGGGCAACCGCGGTTCGGCAGTCGATACCCTGTTCACCATCACCGCCGACACCGTGCCGGTCGTGGCCATCACGGCGCCGACAGACGGCGCCGCCTTCAAGACCGGCGAACGGGTCAATGTCACCGTGACTGCCGGCGATGACCTGGGGGTCGGCCTGGTCGGCTACCAGGCCATCGGCGGTCAGGCCCCGGCTGCGGCCACTGCCGACGTCGTCCCGGCCGCAACCGCGACAACGCAGACCTTCGCCTTCTACGTGCCTGTCGACGCAATCCCCGGCTCGACCATCACGGTCAACGCCACGGCCATCGACACCAAGGCACAGACCACCAAGGCCCAGCCGGTCACCATTGCCGTCCTGGATGCCACGCCGCCACAGGTCGGCTTCACCAGTCCCGTGACCGGCGCCAAGGTGAAACCGGGCCAGCAGGTCACCGCCGTGGTCTCCGCCGCCGATCTGGGCGGGGTGGCAAGCCTGGAATTCCGGGTGTCCGGCGGCACGGTCTACAGCGAGAACCGGATCATCGATCCCGCACTGAATGCGGTTGCCACCACCTTCACCTTTACCGTCTCCCTGGCGGCCAGCCCGCTGGAAACGGTCAACCTGGACGTGGTAGCCGTCGACAAGGCCGGCAACCGTACCAGCGCCGGCCAGGTCAAACTGGCGGTCTCCGATACCAGGGGACCACAGGTCACACTCCGGACCCTGACCGGTTCCACCGAGATGGCCCCCGGGCAGCAGCTCACCGTTGTCGTAGAGGCCAGCGACGAGATCGGGGTGCAGCGGATCGACCTCACCGCCAGCGGCGCCCTTACCTATGCCAATGCCAAGGGGATCTCTCCGCCGCTTGGGAGCGCCCAGGCCCAGTTCCTTATCACCATCCCGGCCAACCTGGCCGATGGCGCCACCCTGAACCTGCAGGCCACGGCCGTCGATCTTTCGGGCAACGTGAGCGCCCCGGCAAGCCTGGTCCTCACTGCCCAGTCCCTGCCGGGCGTCACGCTTCCCGCCTCGCTCGTGCTGAATGCCGGCGACCAGCGGCAGATCGACCTGCAACTGTCAGCACCGGCTCCGGCCAGCGGGGTCATCGTCTCTCTCGCCAGCGCCAATGCCGGTGTTGCCCTGGCCACGCCGACAGTGATCTTTGCCCCCGGTGAACAGAGCAAACCGGTCATTGTTTCCGCCGTCAGCGGCGGGACCGTCCAGCTGCGCGCCTTCATCGGCCCGGTTGAGCGGGCAGCCATGACGGTTACCGTCAATGGCGGCATCGTCACCGGCACGGTCTACAACCCCTATCCGAACCCGGTTGCCGGCGCAGAGGTGGTGATCAACGGCTATTCGGTAACCACCGACGCTACCGGCCGCTTCTCCATCTCCGGCGTTGCCGGTCCCTGGGTGACGTTCCGGGCCAACGATCCCCAGACCACGCTCAAGGGGTACCTGGCCGCCTCCATGAATGCCGCCAACGGTTACCTGAAGGATGTGCAGATCCAGCTGATCCCGGCGGCCGCCCTGACCGGCACGGTCCGGAAGGCCGACGGCGTCACTACCGCTGGTGCCGGTGTCCAGGTGGATGTCTTCCGCTCCGGCGATCTCAATAACCCGATCGATATGGTCTTCACCGACGCGGCCGGCCATTTCGAATTCCCGCTGCTCCAGGTCGGCACCTACGTGGTCGATGCCAGCAGTGCCCAGGGTGAGAAGGGGAGGGCGAATGCCGCCATCCTCCAGAGCGGCCTGGATCTGAACGTCGTTGTCACGTTCCTCGGCAAGGGGAACATCGCCGGCCTGGTGGTGGATGGCGCCGGGACCCCGGTTGCCAATCCCGAGGTGCGACTTGGCTCCTACTCGCTCTTCGGGGCAGAGCAGCGGTTGATCAACGGCCTTGGCGACGGGACCTTCGCCTTCAGCGACATCTTTGTCGGCGATTTCTCCCTCACGGCCAGGGACCCGGTCACCCGGATGAGTGCCGGTGCATCGGGCAAGATCGTTGTCAACAACGAAACCGTCCGACTCACCCTGCGCCTCGCGTCGGTCGGCGCCATCACCGGCACGGTCTACCGTAACGACGACGTCACCCCGGTTGCCGGGGCTACGGTGAGTGCCGGCAGCGCCTCGACGACGACCGACAACCAGGGGAGCTACCTGCTGGAAACGATCCCGCTCGGTGTCTATACGGTGACCGCCGACGACAAGGGGGCCAGGAGCCGCAGCAGCGCCTCTGTCTCCCTCCAGACCCATGGCGAGACCGTGACCAGGAACCTGACCATGCCCGGCCAGGGGAACCTGGTGGTCACCGTCACCAATGCCGATGGGCCGGTCAGTGCAGCCGACGTCACCATCCATGACGGCTACGGCTTCGTGTCCCGGAAAACGGCCGCCGACGGCGTGACCATCTTCAACAATGTTCAGGCCGGGACGGTCAGTCTCTACGCCTACTCGGGCAACGCCAGTACCACCGGCAGCGCCAGTGTCGCGGTCGGCGGCTCGCAGGCCGTTTCCCTCACCCTGCCGGCCGTCCAGGTGCCGGCGGCCAGCATCACCGGTACCGTCTACGCCCCGGACGGCAAGACGCCGCTTGCCGGGGTAACGGTCACCGGCGGTCTCTGGTCGGTCGTGACCGGGGCCGACGGCACCTATCGCCTGGACAACCAGCGGCTCGGTACCTACCATCTCTCCTTTGCCGACACTGCCGGCATGGTCAGGGCCAGGGCGAACAATGTCGTCCTCAGCCAGGACGGCCAGACAGTGGTGACCGATGTCACCCTGGTCGGCCTCGGCTCGGTCAGCGGCCGGGTGCTCATGCCCGACGCCTCCAGCGCCTCGTCGATCCGGGTCAACGTCCGGAGCCTCAACGCCGATTTCGGCCGGACCGCCACCGCCATCACCGACGCGGCCGGCTACTACCTGGTGGAGCGTCTCCCGGTCGGCCAGTTCACGGTCAGCGCCGGCGATGCGGCCCGCCAGCTCCTCGGGGAAGCGGCCGGGATGATCAATGCCGACGGCGATACCGCCAGCGGCGATATCGTCCTGCAGAACAACGCCTTCACCCCGCCGCGTATCCTCCAGGACGGCAACCTCTACAGTTACGATATCCAGACGGACGGCACCCTGAAAAACGGCCAGGGGAACGTCTTCTACCAGGCCGTCCTCAAGGGGGCCGCTGCCCTGGAACTGGTTTCCGGCAGCAGTGTGATTCCGTTTGCCGGGGACCCGATCGCCACCCAGGAAGACCAGTCCAGGGAGCTGGCCCTGCGCCAGCAGGACCTGGCCGGTCTGAATGTCACCCGCAAGGTATTCGTCCCGCGTGACGGCTACTTTGCCCGCTACCTGGAAATCCTGAGCAACCCGACCCTGACGCCGGTCACGGTCGATCTCCGTCTGCGGACCAACTTCAGCGCCGTAAGTAGCGGGATCATCGCCACCTCCAGCGGCGACAGCGATCTCCAGGTGGTCGATCCGGCAACCCGTGACTACTGGGCGGTCGTCGACGACGGCAACGCAACCCAGCCCCCGGCCGTCGCCCTGGTCTGGGGCGCCAGCGGCGCCGTGCCCCCATCCTCGGCAGCCTTTACCGCTGCAGCCGGAACTCCGGCCAATCTGCAGGCCACCTGGCAGTCGGTGACCGTTCCGCCGGGACAGACGATTGCCCTGCTCCACTTCGTTGTCCAGGGGATCAGCCAGGCCGGGGCGCAAAAGGGTGCCGAACGGCTGGTCCAGATGCCGCCCGAGGCGCTCTCCGGCCTCAGCGGCGAAGAACTGACCGCCATTGTCAACTTCGTGATGCCGGCGGACGGCAGCAGCACGCTCGCATCCCTGCCGCCGCTCACCGGCGAGATCACCGGCCAGGTGCTGGCCAGTGACGGCCTGACCCCGGCCCCGGCCGGGACGCCGGTCACCATCGTCAGCGACCAGCCGATCTTTGCCAAGAGCTTCCAGACTACCACCGACGCCAGCGGCATCTTCCGTTTCTCCTCCGACCTGCTTTCCGCCTCTCCGAGCATCGGCATCCCGCTGACCGGCTTCACCCTGACGGCGCGGATCGCCAGGGGGGCGGCGTTCGACTCCCCACCGGTCGTCGGCAGTTTCGGCATCGGGACCAGCAGTACGGCGCGAAACATTGCCTTCAGCAATTCCGGCATCCTGGCCGGGACCGTGCAATCGAGCAGTGGCCAGCCGCTCGCCGGCGTCTCGGTGCGGGTCATGAGCGGTGCGTACAACGCCTCCGCCACAACGCCGCAGGACGGTAGTTACCGGTTGGCCTTCCTGCCGCCCGGCAGTTATTCCATAGCGGTTGAAAAGGGGAGCAGCCAGGGAAACAGCGCCGTCCTCAACGATACGGCAATTGTAAGCGCCGGCAGCGAAAGCCTGAAGGACCTGGTCTTCCCGGCCCTGGCAACGGTCACCGGCACGGTGAAGTCCGCTGCCGGCAACCCGGTAGGCGGCGCCACGGTCCGCCTGACCGCCGCCGGCTTCCTGCGGACCGCCAGCAGTGACAGCAGCGGTACGGTCACCTTCTTCGAGGTGCCGGCCGGCAGCTACACCGTTTCCGCCACCGAATCGGGTTCCGGCCTCACGGCAGCGGCCCCGGTGACGGTCACTGACAGCGGAGCGGCACCGTTCACCCTGGCCTTCCCGAGCAGCGGGCGGATCAGCGGCACTGTCTTCTTCGCCGACGGCATTGCCGCGGTGAGCGGCGTGCTGGTTGAGATCTTCGATGCCGCCAGCGGCACGCTCCTCAAGAGCGTCAGCTCCGGCAGTACCTTCGATACCGGCATCCTGGTAAGCGATGCAGCCTCGTTCCGCGTGCGGGGGACCTTTACCTACGCCATGGCCGGCGGCAACCGCTCGGTCGGCGCCGAACGGGTCGTCCCCGGCTTCGGCGGCTCCAACGTCACCGTTCCTGCCAGCCTGACCCTGCCGGTCAACCGGACCACCCTGCTGACCAGGCTCTTCCTGCCCGACAACAGCCGCTACCTGGGTGACAGCCTGGCCATCGAGGCGAGAAACAGTGGCGACGGTTTGCTCATCGCCACCTGCAGCAGCGGCACGGTCAGCGGGGAGTGCTCCATGGCCAATCTGGTCGTCGGCAGTGACGGCATCACCGTCCGGGCCGTGGGGAGCGGCGGGACCGTGGCGGAGAAGGGCGCCACCGTCACCGCCAGCAGCGGCACCACCACGGTCGACCTGGCCGTGCCGGTCGTAGCGGCTACCATGCCGGCCACCTTCCACGACGGCAACGGTGCTCTCTATCGTATCGAGGCAGATGGTCATCTCTCCAGCGGCCTCAACACCCTGTTCGAGACCGGCAGCGCTACAACAGGCGGTGCCGTGCTGGAACTGGTCGTTGGTGGGATTCCAGAGCGCTTCGCCGGCGGTTCGGCCGCGGTCACCCCCTCCGGCAACGGTCGCGAGGTGGCGCTCCGCCAGGACAACCTGGCCGGGCTGACCGTCATCCGGCGGATTGCCGTGCCGGCTGACGGCTATTTCGTCCGGTATCTCGATACCCTCGTCAATGCCGGCAGCACGCCGGTCACCATCGACCTGAACCTCCGCTCCCAACTGGCCGCAGCCGGCTCCGCGCCGCAGCTTGTGACCAGTTCCAACGGCGACACCGATCTGGTGCCGGCCCTCGACCGCTGGGCCATGTTCGACGATGCCGTCCAGGACGATCCGTTCCTGGTTCCGGCCGGTAACCTGCCGCCGATGGCGGCAGTCTGGCAGGGGAGCGGTGCCACCCTGACACCGGCAACCCTTTCCTACGGAGCCGGCGGGGAGCTGCTCACCAGCTGGTCAAGTGTCATTGTTCCGGCCGGCGGCAGCGTCCAGCTCCTCCACTTCGTGACCCAGCAGGCAAGCAGGAGCGGTGCCCAGGCGTCGGCCGGCCGACTGGCGCTCCTGCCGCCGGAGGTCCTGGCCGGTCTGAGCAGTTCCGACCGGGCAGCGATCCGCAACTTCGCGGTGCCGGTCAGCGGCCAGGGCGTGTTGCAGCCTCTACCGGCGCTGGATGGCACGGTCAGCGGCAAGGTGATCGCCAACGACGGCGTTACCCTGGCCCCGGCCGGATCGCCCGTCTCCTTCACCAGCAGCAGTCCATACTACGGCCGTACCTATCCGACGGTCACCGATGCAGCCGGTGCGTTCTCCTTCACGACCACCCTGGACAAGGGTGCCGCCACGGTAGGCATCGTCCGCGACAGCTACACCCTGAACAGTACGGTCACCTTCGGCGGCGTCACCGTCCCGGCCACGGCCAGCGGCGACTTCAGCCAGGGGGGCGCAGCCTCCGCGAAAGACGTCTACTTCACCATCATGCCGCGGATCGCCGCGGTCGTGCCGAACCAGCTCTATGCCAACCAGTCGCCGGTGACGGTCCAGTTGACCGGCAACAACTTCACCGCCAGTTCGGAGGCACTGCTGGAAGGGGTGTCGCTGGCGACCGAATTCGTCTCCGCCACGGCCCTGCGGGCCACGGTGCCGATGCAACTGGTTGCCGGGGCCAAGACACTTACGGTCCGCAATCCCGATCCGATCCACCCCGGCAGTTACGTGACCTCGGCCGCCGCCACCCTGACCGTGGTGCTGCCGCAGTTCGCCCTGACCCCGAACCCGCTCATTGTCCGCCAGAAAGAGAGCGGCACCCTGACGATCACCATTCCGTTCGCCGCTCCTGCCGGTGGGGTGACCGCCACCCTGACCAGCGCCGACCCGGCGACCGCCACGGTCCCGGCCACGGTGACCATCCCGGCCGGTGACAGCTCCGCCACCTTCCAAGTAGCGGCACCGGATACCGTCCAGAACCGCGACGTGACGGTCGCGGTCCATGCCAACCTGAACAACTGGCTCGGCAGTTCGACCCAGGTAACGGTTCGGCCCGAGCCGACGGTCAACCTGACCCCTACTTCGCTCCTCTCCGGCCAGGGGTTCTCCTTCTTCCTCACCATATCCCTGACCGACCCGGCCCCTGCCGGCGGGCTGACGGTCGGTCTCTCCGCCAGCACGGCCAACGTGGTCAGCTTCCCGGCGTCGGTCACCGTTCCTGCCGGCGCCACCCAGGTGCAGGCGACCGTATCCAACACCGGGACCGGCAGTACGGTCATCTCCGCCACCCCGGCGGCCGGCAAGGGGTTCAGCGCCGGCGACGCCTGCAGTGTAACGGTGAAGCCGGTCCAGACCTACAATATAGGGCCGACCCTCTCCATGCCGGTCGGGGTCCAGGTCGGTACGCCGCCGACACCCACCGTGCCACCGACCCCGGTCAATTCGCTGATCAGCCTGCCGGTCGGCGTCGTGGTCGGCCCGGTCATCACCGGTCTTTCGCCCAACCGGGCAGCCATTGGCACCCAGAACCAGACGGTTCGTCTCGTCGGCACCGGCCTGGGTTCGGTTACCGATGTCTCCTTCAACCCTGCCACCGGCATTACGGTACGGGCAGGCAGCCTGACCGTCGCCAACGATGGCAGCTATGCCGAAGTAATCATCGATGTTGCTGTTGACGCCCCTACCGCACCGCGGGTGGTTATCGCCAGGAGTGCCACGGGCACGGTGCCGTCGGCGACGCCGGAAGCCACCCTGTTCCTGGTCACCTACCCGCCGCCGGAGCTCTGGTCGCTGGTCCCGAATGTCGGCATTGTCGGGAGCACCATGACCCTGCAGGTGAACGGCCGCAACCTGTTCAACGCCTCGGCCGTAACCTTCGAGCCGGCCGCCGGCATAACGGTCGGGAGCAACCTCGCCGTCTCGACAGACGGAACCCTGGCCACGCTGTCGGTAGTCATTGACGGCGCCGCCGCCATCGGCACGAGAGCGGTGACGATCACCACGCCGGGCGGCACAACGACCGTTGCCATGAGCGTGGCCAACGGCTTCAAACTGGTCCCGGCAGGCGGTCCGTTCGATACCTATACCCCTGTTGTCTCCCGGCAGGTGGGGGTACAGGTGGGCACGCCGTCGGCACCCGCCGTGCCGTCGACTCCGGTCAACCCGCTGATGTCGCCGCCGGTCGGTATTTCTGTCGGTCCGGTCATCACCGGCATTCTCCCGGCCAGCGGTGCCATCGGCACTGCCGACCTGCGGGTCCGGTTCACCGGCAGCAACCTGGCAGGGGTCAATGCCCTGTCGTTCAATCCTCCCGACGGACTCACCATCACCCCCGGGAGCCTCACCGTTGCGGCTGACGGGAGCTATCTGGAGGCCCTGGTCTCCATCGCTGCCAATGCCCCGCAGACGGCCAGGATTGCGATCGTGCAGACAGCTACCGGCAGGGCTCTGCCGGCACGACCGGGGGCTGACGTTTTCCGGGTCACCCTGCCACAGCCGGAACTCTATGGCATTACACCGATCCGTCGCGAGAAGGGGAGCAGCTTCACCCTTTCCATCAGCGGCAAGCTCCTGTCCGGCGCCACCCAGGTGGCCTTCGTACCGGCAGACGGCATCACCGTGGTCAATCCGCCTACGGTCACCAGTGACGGATTGTTGGCCACGGTAGCGGTGAACATTGCCGCTTCCGCCCCGGCCACGCCACGGGCGGTGACCATTACCACTCCGGGAGGCACTACCACCGATACCATGTCTGCGGCGAACAGTTTCAGCGTCACGGACCTGGCCGGTACCACCTATACCCCGGTCATCTCGGTACCGGTAGGGGTTCTGGTGACTCCGCCGCCTCCTGCCGCCAGGCCTGATGTTGGCTATGGCCCGGTCATCTCCGGCGAGATCGGTGTCTTCGTGCCGCCTCCCGCACCGGTGACCACGGCCGATTTCTCCTATGGGCCAATTCTCTCCCGGCCGGTGGGAATCGCGGTCGGATCCATGGTCCGGGCCATGGCGCCGACCCGGATGGAGCCGGGGACGACGGTCACCGTTACCTTTACCGGGGTGGGGCTTGACCAGGTAACCAGTCTCAAGGTGATGCCGGCCATCGGCATCACGGTCGGCACCATCACCCCGTCTGCCGACGGGACCAGCCTGACGGCCCAGATCACGGCCGACACGACCGCCAGTCGGGCAGCGCGTACCGTCACCCTCTTTACCGCCGCCGGTCCGGTCAGCGTGCCGGTACCGTTGGCCAACCTGTTCTATGTGGGGGCCCGGCCGGTTATCGTCTCGATTTCGCCGATCATGCAGACGGTCGGGAACAGTTTCACCCTGACCATTAACGGTACCGGTCTGGACGGGGCAACCACGGTACGCTTCGAGTCCCCGGACGGGATCACGGTGCTGAATCCGCCGGTTGTCAATGCCGCGGGCACCCAGGCCACGGTGACGGTCATCATCGACGGCATGGCGGAAGGAGGCCAGCGGGTGGTTGTGGTCGATGGGCCGTACGGTCCGTCCGACAATACGCCGGGGGCCAACAATATCTTCACCGTCAGCCGACCCGTGGTCCGGTTCGCCCCGGCCGGGACCATGCTGGCAGGGAAACCGACGCCGACGACCTTTGCCGAAGCGGTATCCGGTTGGCCCGGAGCCGTGGGGATGCTGGCCCTTGTCGACCGGACGATGCCGGGGATCCCGATCTGGCGGCAGTCTGTGGTTCCGCCGGTCGCCGATCTCCAGCCGTTCCGTTTCGGGGAGGAGAAGGAGAATGACTCACAAAGGCCCGTCCGTGTCGACGACCGCTCTCCGCTTCTGATGGTGGCAATGACCACGCGGGGATATCGTGGCCCGCCCGAAAGGATCGGGTAGCGGGTAGTCGAGCAGATTCCAGATAGATACATTCAAAGGAGGAATATACGATGAAGCGACAGATCAAGACCTTACACCGCCCCGTCAGCATGACCGTCATGGCCGCGGCAGCCCTGCTCGGGCTTTCTTCCCCGGCACTGGCAGCCTTCGACAGCGGCAGCGCTTGTGTGGTCCCGAGCGATCCCAACTGCCTGGGGGCATTAAGCCCGACCGTCAATACTACGGTGACGCTGCCCGCGGACGGGATACTGAATTACACCACCGTTAACATTCCGGCCGGGGTGACGGTCTCGTTCAAGAAAAACGCGGCCAATACACCGGTCGTGATTCGGGCATCGGGCAACGTCTCCATTGCCGGGGCCATATCGGTAAACGCCCAGACCAGTCCGACCCCGTCAGGGACCGCAGGCGACGGGGTGCTCGGTGACGACGGCCAGCCCGGTACCGGCGGCCCCGGCGGCTTCGATGGCGGTCCCGGAGCCATCGGACCGGTGCTTGGCGGTATAGACGGTGGCAGCGGTGGCGCCGGTAAGGGGCCGGGCGGTGGCCAGTCCACTGTCGGGCGGATCTCCAATGGCAATGGCTACAGTGGCGGCGGTGGTGGATTCAATGGCGCCGGTAGCAATTCATGGGGTAATGCTGCGGTTGGCGGGAGCGCCTACGGCCAGTGGAGCCTGCTGCCGCTCATCGGCGGCTCAGGCGGCGGTGGCGGGGGAGCCGGCACTACCTTTTCGGGCGGCGGCGGTGGCGGTGGCGGTGGCGCCATCATGATCGCCTCTTCGGGCACCATCTATGTTTCAGGGTATATCTATGCCGACGGTGGCGATGGAGCGACGAGTAACGGTACGTACTGCGGTGGTGCCGGCGGTGGCGGTGCCGGTGGTGCCATCCGGCTGGTTGCGGAAAAGCTTGACCGTGGCGGCGCCGGTTATCTGTATGCTCGCGGCGGTACCGGAGTAGGGTCCTGCTACGGGAATGGCGGCGCCGGCGCTGCCGGCTATATCCGCCTGGAATCGAACGTGCTGACCAACTGGAGCACCGGCTACAGCACTCCGGCCTATTCCTACACCCTGCCCGGAAAACTGTTCGTACCCAACAGCCCGATGCTGACCATCACCGGCATTACCGCTGGCGGCACGACCCAGGCGGTACCGGCCAACCCGACCGGCGTTGGTGACGTCACCCTTCCCCAGGGGACTACGACGGCAACGGTGCAACTGGCGGGTGCGAACATTCCTCGGGGGACCACGGTAACGGTCTACGTGGTGCCGGCAGTCGGGGCCACCCGTTCCTCGGCCCTGAGCAGCGCCCTGGACGGGGCATCCGATGCGGCAACAACGGCCACGGCAACGGTGACGTTGAAGGACGGCAACAACGTGCTCCTTGCGTCGGCCACCTACACGGTTACCGAACTGGTGGCCATGAACCTGCCGAAGTTCGGCGGTGAGTATGTGGCAAAGATCCGCGTCGATTCCGATATGGGGGGGACCAGCAAGGTCACCTACATCACCGCCTCGGGGAAGGAGTATCCGGCAGACGGCAGGACGGTCAAGACTGCCAGCTGATCCATGCCTGAAACCTGTTACGTGGTATCATCGAGACGCCGGGACCTTTTCCGGCGTCTTTTTTTGTGCTAAGGAGGCTGTCGGGCAGAGAACTGGTAGCAGAGGGGGGAAAACTTCCGGCGTGGTTGCCAGGACCGGGGCTCCGGAAAGGGTTTCAGTCTCCCCGGACATATTTTTGTCCTGCCTGCGTCAGAATTGCTCCGCCGAGTCCCGCCAACAGCCAGAGGGGGGCTACCGCCACCGTCAGTATGATGCCGTCCAGAAGGGAGATCCCTGCAAGCATCATGGGGATTACGGGGATTGTAAAGGGGGTTGACCTACTGTTTTCATAACGGGCGACAAGGCTTATGCAGACCACGTAGAAAAACTGGATGCCAGCGGCGATCAATAGTATGGACGTAAGCGTACCGGTAACTGCCAGAGAGGTGACGACAAAGACGAGGAACCGGCAGGATGCCATCAAGAGGACGCTGAACGGGTTATTTTTGTGACTGATGTCATACCAGATAATTACGGTGATCAACAGGATGGCAGCATAGAATCCTTCCCGGTGAGGTGTTGACAGAAGCAGGGCCGCGCCGGCGGCAAAGAGCGTTATGGTAAGGAGCCGGGCTCCCAGAGGCGATACGCTGCCAGAGGGTATCGGGCGGGATGGGCGACTGACCCGGTCATGAGCGGCATCGCAGATGTCGTTCAGGCACATGCCTGCCACGTAAAAAAAGGAGAGCGACAGTGCCGGGATCAGATATCCCTGCCATGAAAACTGTCCGGCACCAAGCATATAGGCGCACATGACGTTGGTCCATACAGTCGGCAGGTTGCTTATCCTGCAGAGATTGAGATACCCCTTTATGCTGGAGCTGATGCCCACGATTACTCCCTGAAGATATGGTCGAGCAGCAAGCCATAGACATCGGTAGCCGAGACGGAATCCGTGCGCAGAAGGCGTGGTTCGCTGGTCATGAGCAGGGGGCCGGCGCCCGGGTCATCCGTGATCCGCCCGTGTGAGCCCTTTACCAGCGATGCGTCGAGCGGGATGACGTCCATCAGGTAACGAAACCCCAGCATCTTCCTGGCCAGGGTCCCTGCTATTTTCAGCCCGGGGAACCTGATGGCCGGGTCGAGAAAGAGTTCGCACGGATCATAGCCCGGTTTGGCGTGGATGTTGACGGTGCGGGCGTAGTCCGGGGCCCGGGCATCGTCCAGCCACCAGTAGTAGGTGAACCAGCTGTCAGCGGAAGCGACCAGCACCAGTTCGCCGGAACGCTCATGGTCGAGGCCGTTGGCCACCTTTCCTTCCCCATCCAGAACCTGCTCAACCCCCGGCACACTTCCCAGCAGCTCCACGACTGCCCGGACATCACGCTGATCCCTTACATAGATGTGGGCCACCTGGTGGTCGGCTACTGCAAAGGCCCTGCTGGTGGCCGGATCCAGGTATTCCCGCCCCAGGTCCGTCTTCAGGGAGAGGAGCCCGGCCTGGCGCAGGATGCGGTTGAGGTGGACGGGGCGGTTGACCGGCGTGATACCGTATTCGGAGAGGACAACGAGGCGGCAGCCCCGTTCCCGGAAAAAGTCGATGAGCCGGCCGCAGAGCTGATCCAGCTCGGTCAGGTCCCGGGCAATGTCTCCGTCCGGTCCCACTTTCTGCAGGCAATAGTCCAGGTGGGGGAGGTAGACCAGTTGCAGGGTCGGCCGGTACTGCTCCTCGATGGCCATGGCTGCCCGGCCGATCCAGTCGCTGGAGGCGATGGTGGTGGCCGGCCCCCAGAACTGGAACAGGGGGAACTGGCCGAACTCCCGGTTGAAACGGTCCCGGAGGTCCGGCGGGCTGCTGTAGCAGTCCGGGAGCTTGCGGCCGTCGGCGCAGTAGAGGGGGCGCGGGGTCAGGGTGTAATCCGCGTCGGTGGCCATGGCGTACCACCAGAAACTGTTGGCGCAGGTAAAGGAGGGGGCGCGGCGTCTCGCCTCGTGCCAGATCTTCTCCCCCTGGATCAGCCGGTTGGACTGTCGCCAGAAAAGGACCTCGCCGAGGTCGCGGAAATACCAGCCATTGCCGACGATGCCGTGACTGGCCGGCAACCGCCCGGTCAGGTAGGTGGCCTGCACGGAGCAGGTCACGGCCGGGGTGATGGTGCGGACCGGGACGCTGGAGCTCAGCAGACCGTTCAGGTGTGGTGTCAGATCACTACCGAGCAGGGCGCGGGTGAGCCCCACAACGTTAAGGACGACGGTGCGCTGCATCGGTCTGCTCCTTTAGCCAGGTGATCTCCCGGATGATCGAGTCGGTCACGGTGCCGCTGCGGAGCTCCGGCGGAAGGACGTCCCAGGTGTAGGTCTCCACTTCCTGGAGAGTGTTCCCCGGCAGGAGCGGCAGAAGCTCGTCGAGAAAGCGGCGGGTGGTGCCGGTCGTGCCGGTTCCGGCCAGGAAGATCGGGACATGGAAGTGGCAGCGCCATTCGTCGCCGCTCTCCCGCGGGTGGCCGGCCAGGGCATCCGGCAGGTCCGGATACCTGAGGAGCGCACCATCCCGGCGGCGGATGACAACCTGGTGCAGGTAGCACGGCTCGATATAGCTCCCCAGCAGGGCGTCGTCCGGATCGATAAGGCGGATGGCCGAAGATGCCTGTACCTTGGCAATGGGGATACCGGCTTCGTGCAGACGGGAGAGGCATGTTGCCGGCTCCTCGAACTGTACCGCCTGATGGCAGCAGTCCAGGCAGATCCCCAGGTGGGACTGCAGGTCGCGCGGGAATGCCATCGCCTCGAAGAACCGGCAGAGCTCGTCGGTCGTCTCCAGGACGCATGCCGGTTCCGGCTCCAGGGCCAGGATGATCCGTTTTCCGCGCTCCTGCAGCATCCGGGAGAGGTGCAGCAGGACACCGTTCAATTGTTCCCTCACGAGGGGCAGATCCTCGCTGCGGACGACCCCCCTGAACCCGACCGGGACGGTGGAGATGGAGCCGGTGACCCCTTCGGGGAGCAGGTCAGCCAGGAGATCGGCAAGGGCGATGGTGTAGGCGGTCCGCTCGGGAGTCCGCCAGTCGGGGAGGTAGACCTGCTCCTTGACCCTGCCGCCATGGAAGGAGCCATACGGAAAGCCGTTGATGGTCGGGACAAAGCAGTCATGGTCGCCGAGCCAGGCGAAGAACCGGTCGGTGCCCGTGGCCGACAGCTCCCGGGCAGCACGGTTGGAGAGCCTGAGCCCGACCGGGAACGGGGCGTCGGGCGAGACTGCGGCCTTTACCGCCGGGATATGTCCGGCCAGGGCGGCAAAGGTCTCGGCCCAGCTCTCGCCGGGGTGGATGTTGGTACAGTAGGTGATCAGGCCGGGGTGAATTTCGGGCATTGGCTCATGAACGCACTGGGGTTGGCGTAGAAGACCTTCCGGATCGACTCTTCCGGATGTCCCCGCCGTCTCATCTCGTTGGCGCATTTCAGGACCGACAGCGGGTCGCTGACACTCCAGTCGGCTGAGGAGTTGATGCAGATCCGCTCGGTGCCGTAGATCTCCACGGCGTCGATGGCCCGCTCCGGGCTCCCCTTGGAATTCGGATACAGGGTCAGGCCGAACCAGAAACCGTTATCCTTTATTTCAGCGATGGTATGTTCCTCGGCATGGTCGATCAGTACGCGTGAAGGGTCAATCCGCGGTTCCGAGAGGATCATCTCCATGATGATCCGCGTTCCCTTCAGCTTGTCCTCCAGGTGCGGGGTGTGGATCAGGAGCAGCTCGTTCCGGTCGACCGCCATGGCCAGCTGTTTCTCCAGCACCTTGATCTCGTTGCGGCTGTTCTTGTTCAGCCCCACTTCGCCGATGCCGATGGCTGTCGGCCGGTCGAGGTATTCCGGCATGATGGCCAGCACCTCTTCGGCAAGTTGCAGGTTCTCCGCCTCTTTGGAATTGAGGCCGATCCAGCAGTAGTGTCTGATGCCGAACCGTGCGGCCCGTGCCGGTTCCGTGATCGTCAACTGATGGAAATAATCCTGGAAACCGGCGGCGGACGACCGGTCGAACCCGGCCCAGAAGGCCGGTTCGGACACGGTGTGGATGCCGCTGACGGCAAGCTGCAGGTAGTCGTCAGTGGTCCGGGAGACCATATGGATATGGGGATCGATCGCCTTCATTGTCCGTCCCCTTCCCATGCCCCGTTTGCCTTCAGCCCGACTGCCGACTCCAACGGCTCGGTGGTCGGGTCGCTGAACAGTGCCTGGATCGCAGCAGTGCGCCCGGCCGTACCGCTGTTGATGCGGTCGATGGCCTCGGCGAACGCCTGGTAGCGATAGTCGCTGCGGGCAGCTTCAGCCCCTTCGTAGCGGTCGATCCGGTCGAGGAAGGAGGCGATGTCGAGCAGCCGTGCACGGTTTTCGATGAAATAGAGATCGAGGATTTCGGTGGCGGTCAGAGGCCGGTAGGGGAACGTCATACATATCTCCAGGGGGTGGATCAGGATTCTTTTCCGTGGCATCCGTTACACTGTTGCGGGCCCTCTTTGAAGTCGACATGGCACCCGATGCAGGTCTTGTGTGCCCACTCTCTGCCGAAAGCGGGGATCTTGCCGGGAGTGCCCTCATGACAGTACGAGCACATGCCGACTTCTCGTTTGTGCCCTTGATGATCGAACACCATCCCGCTTTTGAGCGTGATGGTGTCAGAGTCAGCAGAGGCCCCTGCGACCAGCATGAATGCAGACACGATAACTGTTTTCACGGAGAACTTCCATTCCTTTCGGAAATGCTGTCCATAGCGGAATTGGCCCTAGCAGCCAATCCTTTTCGTGGCTTCATTTCGGCCAGTTGCGCGATGCAGCGTTTCATGAGCACCGTATCGATGGTGTGGGCCTCGACCTTGTTGCCGATCCCTGCCAGCAATGGGATGGACAGTTGTCCCCCCAGGTGTTCCCGAAACTCCTGCAATGATTTTTCAACGTCCAACCACGAGAGGGACGGATGGTAGAGGGCAAAGCCCAGGTCCCCCAACAGGGTGAGAATCCGGTGCAGGTCGAGATCACCCAGCAGACCGCTCTGCTGGGAATAGACGGAGTCGAGGGCAATGCCGATGGCGACTGCCTCCCCGTGGCGCAACTCGCTCCGGGTCAGTTCCTCCAGTTTGTGGGCGTTCCAGTGGCCGAAGTCCAGGGGACGGGAGGAGCCGAATTCGAACGGGTCTCCTCCGCCGGCAATATGCTCCAGGTGGAGTTCGGCGCATCGAATGATCATCCGCTCCATGGCCGACGGTTCGAAGGATGCAAGCGCGTGACGCTCTGTGTACAGTTCATCGAAAAATAGGCGGTCACGGATAAGCGCCACCTTGACCGCCTCGGCAATGCCTGCGCGCAGATCGCGTGGTTGCAGCAAGGAAAGAAAATCGGAATCGTTGATTACGGCAAAGGGGGGAACGAACGTTCCCAGGAAATTCTTGCGGCCAAAGGCGTTGATCCCGTTCTTGACACCAACCCCGGCATCGTTTTGCGCCAGTACCGTGGTCGGCAGGCGGATCAGCCTGACTCCACGGTGTGCGGTGGCAGCAGCGTAGCCCACCGCATCCAGGACGGCACCGCCGCCGATGGCGATGATGAACGAGTGCCGGCAGAGCCGGTGACGTTCGACAAGCCCATGAATCCGCTCCACCTCCACCGGCTCATGCTTGCACACCTCGCCACCCCGCACGATGAAGGGTGGGGCGACGAACTCCAGGAGAAGGCGGTACTGCTCGCCATATTTGCAGATCCTCTCCAGCAGCGCAGGGTTCAGCCGGGCAATTTCCGAATCGAGCACCACCAGAGCCCGGTTGTGCTCATGCCCGCCCTGCCGAACCACGTCCGCCAGCACCGGGTTGTGCGGAGCAAAAAGGTCCCGGGTGAAGATGACCGGATATGAATAGCTGACGGTAAAGTGCTGCTGCAGTGTCGTCATGGCAGTCTCCGGATTGATGCACGGCGGCAGAGCCGGTGGGAAATGCTTTCCCGCGGCACAGCGCTACAACCCCCGGTACAGGATTTCCAGGGTAATCGTGGCATAGGCTGTAACCAGGTGCGGGTCCTTTTCCCAGTAACGTCCGCTCTTTTGATTAACCCAGGAGCCGTCGGCGTTTTGGAGATCCAGCAGGCGTTTTGTCAGGTCCTGGCGCCAGTTCACTCTTTTCCCATCCTTGAGGACCAGCGTGTCAACGCCGGCTATGCTGAGTGCCTTTGCCATGATTTGGTAGTAGTAGAAGAGTCCGGCCTGATCCAGCCCTGGATTCTCATCGATTGAATAGTTGCGGGTGAGCCATTCGATTACTGCCTTCACCCTCGGATCGGTCCTGTCCACCTGGGCGTAAATCAGGCTGAGCAGGCCGTTGTAGCTCGCACTGCCATATGAACTGAACGCTACCTTGCCTTCGGAGAGTTTTGTCTCGCCAGCCTTGCTGTTTTCGGGGAAGTAGACGAATCCTCCCCTGTTCTTCGGGTCGTCGCTGGCCCACTTCTGGTCGTTATGGCCCGGCAGGTTCTGGGTGCGGCTGATGAACTGAACGGCCGCCTTCCAGTTCAGGTCCTTGCCATCAGGGTCATTCGCCACATCGGTCTTCAGAAAGCGTGTGTAGTAGAGCGCCTCCAGGGCGCTGGTGGTGTTGTTAATGTCGGAATTCTTGTAGGTGCCGCCATAGCCGACGCCGCCGTCCAGCGGATGATCACCCATACCCTTTTCGCCGAAGTCGTCCTGCTGGCTGGTCAGGTATTTGCGCCCATTCTTCAGGATAGGTTCATAGGCAGTGTTGTTGGCCACCAGAAACGCCATCATGGAAATGGCGGTGTTGTAGTTCTTCAGATCCTTGCCGTAGATGCTGCCGTCAGGCTTTACATTCTTCACCAGATAGTCATATCCGGACTTGATATTCTGCTCGAATTTGCGTTTGTAGAAGCCGGACGGGTCCCCCTGGAATGCGGTGAGTGCCAGAGCAGTCACGGCGGGATATTCGGCCTGTGCCCAGTTCCCTCCCGGCTGCTGTTTGCCGGCCAGCCAGGTGAGCCCCTTGCCGATCGCATTTTCAACCTCCAGCCTCAGAGAAATATCTGGCTTGGATTTTGCCACCACCTTTTCTGCAGCAACGGAGCCACAGGGGAGCGCACTGAGAAGTGCGACAATACACAACAGAGACCATTTTTTCATAATATCCTCCAGAGTAAATTACTGTGCGGGGTTGATAGTGACTTTTACCGGCGTGCCGACCGGTGGCACCGTTCCTTGCTTTACGAACCAGATCCTGTTGCTTTCACCGCCCGGTGAGGCATTGTCGATCAAGGCGACCGGATCGTGCCAGATGGCGGCCATCGAACCGGTTTCCTGGGCCATGAATCGCCCGCTATCCACATAGGAACCGCTAAAGACCCAGTTGATGGGGGCCACGTCTTTTATCTCCTCGCCGACCTTGTTGATAAGCCACTGTTCGACCGGGATAACAACATTCTTTTGACCCACAACGGCACTGACCGTTATCCGGATTCGGTCCCCTTTTGGGGGGGCCGGGTCCCCCTGCATGGCCAGACGCTGTTCAGCCCCTTCGAAGCCGAGCAGCAGGAAGGCGATCTGCAGGTTGTACGGGTCAATGCGGGTCCTCAGCAGGCTCTCGTGTGTCTTCCCCTTGTTGTGCACGATCAAATATTCCAGCAGGCCGCTGTCCATATTTACCTGGGCAGGGAAGGTGATGGACCTCTCCGCCTTGTTGACCAGAATTTCGCCCAGCCGATATTCGCCATTGCCGACCTTTTCGATGGGCGGAATCTGCTTGGACTGCTCTTCAGGCGCGGGCATGAATACCGGGGGGGGCGGTGGCGGCTCAGATGCGTGGCTGCTGACGCTGAAAGCGGTTGTGGCCGGGATGAGCAGGCAAATGAGAAGACGGGCAATTTTCATGGACTCTCCTTTCGGGAAAGGGGGCTGATGTTTCAGTCCGAAAATCATAGTACAAAAGATGCCATGTGCAACTTGCTGCCTCTAATCTTACTCCGGCGTTACCCACGTCCACAGTGGGGGTAGAACGGATCTGTATCCCGTCTAAGACCTTTTTCGGGCCGTTGCAAAGCTGTGGGGCATCGGGGGCGGTAACGGTTTCACGCGGCAGTCAACGAAACCGGCCTCTTCCATCCATCCGGTCAGTTCCGAATCGGCGAAGACCCAACCGTTTTCAGTCGTGAGTGCCATGTTGACCGCAAAAAGTGCGCTGAACTTGGGCTTGGTGTGGGTACAGTCGGTCATCATGTCCATGACGTTCACGATGCCGCCCGGGTTGAGGGCCGCATGCGCCTTCTTGAGCAGTGCACAAATGCTTTCCGGCGACTCCTGGTGGAACATGCCGAAGAAATTGATGACGTCGTTGCCGGCAGGAAACTGGATGGTGCGGTAGTCTCCGGCCAGTGTCTTCACCTGATCCGCGCACCCCTGCTGCCGGATGAGTTCGTCCGCCACCGCTACCACGTCCGGCAGGTCCAGCACCGTACAGGAAATACCCGGATGTGCCCGGGCAATCAGCACCGAGTAGGTGCCGGGGCCACCGCCGACATCGAGGAGCGTCCGGCATCCCGCAAGGTCGAGTTCTCCCAGAACAGCCCGGCCAATGGCCAGTGCCCGGTAATGCATGGACAGTACAAAGGTGCGCGTCCGCTCCGGATCCTGGCCGAGATGGAACTCGGGCCTTTCCACCGGCTTGCCGCTCTGGACCAATGATGTCAGCTTGCCCCAGGCAGGATAGACATCACGATTGTAGCGGATGGCGCCGGACAGGTCTCCCGGCGAACCGGGTACCAGAAAAATTGAACTTTCCGCGGTATTCGCGTACAGGTCCCCGTCTTTGTTCAGCAGTTCCAGGGCAACGCAGGCGTCAAGGAGCAGACGCGCTCCGCGGTCGTCGAGGTGTAGGGCCGTTGCCAGGGTTGCGGCATCTGCCGGTCCGATTTCAGCGAGTTTGGCAAAGACACCAAGATCTGAAGCTGTAAACAACACACAGGAATCATAAAAAGCGCTGGCCATGCCAATAATGCGATCAGGTCTCACAATCAGTTCCTCCCTCATAGATTTAGCGTCCGCCCCGAGGGGAAACGGTGGCGCCTGCCCAGGGTTTCATGTTTGTATCGTCTTACGGTGAAGGACCAGTTAATGGCGTCGGATTGAACGGGGCGTAGAGACAGGAGCTCGGCCACCGGAGTGCCGGATGCTGGATCGGGCAATGTTTCGCTGCTCCTGCTTCTGTTAAAGCGGGTGATCGTCACCCCTGCGGCCGCCAGAAGGAATAGGGCCGTTGTGGCCATGAACGGGGGGAGGCCGGAGGGAGGGATGGTGCCCCGTATGTCGCGCAGTTCGCCGGAGCTTCCCTCCGAGACGGTTGCAACAGCCGCTCTGGCGGCAAACAGGATAACCATGAGTGCTGTCCGAAACAGCCTTCTCATGGGCATCTCCTGCGGTATTTGCCTTGGAAGAAATCGATGAGGGCATGAATTGGCGGGGTCTGGGTGCCGAGTTCGAGATACCTGGCTCCTGATCTTGAAACCTCGCGCTTTCGTTCGGTCCGCCTCTGTTCGGTCAACGCCCGGTATGTTCGACGTGTGGACGGATCGCTTGAGTCCAGCGCAGAGATCGAGCCGGTTTCCGGGTCAGACAGCAGTAGCAGTCCGGAATCGGGGAGTTCCTTTTCCGCAGGGTCGCTCACGGCGACGGCAACGACATCATGGCGGGAGGAAAGAGAGGCGAGCGAACGAAAAGGGACCGGTTCGATGAAATCGGAGAACAGGCAGACAACGGCCCTGCCTTTGAGGACACGGTCCAGGTGCTCGAGCGCCTGTTCAAATCCGCTCCCTTCCGACCCTTCCCGTTCGGGGGCCGTGATCTCCCTGACAAGGCGCAGGGTATGACGCTTCCCCTTTCCCGGGGGAAGGTAGCGAAGTCTGCCGTCTCCCATGGAGAGAAGCCCTGTTCTGTCGTGGGAACGAAGTGCCGCAAAGGCCAGCAGGGCGCATGCCTCTGCGGCTGTCTCAAACTTCGTGGACCGTACCGTACCAAACTGCATCGAAGGGGAACGGTCGACAAGCAAAACCACGGTCAGCTCACGCTCTTCCACGAAGCGCTTGATGAAGGGGTGTCCCTGGCGGGCCGTTACATTCCAGTCTATCGATCGGACATCATCACCCGGCTGGTACTCGCGAACCTCGTCGAATTCAATCCCGCGTCCGCGGAAGGCGCTGCGGTATTCTCCCGCAAAGATGGCGGTGGCAAGCCGGGAGGCCGTTATCTGGAGACGACGTACTTCCCGGGAGGTGGTGCCCTGATCGCAGATATGTCCAAGGCCCCCGGCACGCATGGTCACGGCACTCCGACGTTGGACAGGATCTCGGCAATCAGGTGGTCGGTAGAGATGCCATCCACGTCGGCTTCGTAGCTGGTTATTATCCGGTGCCGGAGAATGTCCGGGGCGATATCCTTGATATCCTGGGGCACTACGTAGGCCCGGCCGCGTATGAAGGCGAGCGCACGGGAGGCGGTGGCCAGGTAGATGCTTGCCCGCGGCGAGGCGCCGAACTCAATGTAGTGGGCAGACCGCTCAAGTCCGCAGCGGGCGGGGTCGCGGGTGGCAAATACGATATCGAGGATGTACTGCTCTATCTTTTCGTCCAGATAGATCGAGTCAACAATTGCACGCACTCGCAGGATGTCCGAGGGGTGAACCAGAGGTTCAACTGCCGTGGTTGGTGATATGTGCGCGGATCGACGGATGATTTCCCTCTCTTCGTCCCACGATGGGTAGGTGATGGATAGTTTCATCATGAAACGGTCCATCTGGGCTTCAGGAAGCGGATAGGTTCCTTCCTGCTCGATCGGGTTCTGGGTGGCCATGACCATAAACAGTCCTTCTAGGGGATAGGTGGACTCTCCGATGGTCACCTGTCTCTCTTCCATCGCTTCAAGGAGGGCGCTGTGGACCTTTGCCGGTGCCCGGTTCACTTCATCGGCCAGGACGATGTTTGCGAAGATGGGGCCCTTCTTCGTCGTGAATATCCCGTCCCGCGGGTTATAGATGAGCGTTCCGACCAGGTCGGCGGGCAGGAGGTCGGGAGTGAACTGTATCCTCTGGAAACGGGCGTCGATCAGGCTGGCCAGCGTCTTGACGACTGTGGTCTTTGCCAGGCCCGGGACTCCCTCGATGAGGAGGTGGCCGTTGGCGAGCAGTGCCACGAGAATCCGCTCCAACAGATGCTGTTGACCAACAATAACGGTTTCAACCGAAGAGATGATCTTTCTGATGAATTCTCCTTCGGACTGGACCTTCTGGCTTACGGCTTCGATCTGTGCGTTCAATGGCTACTCCGTGCGCAGTTTTGATCATGTATTATACCAAAACTACTCTCAAGTACAGTGCTGCCGGATTCGGAAGAGATTGTGTGCTTTTCGTTGCAGGCAACAGACAAGCCGGAGAACGATCCTGTCTTGCCCAATGCACGAAAAAACAGTATCGTTTCCCCATGGACTGGTTACGTGAAAACAATTACTGGGTATTCGACCTGGACGGCACCCTGACCGTGCCGGTGCATGATTTTGCAGCTATCCGGAGTGAGTTGGGGATTCCGTCCGAGGCGGATATCCTTGAGTTCCTGTCTGCGCTTCCGGAGGCAGAGGCTGCCCGCCGCCACGCGCGGCTGCATGAGATCGAACTGGAGCTCTCGGCAAGAACCGCCGCGGCTCCCGGCGCGGTCCGACTGGTGGAGCGCCTGGCGCTGCGCGGCGCCCGCCTCGGCATTCTTACCCGCAACACCAGGGAGATCGCCCTGGTTACCCTGTCGCACCTCGGCCTCCTGGACTATTTCGAGCCATCGGCGATTGTCGGTCGTGACGAAGCCCTTCCCAAACCTGAACCGGACGGTATCCGCAGGCTCGCAGGCCAGTGGGGCGCAGATCCTGCGGCAACGATCATGGTGGGCGATTATCTGTTCGATCTCCAGGCCGGCAAGGCTGCCGGAGCAACCACGATCCATGTGGACCGGACCGGTAGCTTCCGCTGGCCCGAGTTTGCCGATTTGACCGTAGTCTCCCTCGATGAACTGCTCCCGTTGATCGAATCAGCACTATAAGTCCGCTCAGGGGCCAACTGCACAGGATGGTGCTGCCATGTTCGCGCTGAAAAAGTTCATCACCCCCTTTCTCCTGCCACCCGGTATCTTTGTGCTCATCCTCGTTGGTTACGGGTTCTGGTGCTGTCGTCGCCGCCGGTACGGAGCGGGTCTGGTTACCCTGCTCCTCGGGGCGTTTCTCTGGCTGTCGGCCACGGTTCCTGTCGGCAGTCTGCTGATGCGGGGCCTGGAGGGGAGCCTTACGATACCTCGGCCACTTCGGGGGGATGTCATCATCCTGCTCGGTGGTGGCATCAATGGCCGGCGCTGCATCGTTCGGCAACGGCCCTGCATGAGTACCTGGGGCTGCTCTGGTACCGGTTGTCCGGGTAGTATTGCCGGGATACGCTGCATGGTGCCGGCAATATGATACACTTTTGCCAGATGATTCAATGAAAGGGGACATATATGGCACTACGGACAATGGTTTGTCGGTTGCTGGTGGCTGGTGTTGTGGCGATGACGGCTGTTCCGGTGATGGCGGGAGGACCTGCGTGGGAACTGCTGGATTCGGCTCCGAACCATTCGGAGTTCTTTTACGACAAGGCGGGGGTGAAAAAACTGCCGGCAGGTGTTGTTACGGTGACCGCCAAGGTGGCCTACGGCCCCGAGGGGCGGCAGGAGGTAGTGGACACCCTCAAGAACGAGAAGTACGAGGCCCTCTCGTATTCCCTCTACTCCTATGAGATCGACTGTATCAAAGGAGAGAGCAGGCTTGTGTCGGTGAAACATGCCAATGCCCAGGGGGGGGCGATTGCCGAGTTCAACCTGGCCGGCAAGGCCGAGTGGGAGGAGATACCGATAGGGTCGCGGCTCGACATGGTGGTGGATGAAGAGTGCCCGGCCCCCCTTCATTGACCGATACCAGTCGGGAAGGGCGAAGTAAAAGGCCCCGGCAGCTTCTGCCGGGGCCTTTTACGTAACAGATGCCTGGCTAGAGTCGGAACCGTCTCACCATTTCCTGCAGCTCCACCGAAAGCTTGGAGAGCTGCGACGAGGCGATGGATATCTCGTTGGAGCTGTGGGCGCTTCTTTGTACCGTGTCCGATATCTGATGGATGTTGCTGGAAATCTCCCGGGTGGTTGCCGTCTGCTCTTCGGCAGCGGTGGCAATCTGGTTGATCTGACCGGTCACTTCGTTGATCTGTGAGAGGATTTCCTCCAGGGCCTGACCCGACCTGGCCGCCTCCGACGTTCCCCGTTCTACCTCGTTGACCCCGTCCACCATTGCCGATACCGCCAGTCGCGTCTCGCCCTGGATGCTCTTGATCATTTCGCCGATTTCCCGGGTCGCCTTGGTCGTACGCTCGGCCAGGGCCCGGACTTCGTCCGCCACCACCGCAAAGCCGCGCCCCTGCTCGCCCGCCCGGGCCGCTTCGATGGCGGCGTTCAGGGCCAGCAGGTTGGTCTGGTCAGCAATATCCTCGATGGTGGCGACAATGGCGCCGATCTGGTCGGAGCGGGTGCCGAGCTGCTCCACCACACCGGCCGAACTGCGCACCTTGTCGGCGATCCGGTTCATCCCCTCGACCGTGTTCCTGACGATGACCGCGCCGGCCTGGGCCGTCTGGCTGGCATGGCTGGAGCTTTCGGCAGCATGGTGGCAGCTGTTGGCTATGTCCGAACTTGTCGCCGACATCTCTTCGCTGGCCGTGGCCACGGTCTCCGCCTGGCTCACCACCTCGTGGGAGCCATCCGCCGTGTTCTGGGCGTTGGCATGGAGTTCGACCGAGGCTGCCGAGACCTCCTGAGCGCTTCGGTTCACCATGTCCATGATCTGGCGCAGGTTTTCCACCATGGTTTTCATCGCGCCATAGACGCCGCCATTGGCCTTGTCGAAGCGGACGGTCAGGTCACCATCGGCCACCAGCTTGGCGATCTCCTCCAACTGCTCAGGTTCGGTGCCGAGACGACCGATCAGCCGTTTGGTTACCAGGATGGAGATGACGCCAATGATGATCAGAAGGGTAACGGTTGCCCCGACAATCAGATACACCCCTTCTATGAGATGTTTCCTGTTGTCATCAGAGGCATTCCTGATTATCGCCTCCAGGTCGTCCACGTAATTGCCGGTGCCGATGACCCAACCAAAGGGCTGGAACTGCAGCGAGTAGCTCCGTTTGGGGAGCGGCGTCGAGTCGCCCGGCTTAGGGAACTGATAGTCGGTGAAACCGCCCCCCGGCTGCATGCCGTTCTTGATGATCTCCCTGATCAGGTACTTTCCGTTCGCGTCCTGCATATCGAAGCGGTTCTTTCCTTCCGTATCCTTCCCCAGGAAGACAACGTTGACTCCATCGGTGGTGTCGGCCCACAGATAGCCGTCCTTGCCGAATTTCAGGCTCCGGAGCAGGTCGGCGCCCTGCTTCTTCGCCTCATCCAGGGTGAATTCGCCTTGCTGGTGGCGCTCGAAGATCCGCTGCAGCATGCTGACTGCCGCTTCCACCTGGTTTCTGGCCTGGGTGTCAAAGTCGCGGTATAACGTTTTACGGTACGAGTCGACAAAATTGTTGAAGACATCCAGGTTTTCCCGCAGGGCGAGGAGGCTGGTGACCGCGGCCAGGGTGATACAACTGGCAAGGACCAAGGCAAGGATCTTGGCGCCAAAACCAAGCTGTATGCGTGATGATGTCATGATATTGTCTCCATAAAACAAGATTTTATTGCTGCGTCGACGTTATAATCCTTGATAATGTCACCGCCTTACCGAACAATTTCTTAATGATTTCATAATAAATGGCGAGTGCTGCCTGTGTATTGTATACTATCGGCCTATGACGTTAGAGCTTTAATGTTTGGATTAAAAATGTAAACAAAATGAAGAAATCAAATAGTTGTGTTGGTAGAGTTGGTCGCGCTTGCTGCTGGTATGGAACCTGCGATTACTGCCTTGGAGGGCAATGTTTTCCTGGGACATTGCTGACAGTTCGACCGTTTTGTCTGGCTTGTGATCCGTGAGGGACGTGCAACACCGCGAAACTGGTAATGAACTTGACACCTCCCGGCCTTTGTGCTAGCTTTTCCGGGCCTGTCCCGTCTATTTGCGGTCGTTTGGGGGCGGCGTGTCACAGAACAGCCAGGGAGGCTACATGAGTAACAGACTGCTCCTCGCCGATGACAGCGTCACCATTCAAAAGGTCGTTGGGATTATCTTTTCAAACGAAGATTACGAGCTTGCCGTTGTTGACAACGGCAACGCCGCCCTGGAAAAAGCCAGGGAGTTCCACCCCGATATCATGCTGGTGGATGCCCTCATGCCGGGAATCGACGGCTACGAGGTCTGCCAGGAGATCCGCCGGGATTCGGCACTGAAGAATACCCCTCTGCTGCTCCTTACCGGTGCCTTCGAACCTTTCGACGAGGACAAGGCCCGCCAGTGCGGTGCCGATGATTTCATCAGCAAACCGTTTGATTCCCAGAGCCTCATCGAGAGCGTCAAGAAGTTGATCGCCAGCGGTAGGGAGCGTGCCACGGTTCCTGGCGAACAGGCGGCATCGGCCCAAGCCGCTGAGCCGGCATCGGATTGGGCGGTAGAGGAACTCGTGGAGTTTACCCCCGAGCCGTTGGTTGCCGCAGCATCACCCGCGACCGAGGCCGTTGCCGAGCCGACTCTGGCGGCGGCAGAGGATGATTTGTGGGGCGCTTTCGAGCTTGAGGCGAGCGGCGGGACCGAACCGGTCGTTGAGACTGCCGGCGAAGAGGCGGTCGTGGCCGGGTTCGAGGAGTCGCCTGCCGACGATGCCTTCTCATTTGCCGAGCCTGAACCGGTTCCCGAACCGGCAGCACCCGACTTCGGCTCGAACTGGGTGCCGGTGGGGGAACAGGAGTTCGGCTATGACGAACCTGCTCCGGGCGAACCGGCCCCGTCGCTCGCTTCGTTACCATTGGCTGCCGTTTCCGTTGATGCCGTGGAGCCGAGTTCCTTTCCCGAATCATCCTTTACCGCCAGTGCGGTGGAAGCATCCGCTTTTGGCGGTTTTGAGGGCGTTGTCGAGCCGGTATCGGCCGCCATCCCCATGGAACCGGTCGAGCCGGTTCTTGCCCCTGAAGAAGAATTCGTACCCGCCCCTGCGGCCATGGTGCTTACGGGGGCGTCAGCCGAGCCTCCGGCGGTGTCGGCTATTCCCGCTACGGTAGCTCTGGACGAGGCTCAGCTCAAGGCCCTTCTGGCCAGCGTTTCCCGTGAGGTGATCGAAAAGATCGTCTGGGAAGTCGTGCCGGATCTGGCCGAGACCATCATCAAGGAAGAAATCAGGAAGATCAAGGAAGGGCTCGGCGACCAGTGAACCCGTAACTGGTGACCGGCAAATCGTTACCCAAAAGAGCGGGGGATTTCGTATCCCCCGTTTTTTTCATACATTCAATACATATGGTGAGAGGTCGGACGATGGAGCAGCAGGAACTGGCAAAGGTCTACGAACCCCAGGCCGTTGAGGAGAAGTGGTACGGGGTCTGGGAACAGAGCGGGTATTTTCGCGCAACGGCACCCTCCGAGAAAAAACCGTACAGCATCGTCATCCCTCCGCCGAACGTCACCGGCGCCCTGCACATGGGGCATGCCCTGAACAACACCCTGCAGGATATTCTCTGCCGCTGGAAGCGGATGCAGGGATACAATGTCCTCTGGATGCCCGGCACCGACCATGCCGGCATCGCCACGCAGAATGTGGTGGAACGGCAGTTGGCGGCGGAGAAGAAGGATCGCCATGAGCTCGGACGGGAGGCGTTTGTCGAGCGGGTATGGCAGTGGAAGGCGGAGTCCGGCGGGCAGATCATCGGCCAGCTGAAGCGCCTGGGCGCCTCCTGCGACTGGGAGCGGGAACGCTTCACCATGGACGAGGGGCTTTCCAAGGCGGTGCGCACGGTCTTTGTCAAGCTGTATCAGGAAGGGCTTATCTACCGCGACAACCGGCTGATCAACTGGTGCCCCCGCTGCCACACCGCCCTGTCGGATATCGAGGTCGAGCACGAGGATAAGAAGGGGCATCTCTGGCATATCCGTTACCCGGTCGTCGGTGCCCCGGGCCGATTCGTGACCGTGGCCACTACGAGGCCGGAGACCATGCTGGGGGATACGGCCGTGGCGGTACACCCGGAAGATGAGCGCTACCGTGACCTCGTTGGCAAGAGTGTGATGCTCCCCCTGATCAACCGGGAGATCCCGGTGGTGGCCGACGAGTACGTCGACCGGGAGTTCGGCACCGGGGTGGTGAAGATTACGCCGGCCCATGACTTCAACGACTTCGAGGTGGGAGCCCGGCACGGGCTGGACAAGATCAACGTCTTCGACGAGTCCGGGATCATCAACTCTGCCGGCCGGCAGTACGAGGGGCTTGACCGGTTCGAGGCCCGCAAGAGGATCGTTGCCGATCTGGAGGCGGCGGAGTTGCTGGCGAAGATCGACGACCACGCCATGGCGGTCGGAGGCTGCTACCGCTGTAAAACGGTGGTCGAGCCGTATCTGTCGCTCCAGTGGTACGTCAAGGTCGGTCCGTTGGCCGAGCGGGCACTTGCTGCAGTCAAGGATGGTCGGACCCGCATTCTTCCCAAACAGTGGGAGAATACCTATTACGACTGGATGGAGAACATCCGGGACTGGTGCATCTCGCGTCAGATCTGGTGGGGTCACCGGATTCCGGCCTGGTTCTGCGATCACTGCGGTGAGGTGACCGTGGGGATGGAGGATCCGAAGAGTTGCGGCAAGTGCGGCAGTGACGAGATCCGCCAGGAGACCGACGTGCTGGACACCTGGTTCTCCTCGGCCCTCTGGCCGTTCTCCACCATGGGGTGGCCGGACAAGACCCCGGAGCTGGCGGCTTTCTACCCCACCTCCTGTCTGGTGACCGGGTTCGATATCCTCTTCTTCTGGGTTGCCCGGATGATGATGATGGGACTGCACTTCATGGACGAGGTGCCGTTCAAGGACGTGTACATCCATGCCCTGGTGCGGGACGCCCAGGGACAGAAGATGAGCAAGTCCAAGGGGAACGTCATCGACCCGCTGACGGTCATCGACCAGTACGGCACCGATGCCTTCCGCTTCACCCTGGCAGCCTTTGCCGCCCAGGGGCGCGACATCAAGCTGGCCGAGGAGCGGATCGCCGGCTACCGGAACTTTGCCAACAAGATCTGGAATGCCGCCCGCTTTGCCCTGATGAACCTGCAGGGATTCGATCCGGAGAGTAATGATCCGGTCGTCGCCCAGCTGCGTCATTTCTTCTTTACCGCGACACCGGGCAAGGAATATCCCGAGGAGGAAGAGCGGCTGCCGCTGGCCAACGCGGATCGCTGGATACTGTATCGGCTGCACAATGTGGCGATGGAGGCCAACACCTCGCTGGAGGGGTATTACTACAACAGCGCGGCCAATGCGCTTTATCAGTTTACCTGGAGTGAGTTCTGCGACTGGTACATCGAACTGATCAAGAACGACCTTTACTCCGGCACACCGGAGCGGAAAACGACCGCCCAGTATGTCCTGTGGTACGTGCTGGAGCATCTCCTCCGGCTGCTGCACCCCTTCATGCCGTTCATCACCGAAGAGATCTGGCAGGTGTTGCCGGGAAACAAGGCGAACGAGAGCATCATGCTCGCCCCCTATCCGGAGCCCAAGGCCATCTGGGATTTCCAGGGAGAGGCAACGGCCATGGAACTGGTCATGGATGTCATCCGGGGGATCCGGACCATCCGCGGCGAGATGGAGGTGGCGCCTTCCAGGGAGATCGCCGCCATCCTGGAGTGCGGTTCCGACGCCAGCCGGAGCCTGCTCAAGCAGAACGAGGGGTATATCGTTTCCCTGGCCCGCCTGGCGAGCCTGGCCATAGGCAGCGGGCTGGATCTGCCGGAAGATGCGGCACTGCAGGTTGCCGGTGACGTGAAGATCGTGGTGCCGCTCAGGGGGCTGGTGGACGTGGAGGAGGAGGAAAAGCGCCTCCTCAAGGAGATTGGCAAGGCGGACAAGGATATCGAGTTCCTGGAGAAGAAGCTGGCCAACCCGAGCTTCGTCGAGCGCGCCCCGGCCGATATTGTGGCCAAGGAGCAGGAAAAACTGGCCGAGTTCGGGGAGAAGAAGCGACTCCTGGAAGAAAGCCTCGTCAAGATCCGCAAGTTGAAAGTCTAGCTCAGGGCTCAGGGCTCAGGGCTCAGGGCTCAGGGCTCAGGGCTCAGGGCTCAGGCGGTAGAACAAGGTTTTCCGAGCCCCGAGCCCCGAACCCTGAGCGTTTTGAGGGAGTACCATTGCCGTTGCCAGTGCAATTCTACATCTTCGCTTTCCTCTTCGGTGCCGTGGTCGGTTCGTTCCTGAACGTCTGCATCTGCCGTCTTCCGGAAGGGCGATCGGTGGTGTTTCCCCCTTCCGCCTGTCCTTCCTGCGGTGCCGGCATCCACTGGTACGACAATATCCCCATTGTCAGTTATCTCGTCCTCAGGGGGCGGTGCCGCTCGTGCAACGCATCCATCTCCTGGCGCTACCCCCTGGTGGAGGCGTTGAACGGTCTACTGACCCTGGCGTTGTTCTTCCGCTTCGGGCCGTCCCTGACCTTCCTGGCGCTGTTTCTCTTCTGCTCTGCCCTGGTGGCCATCACCTTCATCGATTTCGATCACCAGATCATTCCGGACGTCATCAGCCTTCCCGGGATCGTGATCGGCTTTGCCTTCTCCTTTTTCCTCCCCTGGCTCGGCTGGCAGTCGTCACTTATCGGCATCGTCGCCGGCGGCGGAGTCATCTGGCTGATCATCGAGCTCTACTACCGGCTTCGGAAGGAAGAGGGGATGGGGGGCGGCGATGCCAAGCTCCTGGCGATGATCGGGGCTTTCCTCGGCTGGCGGGCCATCCTGTTCACCCTCTTTGCCGCGTCCCTGGTGGGGTCGGTTGTCGGCGTCTCCCTCATGTTCCTGCAGAAAAAGGACGGCAAGCTGGCCATCCCCTTTGGGCCGTACCTTGCGCTCGGGGCGGTTCTGTATATATTTTACGGGAAGCAGATCATTTACTGGTATCTGAACATCGGCAGGTAACCTTACTGGGGGGTGCATGAAGCCGTTCCGTGTCAACCTGTCGGTTGCCATTCTCACCTCACTTGCCGCCCTCCTCCTTCTTTCCTGGCTGTTACTCAGCATCATCTCCTTCACCACCGCACGCAAGGACCTGGTTGCCCAGAAAAACGAACAGGCCAGGATACTCCTGGCTACATTCGTCAGCGCCCTTCCGCCGCGCCTGCAGCTGCCGGCCGACCCCGCACCAACCGCTGCCGGTCGTATATCGGAAACCATCGGCCGGGAGAGGGACTTCCTGGATCTATTGGTAACCGATGCCAACGGGGCGCCGGTCTTTTATACGAGCGCAAAGGGGAGCAACCGGCCTGCAAACGAGGTCGAGATGCGGGAGACCGTGCGGAGCGGCAGGGAATCGTTCGTCGTTGCCGGCAACGGGCAGGCGGTGGTCCGCTATGCACCGATCGTCGAGTCGGGAGAGGTGGTCGGTGCGGCGCGGTTGTCCCTGGCCTTCGGCAGCGAGTTCGAGCGGTTGGAACACTCAAGGCGTGTCTTCTTTGCCTATTTCGTGCTCGATTTTCTCCTGCTGTTCGGTCTGGGGAGTTTCATGCTCCGCAGGATTGTGGTCTTGCCGGTGTCGCGGCTTCTTGCCGCCACCGAGCGGATCACTGCCGGCGACTATTCCCACCCGGTCCACGGTGCCGGGAGTAAAGAGATCGGCGATCTTGCCGATGCGTTCAACCTGATGGTTCATTCCCTCAATGTGAAAAAGGATGAGGTCGAGCGGTATGTTTCCTCACTGGAAGAGGCGAACCAGGCGTTGCAGGTGGCACGGGAAGAGACGATACGTTCCGAAAAGCTGGCGTCGGTTGGGGTGCTGGCCGCCGGCATGGCCCATGAAATCGGCACGCCGCTTTCGGCGATCATCGGTTATGCCGGCATGTTGAAGGAGGATCTGGCCGCTGAACCCGACAAGGCCGACCAGGCCGACAGGATAGAGCGGGAGGCGCACCGGATCGACCGGTTGGTGCGGGAGCTTCTCGATTATGCCCGGCCCCGGCAACCCGAATGCGAACGGTTTGCCATCGGTCCGTTCCTTGCCGAGACGGTGGCCATGCTCGACCGCCAGGGACTGTTCAAGCGGGTCAAGGTCAGTCTTTCGGTGGCAGAAGGGATACTTGAGCCGTTCATCGACCGACATCAGCTTTTGCAGGTGCTGATCAACCTGCTGGTGAATGCCCGCGATGCCATGCCCGACGGGGGGATTATTTCGGTGTCTGCCGCGCAGGTATTGAACGTTCCGGAAATGAACCGGGCTGTGACCATAACCGTGCGGGATTCCGGTGAAGGTATTGCCCCGGAACACCTGGGCAAGGTGTTCGACCCGTTCTTCACCACCAAGGACCCCGGCCGTGGGACCGGTCTCGGCCTTGCCATCTGTGCACGGATCGTGGACGGATTCGGCGGTAAGATTACCGTCAGGAGCCAAAGAGGGGAAGGTACGGAGTTCAGGGTCTGGCTGCCGGTGGCAGAAGCAGATGATGCGGGAGAACAGGGTGAGCGCTGAGTCGCAACACAAACGGATTCTCGTGGTTGATGACGAAGAGAGTCTGCGTCACATGCTGTCGGTCCTCCTCCGGAAACAGGGATATACCGTCGAAACGGCAGAAAACGGCAGGGACGCCCTGGCAAAGGCAGGTCACGCCGGGTACGCGTTCATTCTCAGCGATATCATGATGCCGGAGATGGATGGCAAATGCTTTCTTCAAGAGGCGGTCCGGCTGGGAGTCTCTGCAACGATCATCATGATGTCCGCCTACGGCACGGTGGACACTGCCATCGAGTGCATGAAGCTGGGGGCATACGACTATGTTTCCAAGCCGTTCAAGAACGATGAAATCATCCTGGTACTGAAGAAGGCGGAGGAGCGGGAGCGGCTCAAGGAGGAGAATGCCCGGCTGAAAGCGGAAATCAGTCGGGAATATACCTTTGCGGATATCATCAGCAGGGCTCCGCGGATGCAGGAACTGTTCGGCCTGATCCGAAAGCTGTGTGAGGTAAAAACTACCGTTCTGGTGCAGGGAGAGTCGGGGACCGGCAAGGAGTTGATCGCCCGTGCCCTGCATTTCACCGGGAGCCGGTGCCATGCACCGTTCGTGGCCGTCAACTGCGGCGCTATCCCGGAGAATCTGCTGGAGAGCGAACTGTTCGGCCATGTGAAGGGGGCGTTCACCGATGCTGCCTCCGACAAGGCCGGTCTGTTCGAGCAGGCGGATGGTGGCACCCTGTTCCTGGACGAGATTGGCGAGATGCCGCTGTCGCTCCAGGTAAAACTCCTGCGGGTGATTCAGGATGAGGAGATCAAGCGGGTAGGGGGAACGACGGCGAAAAAGGTAAATGTACGAGTAGTCTCGGCCACGGCCAAGCGGTTGGATGAAGAGGTGGCGGCCGGGCATTTTCGGGAGGATCTGTTCTTTCGGCTCAATGTATTTACCATTTCCCTGCCGTCGCTCAGGGAGCGGGTCGAGGATATCCCGCTCCTGGTCGACCATTTCCTGGTGAGGTTCTCGCGACAATTCCACAAAGAGGTAACGGAGGTTTCACCGGGGGCGTTGCAGGCCATGGTCCGTTATCCTTGGCCGGGGAACGTCCGGGAACTGGAAAATGTGCTTGAACGGGGGATGATCCTCTGCGAAGAGCCGACGCTGGATCTACACTGTCTGCCGGAACGGATTGCCGCTGGCTCTGCAGGCGGTTCGGCGCTGCATCTTTCGTATGACAATCTTTCGATCAAGCAGGCCGGAGAAGCCATGGAAAGGGAGCTGATCAGCCGGGCACTGGAAAAGACCGGAGGCAACCGGACCCACGCCGCCCGACTGCTGGAGATCAGCCATCGAGCACTCCTCTATAAACTGAAGGAGTATTGCCTGGACGAAAAGTGACACTTTTTGCGCATTACCGGACGTTGCTATGAAAATATTGCGGGATCATTTCTGAGTACTTGCGACAGCCTGCTGAAAAACCCAATGAAATAGCCACTGAAGATAGATTAAATATTTGTGTTTGTTTTGGTACCCTGGTTGCTTCCTCAATTGCCGGACATCAGCGTCTCAGGTTGTCATCATATGTTGTTACTGTGGGGTAAGGTCATGAAACACGCAGCAATTATTTCAGTAGCATCGTTCTTTCTGGCCATGTTCATCACCACTCCCTCCTTCGCCGATCCGGAGGTACGGGGAGAAGTACGCGACATGAACGGTACCCGGATCGTAGTTGAGCTGCCGGACGGGACTACCCGCCGCTTCGAGGTAACCAGGGAAACGAGGATGTTTTCCCAGGGAATGCCCACCCAGATCAAGCGGGTTCTTCCCCACACCATGGTACGGATATCGGTGAAGAACGGCAAGGCATGGGGGATATTCCTTGAGGAGGTGCCTAAATGAGAGGCCTCGTCATTGCCCTGCTGACAGGGATCATTCTTCTGGTAGCGACCGTTGCCGCTCAGGCGGTCTCGATCGTCGGAACCGCCCCGACAAGCGGCGCCACCGACGTCGATATCGCCATAGGCGAGATATGGGTACATTTTGACGATCTGCGCATGGACGCGGACAGTTACGATGGCCGGGTCACCGTTGATAATGGTGCATCCTTCTCCGTGAGCAAAGTTAATGCGTGGGATGGCGATTACCTGAAAATCACCCTGGACGGGAACCTGAAGTACAGCACCACCTACACCGTGACGGTCAACAAAAACGTGGCGAACAGAGATGGCGTCAAGCTGGGAACTACCTACAGCTGGAGCTTTACCACCATGGCGAAGCCGGTCACCGACTCTACCGCGCCGACGGTCAGTTCCACGTCACCGGTGAGCAGTGCTGTCGATGTCCCCATCACGGCCCAGATCGGCATCACCTTCAGCGAGGTCATGGATGCCTCGACCATCAGTACTGCAACCGTCAGGGTGAATAATGGGGCCGTTGCCGGTACGGTAACGCTCGACGCCAGCGGCAAGGTTGCCACGTTTGCCCCCTCCGCCAACCTGAGTTCTTCCACCGACTACACTGTCACGGTTACGACCGGGGTCGAGGATACCGCCGGCAACGCCATGGGCAGCGCCTATTCTTGGAGTTTCCGCACCATGAGCGTAGATGCCACGCCACCCACGGTCACGGTGGTGAGCCCGATTGCCGGCGCCACCGGCGTCGATCCCGCTACCCTCATCACGGCCACGTTCAGCGAGGCAATGCTGGCTACGACCATTTCCACCTCCACGTTTACCGTAAGTGGTGGCGTTACCGGCACGGTCTCCTATGATCCAGCTACCTGGAAGGCCACCTTCACTCCCTCGGCGGCGTTGGCCAACGGTACCAACTACACGGTGACCATCTCCACCGGGGTGAAGGACCTGGCGGGTAATGCCATGGCAGCTGCCAAGGTGTGGACCTTCACCACCCTTGCGGCTACTACTCCTCCTGCCATTAACGACTACTGCCAGATCCCTCCGTATGTGACCAGTGCGTCGTCGAACTTGAAGCCCAATGTGCTCCTGATCATCGACAATTCAGGGAGTATGTACGAGTTCGCCTATAAGGCTGCCGGAGCTGGAGGGAGCAGCTACGATACCAGCTATAACCCTGCGACCAGTTATTACGGCTACTTCGATAGTGAAAAAATGTTCAGGTACAGCGGTTCCTATTTCGAGTTGGATACGGCCGCGACCCCTGACAAGACCTCGTTCTGGTCGGGCAATTTCCTGAACTGGCTCACCATGCGTCGGATCGATGTCATCAGGAAAGTACTGGTGGGCGGGAAGACTCAACCCAGGTCGGCGAATACTGCCAACTATCTCTTTGCCACCGAATCTCCGGACCGCGACTTCTACAAGAGTTACAACAACGTCAACTACACGGTCGAGGCCGGAACTTCGACCGAGGTGATCAAGGACACGACCAACAGCAAGACGTACAACATCAAGATTTACGTGGGGGACCAACCGCCTCAGGAGGGGCTTGTCCTGCGCTACACGGACAGGATCAACTTCGGCATCATGTTCTATAACGACGGGTATCGGTACGAGAGCGGAACAAACAGTGTCAGGGACGGGGGGTATGTGGCCGTCGACATAGGCTCCACCGGCACCAACCTCCTGACGCAGATAGAGAATACCGACCCGTCCACCTGGACCCCGCTTGGAGAAACCCTTTACGAGGCGACCAAGTACTTCCAGGCGACCACCAGCGCTTACAATGGCGGCACTTACTCGGGCAAGGATCCGATCCAGTACAAATGTCAGAAGAATTTCGTACTGATCCTGACCGATGGTGAATCGACCAAGGACCGGAACCTGCCCGGAACCAACTGGGGCACCGGTGGGGTGACTGATACGAGCTTCAACGTTAAGACCTGGATGGACAGCATAGCCACCCAGGAGGGGGCCGCAAGCCAGTGGAACGTCAATGCAAACACCAGTGAGGGGACCTATTACCTGGAGGGGGTTGCCTATTACGCCCACAATACCGACATGCGTAGCAGCACCCTCGGTAAGAGCGATATCCCCGGCAAGCAGAGCCTGACCATCTATACGGTCTTCGCTTTCGACGATTCAGCGGTAGGACGCGATCTCCTGAAGAAGACGGCCAAGTACGGCGGGTTCAACGATTTCGATAATTCCGGGAAACCAGACAAGGCATCAAAATGGGACAAAGACAGCAACGGCATTCCCGATACCTATTTTGAGGCCCAGGACGGTGGACTGCTGGCTTCATCCCTGGAGAAGGCGTTCAACGACATCCTGGCCCGGGTTTCGGCCGGTACGGCTGCTTCCATCCTCTCCAACAGTGAGGGGAGCGGGGCTAATATTCTCCAAGCGGTCTTCTATCCCAAGAAATACTTTGAAAACCAGAGCGAAGTGGACTGGACCGGTGAGATGCATAACATGTGGTATTACATCGATCCGTTCATCAACAACAGCACAGTCCGGGAGGATACAGACTATGTGACCGCTGACCCCGTTCCCGACCACCTGCTCAATCTGGGGAAGGACAATGTGGTCAACTTCTACTTCAATACCGATCAGAACAAGACGCTCGTCAAGCGCTACAAAGACCTGAAGGGTGACGGCCAGCCCGACGTGGACAGCAATGGTGACGGAACTGCCGATGCCTATACCTTTGTCGACGAAGTCGATTCCGATGATGTGAAGAGTATCTGGAGGGCAGGAAAGCAGCTTTGGGCACGGGCCTCGGCACGGACCATCTACACCCAGACCAGTGGCAGTCTCACTAGTTTCTCTGGCCTGGATACCAACCAGGCATCTGTCCTCCAGCTGTTGCAGGCGGCAAACAAGACCGAGGCCGACAAGATCGTCTCCTATATTGCAGGAACGGACCAGAGCGGTTACCGGAGCAGGACGGTGAATATCGGCGGCACCAACGGTGTCTGGAAGCTTGGAGACATAGTCTCGTCCACTCCCCGTCTTCAGTCGTCCCTTAAGTTGAATGCCTACAATCTCGACGTGCCGACCGGGTATGGAGACAAGACATACGGCGACAGTAACACCCATACCGGTTTCATCAATACCGCTGCTTACGGCAATCGGGGGATGGTCTACGTTGGCGCCAACGACGGGATGCTCCACGCCTTCAAGCTCGGGATACTTGACGTGACCGCGTCGGGCGACAAGAAGGCGACCCTTAGCGGGAGCAGTCTGGGTGAGGAGCAGTGGGCCTTCATCCCTAAAAATGTCCTTCCCTATCTAAGGTATTTTGCCGACCCGACGTATAATCACCTCTACTATGTGGATGGCACAACCGTTCTCAACGATGTGAGCATCGGTGTGCCAACGGGGTGTACAAGCGACTACTGGGATTGCACCAAGGCTACTGACGGCAGCAGCTGGAAAACCGTTCTGGTCAGCAGCATGGGGCTTGGCGGTGCGTCGAAACTGATTGGCACCGGGTGCAAAGGGACCGGCTGCGTGGAAACCCCCATCCTCGATCCCGCGGACAACAGCAAGGGGGTCGGCTATTCGTCGTACTTTGCCCTGGATATCACTAATCCGGCTTCCCCGTCTCTGCTATGGGAGTTCGGGACTCCGAACCTCGGGTTCTCGACAGCCGGGACAGCGTTTGTCAAGATCAGTGCCAAGAAGGAAGACGGTGTCACCCCGGATCCTTCCAAGAACGGCAAGTGGTTTGCCGTGCTGGCTTCCGGACCGACCGGCCCCATCGATACTACGGCCCACCAGTTCAAGGGGACGTCGAACCAGAACCTGACGATCTATGTCCTGAATCTCGCGACCGGGACCATTGCTGCCACGATCGACACCCTTACGGACGGCTCCAAACTCACCAATGCCTTTGCCGGCTCCATTACCAGTTCCGTGATCGATGCGGATCGCTGGAATAAGGCGGCAGCGGGTAACTATCAGGACGATGGCCTCTATATCGGTTATACCCAGCTATCCGGTACCACCTGGACTGCTGGCGGTGTGCTTCGGCTGATGACCTATGAAAACCCGGATCCCACCCAATGGAAGCTGAGCAAGGTGATCGACGGGGTGGGGCCGGTCACTACCAACATCGCCCGGTTGCAGGACCGGAAGAATCACAACCTCTGGCTCTATTTTGGCACCGGGAGATACTACTTCAACCAGGATGACAGCGCCAGTCAGCGCAAGCTGGTCGGCATCAAGGAGCCATGTTATCTTGCGAGCGACAAGCTGGATGCCACCTGTACCACCAAGAAGGCACTGTCGGACCTGACCAATCAGGATGCCGGCACGGTAAACCCGGTAAACAATCAGGGGTGGTACATCAATCTGGATGCAGAAGATGCAGTCAACTCGTTTGGAGCCGAACGGGTCGTCACGGACCCGGTGGCCATGGCCAATGGTGCGGTGTTCTTCACCACCTTCAAGCCGACCTCCGATGCCTGCAGTTTCGGCGGCAATTCCTATATGTGGGGTGTCAAGTATGACACCGGTCTGCAGGCCCCGGCAAAGGCTCTTCAGGGGAAAGCATTGGTACAGGTTTCAACGGGAGCCTTTGAGGAGATAAATTTGGGCAGCGCCTTCACAGACAAGGCCAACCGCAGGCTTGGGGTTCCCATGATTGGCAAGCCACCCAGTGATCCACCACCCATCGTTACCAAGGCAAACCTGCGGCCGGTGAAAAAGATTATTCACATACAGGAGCGTTGAGATGCGCCAGGCGGGGTTCTCCATTATAGAAATGGTCGTAGTTCTGGCTATAGTCGGTACCCTGGCTGTGCTCGCCACCTTGCAGTTCAATACGTATATGCGGAAGAGCCAGATGCAGAGTCAGATTCAGATGCTATACAGCGACCTAAATCGGGTGCGCAGCCAGGCGCTCTTCAGCCGCCGACCACGATCGGTCACCATGACGGCGAACCAGTATGCCCTTTATTCGTCGAGCGTGGTGACGGTCGGTCCGGTGGAGCGAAAAGCACTGAAGTATCCCATGGCCCTTAACAACGGTGACCAGCTCGATTTTGACGAGCGGGGACTCCTCGCCAACGTAACCAGCGCCAGTGCCTGCATCCTGTTGCCGACTTCGCAGGATGCAGTAATCGACAGTCTCGTACTGTCGCAAACGCGAATTCTTATAGGGAAGTGCAATGACTGCAATACGACTACCGACTGCAATACAAGCAAGATCACTGCAAAGTGACCGCGGATTCACCCTCGTCGAGGTTATGGTTGCCATGCTGATCATGACTGTGGGGCTCCTTGGGTTGCTCCAGGTGTCGATCGTGGCGAGTGAACAGAATCTGCGGAATGCCATGCGGAGCGAAGCGGTCCAGATTTCCGAGGAAAGGCTTCTTTCCCGGAGGGTCCAGCCGTTCGACAACATCACCGGCAGTCTCAAGAGCGCGCAGGTGGCGAGCCGGTTGCGGGGCTTCACCATGAACTACACCGTGGAGAGGAGCCATACCAACCTGTCGACAGACTCCAAGCAGTTAATCGTGACCGTCAGATGGAGTTACAAGAATAACCCCTATTCCCATGAAGTCCGATCGGTGCGCACGCGATGAGACGACGAACTTTGCTGCATGACAACAAAGGGTTCAGCCTGGTCGAAATGATCATTGTCATGGCGATCTTCATTACCGTCATCATGATCACGACCAATGCGTTCGACACGATTGTCAGTCGTTCAAGCGGGCATGCCAAGTCGGCCCAGAGCAACATCGAGGGTATCGTCGGGCTGGAGGTGCTGCGTGCCGACCTGGATGCGGTCGGCTTCGGTCTTCCCTGGTCATTTTCGAATACGGTTGACGAAGATTTTTACAAAGAATCGCAGGTTGCGGCCACCATAAGTTATGTTAACGGTACGGGGATCGATCCTGCTACGGATTTCAACGATGCCCCTGCCGGTGCCCCCCGTGCCATTCTGACCAAGGCGGCCACCTCTGGGGTCCGCACGGGGGTGGACTACCTGGTTATCAAGTCAACTGCCGTTGCCATGAACACAGTGGCCAAACACTGGAGTTATGTTAGCTATTCCTCTGGTGGCGGGAATATCAAACAGTGGGGAACCGCGGCCGACAATCTTGCCAATGGAGATCGGGTAATTACCATTAACACCACCTTTACGACGACCGGCAGTGTGGATAGGCGACTTGTTGTAAAATCGGATGGTAGCTACTCTCACCGCATCAATGGGACGGTTGCACCTGCCGACTTTTCGCCCGGCGATTCCTCACAAACATTCAATATTTATGGCATCAAGAGTGAAAGTGGTGCCTTGCCGGCCAGCGAGCCGCTTACCATGCCGTTCAACCGGGCCGACTACTTCGTTTACCGGAAGACAACTACCCCTGGCATTCCCCAACGTTGTGCGCCGGGTACCGGTAGCCTCTACAAGTCACCGATCAATCATGGCGGCGGCGGATATGGCGGCCCTTACCCGCTGGTCGACTGTGTTCTTGATTTCCAGGTTGTCTTTGTTCTGGATGTCAACAACGACGGCAATCTCACCCACGCCGACAGCCTGGCAGGCATGTCGGCTGCCGAGATCCGCCAGCAATTGAAACAGATCAAGACGTACATCCTTGCTCAGGAAGGGCAGAAGGACAGGGGGTTCACCTATCCTTCGTCATCGATCGTCGTTGCCCCGGCTGGAATGGCCGGCCTTGGGCACACCTGGGACGACTCCATGCTTACTGATACGGTCGGTCCTGACTGGAAGAACTACCGCTGGAAGGTTTATGAAATAGCGGTTCAACCCCGCAATCTCAACAGGTAAGGCCGATCCGTCATGAAACCACTCAGTAATGAAAATGGTATCGCCCTGGTAACCTCACTCCTGCTGACCCTGATCAGCCTGACCGTCGCGCTGGCCGTTCTCTACATGATATCCCAGGGCATTGCCACATCTTCGGCCCAGAAACGGTATCAAAACTCTTTAGAGGCGGCCCATGGAGGGGTAGAGTTTTTTGCCAAGGAAATCGTTCCGCGCCTCATGCAAGGGGATTCCTCTGCAACGCTCGCAAGCAGTTTCAGCGGTATCTCTCTCACCTTTCCAGCCAGCGCCTGTTTAAGCCAGAAGTTGGACAAGTTGCCGACGCAGTGGATATCGTGTTCCGCAACCGCCCTGACCTCGGACCCGAAGCAGTCTCCGGATATTACCTTCATGCTTTCGGGGGCAACTGCCGGGAATAATTTTAAAATATATTCAAAAATCGTCGATACGACGCCAGGGAATTCAGATCCCTCCGGGATTGACTATCTCGAATCGGGGAGTGGAGTGACGGGAACCAGTTCCGGTGTTTCACCCAAACATGTGCCAGGGCTGTACCGAATAGAAGTGGCTGGAGAAAAGGAGGTTAACCCTAACGAGCGCGCTCTTCTCTCGGTTTTGTACGCCTACTGACAAAAACAGGGCTTACTCGGCGCGCAGCCGTCGTGTGAGCCCTGGTGTGTTAAGACTATGGACCACTGGGTGAAAATTATTTTAAAGTTTCCATATTGCCGTCCGACAAGTACACAAACTCAATGAATTGCCCTTTTGACGACGATCCTCTCCCACCGTGCAAGTCAAAAATTCACTCCACCATTACCTTTAGTTTCGTATAGTAAGGATTAACTATTATATTAACTTAGATATAATTGGGTAAAATTGCTTGACATTAACCTTGATTGTTGTAGTTTTTGTCTAAATTCCTAAGACAGCAGGATATTTAGATGACAAGTAAGAACAGTCTTAGAAAAATTCGAGAAGCTAAGCTCATGAGTAAAGCGGAACTGGCAAGGTTGGCGGGAGTTTCCCCGATTACAATCGACCGGATTGAGCGGGGCGAGCAATGCCGTATGGAAACCAAGCGAAAGATAATCCTCGCCCTTGGGTTCACCCTTGCCGAAAAGGAAAAGGTATTTCAGGACCATTAACCAGGGACAGGGTCACACATGTTTTTTGCCAAGAAAAAAGAACTGGTTGGAATAGATGTGGGGTCAAGTTCGGTAAAGCTCGTCCAGTTGAAAGAGCAAAAAGGCAGCTATTCCCTGCAAAATGTCGGTATCTGGCGCTTGCCCCCTGAAGCTATTGTCGACAATGCTCTGATGGACAGTTATACGGTGGTTGAGGCGGTGAAAGGACTTCTGACGAGTCTTGCCATCAAGGAAAAAGAGGCTTCGACTTCGGTTTCCGGCAACTCCATTATCATTCGGAAGATTGCCCTCCCGGTAATGCAGCCGGAAGAGCTTGAAGAACAGATTCATTGGGAGGCGGAACAGTACATTCCCTTTGACATCAATGACGTACATGTGGATTTCCAGGTCCTGGAGAGCGACGGGGTCGATCCTTCCAAGATGAACGTTCTTCTCGTTGCAAGCAAAAAGGATATTATTAATGACTACTTGTCTGTGTTCAATGAAGCCGGTATAAAGCTGGTGGTGATTGATGTCGACTCCTTTGCAGTTCAAAACGCCTTTGAGCTCAATTACGAAGTGAATCCTGATGAAGTTTGTGCCCTTATTAATATAGGGGCAAGTATCATGAACCTGAACGTGGTTCATGGAGGTACATCGCTCTTTACCCGTGACGTTCAAATGGGGGGCAACCTTTTTACTGAGGAGATCCAGAAACAGTTTGGCTTGAGCGGGGAAGAGGCAGAGAGACAGAAGGTGACCGGCGACGCTGTCACCGGCCAGCAACTTCTGGAAGTGATTGATAAGGTTAATGAAAATTTGGCGCTGGAAATTCGCCGATCACTGGATTTCTACAATTCCAATGCTATTGAAGGAAAGATAAGTCGAGTGCTGATCAGTGGTGGCGCTGCAAAGACGCCACACCTGATTGACGCGGTAAGCCATAGACTCGGACTGCCTGTTGAAATCATGGACCCGTTCCAGAAAATCAAGTTCAGCGAAAAGGATTTTGATCAGGAATACCTTGAGCAGATCGGGCCTCTGATGACCGTGGCGGTTGGATTGGCGATAAGGAGGCTCGGCGATAAATGATCAGGATAAACCTTTTACCTGTCCGGGCTGCAAAAAAGAAAGAAACCGCCAGGCAACAGACCACTATTGCCCTCGTGTCGATAGCTGGCGTCCTGTTGATTTTCTTTGCCCTCTATTCAGTAACGCTGGGCAAAATCAGTGGCACCAAGAACGAAATAACCTCTACAGAGAACGAGATTGAGCAACTAAGAAAGAAGATCGGCGAAATCGATAACATCAAAAAGCTTCAGGCCGAAGTGAAGAAAAAGCTCGATATCCTGGCCCAGTTACGCCATGAAAAAACTGGCCCTGCGACACGGCTGGCAACTTTGAGTGATGCTGTTCCGGAAAAACTTTGGTTGACCAAGTATGCAGAAGGGACCGGGACGGTATCCATCTCGGGGACTGCTTTCAGCGAGGAGCTCATAGCCGATTTCATGCGTCGTCTTCAGGCTTCTGCTGACTTCACGAACGTCGAACTGCAGGTTTCCGAGCAAGCAGAGGTAAGCGGCGTCAAGCTGAAGAAGTTTGACATCACCTGTATGCTCAAGAGACAGAAGAAAGAGGAACCTCCCAAAAAGTAGTGCATTGGCACATTGCAGGACACCATTGAGGATATGGCATGGATCCACGTATTGACAAAATTCTGAAGCTGCCGACCCGCCAAAAGGTCATGATCCTGGTTGCCGTGATGCTAATGATCGGAGCGGCTCTTTTCTTTAGTCTGCTGCAACCCAAAATGCAGGAGTTGAAGGATCTGCAGACGAAGTTGGATGGATTGCGGTCCGAGGTTCAGGAGAAGAAGCGGGTTGCCGACAATCTGCCAAAATTCAAGTCTGAGTACGAAAAGCTGCAAAAGGAGTTAGATAGCGCTCTTACCGAGCTTCCCAACCAGAAGGAGATTCCGTCCCTGCTGACCAGCATCACGAGTGCCGGAAAAGGAGCAGGTCTCGACTTCTTACGATTTGCTCCCAAACCGGAAGTGCCCAAGGATTTCTACGCTGAAGTGCCGGTGGATATCGTTGTGTACGGTTCATACCACAGTCTTGCCAATTTTTTCACAACCGTTGGTCACCTGCCGCGAATAGTCAATATGCAGAATGTTACTTTTTCAGACATCAAGACCGATAGAGGGCGTACTCTGGCCAAGGTTACCTGTCTGGCTACGACCTTCCGCTTTCTCGACAAGAAAGAGATCAAGGATGACAAGAAGAAATAATGTTTCGGTATTCTTGGTGACATGTACCCTTGCGCTCACTCTTGTGTGCGGGTGCAAAAAGGAAGAAGTGTCTCCACCTCCCCCGAATCCTCAGCCCGCCAAAACAGCTGCGCCCGTGCCTGCTGTCCAGAAACAGTCGACCAGCGCCAAGCAAGGTGTCCAAAAAACGATATCCGCTGCGCGCATAACCGCCGGCGTTTCAATCGACTTCACGAGCAAAAAGGATCCCTTCAAGCCAGCCGTTACCGCTCCCGTGCCGTCAGACAAAAAAAGTGAACCGGTTGTAAGAAAATCCGGTGAGCAATTGCCGATTCTAAGTTATGAAACAGAGAAGTTCAAAGTCGTTGGAATCATAACTGGCATTAAGGAAAACAGGGCACTCCTGATCGATCCTGCAGGAAAGGCCTATGTCGTAAGGCAAGGGATGGCTGTCGGGAGTAACGATGGTGTCGTTGCCAAAGTGAACCTCAACTCTGTGGAGATTGTGGAGAAGTTTCGGAACGACGACGGCCGCGTACGAAAAAGGACCGTTAAACTTACCCTGACCAGGAAAAAGTAAGGAGATTTACAGATGAGAGTGCACTGGTCCAGAATACGTCAGGGGAGCATGCTCCTCATATTGCTGGCAGCACTTACCGGTTGCGCCCAGCGCATGGCGGCCGTCAAGCCACCGGTTGTTGCAACACCTGACGAACCCGCTGAAATCAAGGCCATCAAGGTTTCCGATGACGGCAGTCAGGTGGAGATTACTGCCAGCAAGCCTCTTACCTATACATTTTACCGGATGGCAAATCCCTCCAAAGCGGTTGTTGATCTGGCCCAGACCATACCAGGTGCGGCAAAGGGTATTCAGGAGGTCAACAAGGGAGAGGTTAAGACGGTAGACGTAACCAGTCACAGTTTTGGGACCGGCTCGCTCAGTCGCGTTGAGATTTTCCTGGCCCAGGATGCCGAATTTACCGTATCTGCTGATCCTGTTGACAAGAGCAGGCTGGTTGTATCAGTGACCGCTCCGGCAGCGACGTCGGTGACCACGGAGCAGGTTTCGACTCCGACGGTTGCTCCCGAAAAGGCTGTGACAGCTTCGACCTCTCAGGTGGAAGAGGATGAGGCAGCTGTCCCTGCTGCGGTCAAGGATGGGGTGCCGCCAGTGCAGCCTGTTGCTGTACCTGCAGCACAATCTTCTGTTGCTCAATCGGCAGTGAAACCGAGTGAGCCGGTACACGTTGAAAAGGATACATCGCCGGCAGTCGAGGGTAAATCGGTAACAGCCATTACTAAGGGCGCTGATGGCATTACCGTCGACGTGAATGGTGGCGTCGAAGCCTACAACTCGTTTAAGCTGACCAAGCCTGACCGTCTGGTCATCGACATCCCCGGCGTGAAAAGTGCTCTGTCATCCAAGACTGTCGATATCAACGGTTTCGGTATCGGTAAGGCGCGGCTGGGGCCTTCACCGGAAAAGGTTCGGATCGTATTCGATGCGTTGCAGGGCGTTTTGCCTCATTATCAGATCAGTAAAAGCGATACGGGCCTGAAAATCGTCTTTGGCGACACTCCATTTGCGCCGGTTCCCAAAAAACAGGAAGCAACCGCAGCACCGGCGTCGAAGGTTGAAGCGGCAAAGGCTGCCGCAGCCGCAGCAGAACCATCTGCAGCTCCACCGGCTGTTGCATCTGAAGCAGCTCCGGCTCCCTCGGTCAAGAAGTCGGTTCCCCCCGGAGTAGCCACCGTAGAAGCGATCGATTTCTCGCAAAAGGACGGAGCCGCCCGTCTCGCCATCAGAGTCAGCGGCGATTGCATTGTCGGCAAACCCTCAACGGTTGCGAAAGGGGTTTCCCTTACACTGAAAAACTGTCAGCTCCCGAAAAAGTTGCAACGATCCCTTGATACCAGCGGATTCTCCAGTGTGGTTCAGGGCGTAACCCCCTATGCGGTCAAGGTCAAGGGGGGAGCTGATGCACGGTTTCTGGTAAAGCTCCGTAGCGAAGCCCCTGCTACCGTAACGCGCGATAATGATCTTGTTATCCTGAGCATCAAGGATACGTATCAGGCCGAAGAGTCCCCCGTGGCCAAGGCCGCTCCCAAGGCGAAGGAGGAGAGGGCGGCAGAGGAGATGCCACTTCCTGACAAGTCTGCACAGGATCCGGCGCGTGCCGCTGGTGCGAAAAAGTACACCGGCCGGCGCATCAGTCTGGAGTTCTCTGATGCCGACATCAGGAAGATCTTCCAGCTCATCGCCGAAGTGAGCAACCTGAACATCCTGGTTTCCGACGATGTCAGCGGAACCATCAGCCTGAAGCTGGTGAATGTGCCATGGGACCAGGCCCTGGATGTGATCATGGAAAACAAGGGGTTGGCCATGCAGCGGGACGGTAACATCGTCCAGATCAGGCCAAAGTCTAAAATAAAGTCTCTGGATGAAGAGGAGAGGGACCGGATTCAGGCTGAAGTGCGGAAAATGGATCTGAAGACCTATATCTTTGATGTCAATTTTGCCAACATCTCCGACGTCAAATCCCAGTTCGAGGCCATATCCTCTAAGCCATATCGAAGCGATGTGAATGTCTCATCCGATGCCCGTACCAATAAGGTGATTGTTGTCGATGTGGAGCCGGTCATCAAGAAAATGAAGCTTCTGCTGGAATCCCTGGATGTGCCCGAGAGGCAGGTCATGATCGAGGCGCGGATCGTCGAGGCATCGTCCAACTTTACCAGGGATATCGGGGTACAGTGGGGACTGTCGTATCGTGACGGATCGGCCAGCTTTGCCAACCTCAATTCGGTCAACACCTCCCTGGGTGGCGTTGTGTCGACGGTACTGCCGACGCTTACCACCGGCGGGATGGCAACCGGCATGTCGTTCGGCAAGCTGACCAGTAACGTGCAGTTGGACCTGCGGCTGTCGGCAGCGGCCACCATCGGCCAGGTGAAGATCATCTCCACGCCGAAGGTGCTGACGGTCAACAACAAGGCAGCCAAGATTTCACAGGGGCAGTCAGTTCCGTACCAGACAGTGTCTGCGGAAGGGACCAAGACCGAGTTTGTCGAAGCGGCACTGACCCTTGAGGTGACGCCGCACATCACGTCCGATGGCAGCGTTTCCATGAAGATCAAGGCCTCCAACAACTCGGTTGGCAGCGGCACACCACCGCCGATCAACAAGAAGGAGGCGACCACCGAACTGGTAGTAAAGAATGGCGAGACAACGGTGATTGGCGGTATCTATGTGGATTCGGATACGGAGACCGACACCGGTGTGCCGTTCCTGGCTGACATCCCGTTGTTTGGCTGGTTGTTCAAGTCGAATACCAAAACAAAACTAAAGAATGAGTTGCTGATCTTTATTACACCTAAGATCGTAAGCTGATAGAGGAGAAGATGATGAGTCGAGTGTTGTTGATTGTAGGGCTGAGTATATCACTACTGTTGCTAGTTTCTTGTGGTGGTGGTATAGGTGGTGGAGCAGCAGATTTCAATACTGTTATGGTTACTGCTTCTATTGGTACTAATGATATTGATTCAGATATTGCTGCGCACACTGCTGTAGCAACATGTGGTGTTGTGGGATCAGATTCGATAACGATACCTGCTGCTGATTCAGTAGATGTTGTAATTCAATCTAGTGTTTATTCCGGTAAAACTACATCAATACCAGCTTCATCTGTTCAGATTGCAGGTGCTACTGTAAGCTATACCCCAATTTCTGATCCTAATACTGGAATAGTTGGCCCTGCCTTGGGAGACAGGGTATATTATCCTAGTGGTCAAATTATAGCGCCTGGAGCCTCTGTACAAGTACCTATTCGTGTAGGTTTTCAAGAAATAAAAGAATTTTTGTTCAATTCGTTGGTTTGTAGTGGCCCAATTTATACCTATAAAGCAACAATAAATGTCACAGTTGTGGAAATGAACACAAATGTATCAAAAAATTTCTCAGTAAGTACTATAGTCAGATTTGCTGACTTTTCTGATGCTTAAATAAATTGTAATGTGTAATTCATGCTGCACATGATGCCAGGGTACCCCTGGCATCTTATTTAATGTGGAGAGTATATGCTTCGTTACCTTACAGCCGGTGAATCCCACGGCCCCCAGTTGACCGCCATTATCGAAGGCCTGCCATCCAATCTTCCGGTAGATGAAGAGACCATTAACATTGATCTCGCACGTCGTCAGGGAGGCTATGGCCGCGGCGGTCGCATGCTTATCGAAAAGGATCAGGTGGAGATTCTCTCCGGTGTCCGCTGGGGCAAGACCATCGGCTCGCCTGTGACCCTGGCGGTGAAGAACCGCGACTGGGAAAACTGGCAGGAGAAGATGTCTCCCTACGAGCGGCACCGGAACGACAAGATCCGCGTTACCCGCTCTCGACCCGGCCATGCGGACCTTCCCGGAGCCATGAAATACGACCACCGGGACGTGAGGAATATCCTGGAGCGGGCGAGCGCCCGGGAGACGGCAGTGCGGGTTGCGGTCGGCAGCGTCGCCAAGTCCCTTCTTGCCCAGTTCGGGATCACGGTCAACGGTTTTGTCGCCGAGTTGGGCGGCGTTGTCGCCAAACGTCCCAACCTTTCGCTCCAGAACCTGGTGGAGATGGCTGCACGCTCGGAGCTCTACACCTATGATGCGGCTGCCGAAGCGGCGATGAAGGAACATATCGACCGGATGAAAGAGGCTGGCGACTCGGTGGGCGGCATTGTCCAGGTTGTGGTGAGCGGCGTCCCGGCCGGTCTGGGCAGCCACGCCCATTGGGACCGGAAGCTCGACTCCCGTCTGGCTTGCGCAGTGATGGGGGTCCAGGCCATCAAAGGTGTGGAGATCGGCTGTGGTTTCGATGCCGCCCGCCTGCCCGGCTCCAAGGTGCATGACGAAATCTATTACGACTCGGCCAGGATCGTCAAAGGCAAACGGACCGGTTTTTACCGCAAGACCAACAACGCCGGCGGTATCGAAGGCGGGATCAGCAATGGCGAGGATATCGTGCTCAGGGCTGCCATGAAACCTATCCCAACCCTCTACAAGCCGCTTCGCTCGGTTGATATCGATACCAAGGAGTCATACGAGGCGACGGTCGAACGTTCCGACGTCTGCGCAGTGCCAGCGGCAGCGGTGGTGGTGGAGGCCGTGACGGCCTTTGCCCTGGCCGAGGTTATGATTGAGAAATTCGGTGGCGACAGTGTCGCGGAGATGCAGCGCAACTATGCTTCATATATTGAGTACCTGAGCGAGTTTTGAATTGGGAGTAGTGATGGAGGAGATCGTTGCAGTTGGTCTGGGCGACAGGAGTTACCGGGTCCAGGTGGGCACCGGAACGCTGCCCCAAATAGGTGCGTTATGCCACGCTGCCGGGCTGGGAAAGCGGGCGGCACTGGTCACCAATCCGACGGTGGGAGCATTGTATCTCCCCACCGTCAAGGCATCCCTCGAGGCTGCCGGGTTTGGTGTGCTGGAGGTGGAAATCGCCGATGGCGAGCAGTACAAGAACAGTGAAACACTCAATTCGATCTACGACCGGCTTATCGAAGGCGGAGTGACGCGTGACGGCTTTATCGTGGCTTTGGGCGGCGGCGTTGTCGGCGACATGGCCGGCTATGCCGCGGCAACCTTTCTTCGCGGCATATCTTTTGTCCAGGTGCCGACGACCCTTCTTGCCCAGGTAGACAGCAGCGTCGGCGGTAAGACCGGGATCAACCATCCTCGTGGCAAGAATCTGATCGGTGCTTTTCACCAGCCCCGCCTGGTGCTCGTCGATACGGAGACCCTCAAGACCCTCCCGGAACGGGAATACCTGGCAGGACTCGCCGAGGTCGTGAAATATGGCGTGGCCCTGGACCGGACATTTTTCGAACTTCTCGAAGCCAATGCCGCTCCTCTGCTACAACGGGAACAGGATATCCTCAGGGCGATAATCGCCCGCTCCTGTGCCATCAAGGCCGGTATTGTCGAACAGGACGAACGGGAAGGGGGGCTCAGGGCGGTTCTCAACTATGGCCATACGCTCGGTCATGCGGTTGAAACCTTGACCGGCTATCGGCAGTATCTCCACGGAGAGGCAGTCGCCATCGGCATGGCCCGGGCCGCGCAGCTGTCCGTGGCCTTCGGTTACGCCTCCGAAGATGACGCTGCCAGGGTCCTGGCGCTTTTGACCGCCCTGAATCTGCCGGTTTCCTTGCCGGTATTCCCGTTGACGCAGTACCTGGATGCACTGCTCAAGGATAAGAAGAGCCGCGATCAGGGGCTGAACTTCGTATTCAACAGGGGCATCGGCGGGTTCACCATTGCTACGGTTTCCGATTTGCAGGATCTGCTGATTCGTTGCGGGCTTGGGGGGTAAGCATGGGCGAAGACAAGACCTCATTCTGGGCAGATATTAAACTGTACGAGGAGATTCTGGAGCGCAATCCCGATTCGTATGCCTTTATTCCCCTGTCAGAGCTCTACCGCAAGCTGGGACTCCCGGATGACGCCCTGGCTGTGGCCAAACGGGGAACCGACCGCCACCCGAGCCTGGTGGCCGGTCAACTTGCACTGGGGCTTGCCTGCCACGACCTGGGACTCAAAGGGGAGGGGCGGGCAGCGCTTGAGTCCGTGGCCCGCATCACGCCGGAAAACGTTCAGGCCCAGCGTATCCTGAGTGAGCTCTATGCCGATGCCGGTGATTACGCTGCTGCCGAGTCGGCGCTCAGGATCGTCCTAGACCTGGCACCCAATGACCTTGAAAGCCGCGTTATTCTGGACTCGCTTGCGCGCACGACTGGCGTTACAGAGGTGGTGACAACAGCTGAATCGGGTGCCTTGGATATTTCCGGTTCAGACTCCTTCGTTACTGACTCACGGGGTGTAGCGCTGCTTATTGGTGAACAGGCTCCCGCTGTAGCACCTTACTCCATGGAGCTTGATGAAGAGATTCATGATCTCACCGATGACTGCATCATTGAAGAACTGGAAGAGGTTGCTGAAGATGACTGGGCAGCGGGTCAGCAAGAACCGGACATCGGTCAGGCCCCCGTTGTCTCTGCCACCATGGCCGAGCTTTATGTGAAGCAGGGGTTCAACGATCTTGCTATCGGCGTTTATCGTCAACTCGTTGCTCAAAATCCCATGGACACGGAACTCCTGATTCGGCTGGACGAGTTGCTTGCCATTGAACGCAACAGTAGCGAAGTCTCTCATCCGGAAGTTTTCGCTCCGCCCGCTGTTGAACCGACTCCGTATCCTGAATCGGGGGGCGCCGGGGTGAGCGATGATGACTCTCTGGTTCGGCCTGCCCATCGGCGGCAGACGCTGGTAGCGACTCTTGAGGCGTGGTTGGCAAGTATTGGGAGGATGAAAGAATGTCGTTCAAAGCTACACTGAAGGAACTGGTAGAAAGGACAACCGGTGCAATCGGCGCTTCCATAATGGGGTACGACGGTATTCCCATTGACGACTACCTGTCGGACTCAGCCGATTTTGACGTGCAACTCCTGGTCGTTGAGTATGCAAACCTCATGAAGGAGGTTCGGCAGACCATTGAAGTGTTGAAAACCGGGGCTATGGAGGAGTTAAGCGTTACGACCGCCAAAGTTAAGGTATTGGTGAGAGCCGTAAACGACGAGTTCTTTCTGCTCCTCCTGTTGGCCCCTGACGGGAACTACGGCAAGGGGCGCTATCTGCTCCGGCAAGAGGCACCCCGGATATCTGAACTTCTTACCTGACCTTGGGAGCATGTATGAAAATCCTTGTCCTGCATGGACCAAACCTGAATCTTCTCGGTACCCGTGAGCCGGGAGTGTACGGTACCGTCACACTGGCCGGCATCAACTCAGCAATTGCCGAACTGGCCGTGCAACTTGGTGCCAGCATCGATTTTTTTCAATCAAATTCTGAAGGGGCACTGATCGATGCCATCCAGGGAGCCGTTGCAGGTCATGACGGTATTCTCATGAACCCCGCAGCCTATACCCACACCAGCATTGCTTTACGGGATGCCATAGCGGCTACCGGTCTCCCGTTGGTCGAAGTGCACCTTTCAAACATCCATGCCCGTGAACCGTTTCGTCACAATAGTTTCATTGCACCGGTTGCCATAGGGCAGATTGCCGGCTTTGGCCCGGACAGCTATCTCCTGGGTTTGGAGGCATTGGTCAGACACATCCGGGGCAAGGCCCGCTGATAGTGCTCCGCATTCACCGTATTTGCATTTTTGCAAATACAAGCTTCTGATTTGCATCCCTGCAACCGAGCTGCTCAGGTTACCCTTCAGGCCGATACGGCTCCCTTCATTGCTATCCCTACGTAATTTCAAGCTAAATACCTTCCGTGTCGCGACCTCCTGGTTCAACGCCATTTGCACATTTGCAAGCCTTTCTAATTTTAATGCTTCCGCTTTGTCGGTGTGTGTTTGTAACAGGCCGTAATATAAAGCTTATGTAGCGGATGGTGAAGTTGGTACAGCGGTTGCTATAGCTGTATACATCGTTACTCCTATCTGCACGGATTCACCCTGGGGGCGGTGACGATCGCTCCCGGGTCCGTGCGAACAGAACGGCAATGGTGCTACGCTTATGGCGACGGATAAAATTTGTCCATTCTATGGCAAAAACGATGACTACTGTGATGTCGGCTGCGGATATATCTCCAGCTACGATGTGAACATGATCATCCGCTATTGCAGCTGTCGCTACTGTGACTGCTCGAAATACAAGGAACTGGCCGACCGTTTTCCGGCCGATTCCCTCCAACCCCTGAACTGCTGAAAGGAATTGCCATGGTCTATCTTCTGACGCTCCATATGCACGATTTTGCTCTTGCTGCCTCACTGGCCGCTGCAACGGTTTTTGTTATCACTACAACGATAAAGGAGAAAAGACATGAGCGAAAAAGAGCTTGAACTTCTGGCACGCATCGAGGAGTTGGAGCGTCACACATGGCGGAACAGCGCGATTCTGCGGGCCGTGGCTATGGTCGCTTTTACGGCCATGGTCGGCATCATAGTCGCCTCCGGCGTGGTTGGAGGCGGTCGCGGCAGCCACTGGTCCGGTCCTGCCTGGAACACGATGTGGCTCTATGGGCTGTTTGCGGCGAATGCCGTGTCCATGTTCTGGACCACCCACAAGGAATAGTTTTCCGTTCAATGTGTATTGCCGGATCTCCGGCAATGACTTTAATCATTGAACAGAATTTCAGGAGGATACAACAATGACCCCGATGAGTCTTAAAAACGCCATACTGCTCCTGGTCGTGGTGACGCTCTGTTCCACTTTTTCCATGCGGATATTTCAAGGGCTGGACGAGATGATGGGCGAGCAGTACTGGGTGGTGGACACAACCCAGGGTGACCATGGCTGGTATATGATGGGGCTGCTGCCCCACGTGAAGAAGGTGCCCAAGGATGTTGTCAGGGCTGCGAACACCGACCCGGCAGTCAAAGAGAAATATATCATCTATGCCCAGTCAGGTGACTTCGCCGGCAACTCGGTCTATGGCATCTGCTTCGGCATTCCGTTCATCATGTTTCTGATCTGGTTCGCGTTCATTCTCGGTTTCCCTGATCGAGTCGATCCATACCTACTGCCGAGGCGGATATTCACCGTCACGGTCATCATGGTCTGCTCGGTAGTGGTAAACCTCTTCCTGATGCGCATTGCCGCAGACTTCGCCCGCGACCCCATGGCCCGTATCGCCAACGTCGCAGGTAACCATGCATCCCTCCTCTTCCACAACGCCGGTATCTGGTTTGCCATCCTGTTCTCGGCCCTCGGCACCCACAGCCACTCCTCGAAAGAGGTTACGGCCCCGGACAGCCGCAACTGGCAGAGTCAGGCTGACGAGAAGTTCTCCTGGATGTTCACCCTCCTGGGGGTTGTCACCGTGCTTGAGGTCGTGCTGGTGAAAAACAAGCTGGCGCTTCCCGACGCGGCAGTCGACTACTCGGTCTGGATCATCTGGGTCGTTATCTTCATGCGGATGTTTGGCTTTTCCCCGAAATACTGGGTTAAGCGTGGCCGTGGTATTGCCCTGATGATCGGTGGTACGCTGGCGACCCTGGTGGTATTCTACTTCCTGGAGCGGGCCACCGGTACGCTTGGGGCCGGGTTTGCCTCCCCGATACTGGCAAAGGCCCTCGGCGCTGAGAACCAGAATATCGGTCTCTCACTCATGGTCTCCATTTACCTGATTTTCTGGATGGAGTTTGCTGCAGCCATCAGGATCAACGGTCCGGTAAGGAAGGCAGTAACGCAGAAGCAGTAACCTGCCATATATGTAACGCCTGAAAGGGGTGGCCTGTGCCGCCCCTTTTTTTGTTGCCAAAGTCAGGTTACCTGCCCTAATCTGCGGCCTTCTACATTTATGGTCTGCCAGGGAGTGAAATCGAGCCGATGAGTAATGCATTGAAAATCCTGATCGCCGCCTCCGAGGCGGTGCCGTTTGCCAAGGAGGGCGGGTTGGCCGATGTGGTGGGGGCACTGCCCAAGCACCTTGCCGCTCTCGGGCACGACGTACGGGTCGTGATGCCCCGTTATTACCGGGTGGACCGGGAACGGTTCGGTCTCAGGCCGCTTCCTGGCGTGCTGACCGTGCCGATGGGGATCATCGGCACTCAGTACTGCGGGGTGTATGAGGGGAGGATGCCGGGTACTGACGTTCCCGTCTATTTTCTGGATCACGAGCAGTACTATGGCCGTTCCGCGCTCTATGACGAGCATAATGAGGCCTATCTTGATAACGACAACCGGTTCATTTTCCTCTCGAAAGGGGCTCTGGAACTGTGCAAGATGATCGGGTTTCATCCGGATGTTGTCCATGCCCATGACTGGCACACCGCCGCGATACCCTTGCTGCTCAACACGACCTACCGCCACGACCCGAATCTGTCCGGGGCAGCATCCCTTTTGACGGTGCACAACATGCAACATCAGGGGAGCTTTTATCCCGGTGCCATGGAAGTCCTCGGGGTGGGATGGGAGCATTTTACCTTCCTCGGATTGGAGAAGGACAACCAGATGAACCTTCTCAAAGGGGGGATGTACCATGCCACGCTCCTGAATACGGTGAGCGAGGGGTATGCCCGAGAGATGCAGACTCCGGAGTTCGGCTGGGGTTTGGATGGGGTGGTTCGGGAGCGGGCTGCTGATCTTGTCGGCATCCTCAATGGGGTCGACGATGACGAGTGGAATCCGGAGACCGATCCCCTTATCCCGGCAAACTACTCGGCAGCAGATCTTTCCGGAAAACGTGTGTGCAAGGAGTCGCTACAGCGGACCTTCGGTTTGCCGCTGCGACCGGAGGTGCCACTGCTCGGGATGGTGGGGCGGCTGGTGAAGCAGAAAGGGATAGATGTCCTGGCAGAGGCGATCCCAAGGATCCTCGCGCTGGACCTGCAGTTTGTCATGCTTGGTGCCGGTGAGCCGTGGGCGCATTTCTATTTCGGCGACATCATGGCTGCTTTCCCGGAGAAGTTCGGCTGTCGAATCGGCTACAGCAATCCACTGGCCCATCAGATTGAAGCCGGGGCCGACTTCTTCATGATGCCGTCTGCTTTCGAGCCGTGTGGACTGAATCAGATGTACAGTCTGCGTTACGGTACGTTGCCGATTGTCAGAGCTACCGGTGGATTGGATGACAGTGTGGAAAACTTTGATGAGAAGAGTCTTGACGGCACCGGTTTCAAGTTCCAGGCGCTGACGTCCGGCGCGCTCTTCGATACCGTTGGCTGGGCGGTTCATACCTGGTACAACCGCCCTGAGGCGATTGCCGGCCTAATACGCAACGCCATGGAGAAGCGGTTTACCTGGCAGGAAGCAGCTCTCAAGTACGAAGCTCTGTACCGCCGGGCAGTGAGCCAGAGATGTTCTGGATAATTAGCCGGCAGTAAGATTGGTGTCAGGATTTGAGCGGGGCAGAACCTCTGTCAGCTCTTTCATCTTCCGTAATCTTGAAGTTGTGGAGAGCTGCCTGAATGAGCTCGGCCTGCTGAGTCAGGCGCTTGACAGCTTCCTCGGTCATTCGGTTCGCTTCCAGGTTGATTTCGGTTGACTGTTGGATTCCGGCCACGGCATGAACGATCTGGCCGCTGCCCCTGGTCTGCTCGTCGCAGGCCACCTTGATCTTCCTGATCATGGTCGTGATGTTTTCAGTCGATTTACCGATGAAATTCCCCACTTTGGTTTGTTCGCGGGTGGAGTTCCGCACCTGGGTGTTCAGTTCCTTCATTTTCTCCACGGCAGCCATGATAAGATCGGTACCGCGTCCCTGTTCGCTGGTGGCACCGGCTATCTGGTTGCTCATTTCGGCAACCCGGTCCATGGCCTTGCGGATCAGTTGACTTTCGTTTGCCTGATTCTCGCTGGCTCGAGCGATTTCATCCATCTGGGCCGATGCGACCGTGATCCCTTCCACGATCTTGTTCAGCGCCTCCCCCGATTTCTGGGAGAGTCTTTCCCCTTCGGTGATGCTTTTGTGCGCCTGATTGATCGATTCAACCGCTCGTCGTACCTCCTGCTGGACACCGTCGATGACCTGACCTATCTCCCGTGTGGAACTGCTGGTCCGTTCGGCCAGATCCTTGATCTCCTCTGCCACGACACCAAAGCTCTTGCCGTGCTCGCCCGCCTGGGCGGCGATAATTGCGGCATTCAGGGCCAGAAGATTGGTCTGTTCGGCAACTTCGTCGATGACCGAGAGGATTGCGCCGATATCGGTGTTCTTTTCCGAGAGGGAGCTGATAACCTCTGAGGTGATTACGGATGAGCGCTTGATCTCGTTGATGCCGGCAATTGTTGCCTCGACAGACGCCTTGCCGATTTCGGCGTCCTTCAGTACTTCACTGGAGATGCGGGCATTGGCAGCGGCATTCAGCCCGATCTGCTTGATCGAAGAGTCCATGGTGACTACGGACGTTGCCGTGGTCATGGACGCCTCGACCAGGCTGGCTACGCTTGAGTCGATCTGACGGATGGATGCGGCCATTTCGGTCATTGAGGAACTGACTTCTTCTTCTGCCTGCGACAGGGTCTCCACATTGAGTGCCACTTCCTCGATGCTCGCCACCAGTTCCATGGTCGAAGAGGAGCTTTCGGATGCCGAAAGGGAAAGGCTGTCCATGGCCTGGGCTACACCGTTTATGGAAGAGTTGATTTGCATGATGGCCGAAGAGGTCTGGAGTACCCCGTCCGACTGCACTTCTGCGGCATTTACCCCGCGTTTTGCTATGTCCTTGAAGTTTCTCGCTATCAGGCTGAGTTCCGCAATGGAGCGGTTTACGTTGCTTACCATGGCGGCCAATTTGTCCACCATAGAGTTGAAGTCGCGGCCAAGCTGCCCAAGTTCGTCGGAGGAATCGACGGTTACCTGGACTGTCAGATCTCCGTCTGCTCCTTTGGCAAGGGCGCGTCCCATCTGGGTGACTCTTCCGACGATAGTTCTGGTGGCAAAGGTGCCGAGGGCGAAAGCGAGCAGAATGCCACTGATGATAACGGCGACGAAGGTGACAATCGCCTTCTTTTCGATACTGTCGGCATCCTTGTTGGCCTGGTTCATCAAACCCGTGACCGTTATCAATAGATCGTCCACGGCCGCCATGACCATGTCACTCACTTCGGGGAGCTCGGAGCGGGTAAGCCGGTTCAGTTCCTCGTCCTGCATGGCCTTTACGGCAGCCTGGTCGAGTACTCCAGGTTTAACCTGTTTGAGCAGGAGGGCCTTGTGTTCAAGAAGGTGGGTCGCCGTGACGGAAAACGCCTCGAACTCTTTGAGAATGGCCGTAATCCGCAATTCCGTGGGACTCCCTTTGGGGGAGGCAGGCAGCCCCATCTTTACGTTTCCCTTGATGATCAGGTCGCAGTAGCTCTTGAAACGGCTCTGTTTCGCCTCGTAATCTGCCTTGGACGCTTCGAAGTCTTCAAGATGGGAGCGGACCATTGCCGCTTCCAGCAGATGGACACGACATTCATTCAGGGTGGTCTTCATCAGAACCACCTGTTTTTCCTGGATTGCCCGGCTCTTAATCACCTGTTGAACGTTTGTTCCGACCTTGTTGAGACTCCAGATGCCGAACACCCCGGTGCCGAAGACTATCAATGCCATTACCAGAAATAATCCGACCAGTTTTTGACCCAGTCGCACGGGTTACTCCATTTCACGGGCCGCTCTTGTATCAGGACGGACCCTGTTAAGGTGTCGAAGGTGCAAGAATGGTTCTATCGTCTGCTCTTGCCGTGGCTTCTGATAGCAGATGTATAGCAAGTTTAGCCAGTGCCGGCAAGATGATTGAGTTCTTCTCATGTGTGTCAGGCCGTACAATGGGGTATCGACTGATTTGGGTGAATCCTTAAGTCGTTCGATTGCCGGGGGCGGCAGAAGAGTCGGCTGCCGCTTCAGGCAGCGAGGCGATAAAGTCGATGTGACGATTAATGAACAGGAGGTTGTAACGGCTTTCGTAGAGAAGAAGAGCGCTGGCCGCGAACAGGAACAGTCCGCCACTCAGGGCGAGGAGGGATGATATCCAGCCGGTTCTGTCCGAGCCGTAGGCAGCATTGAGTGCAACAGCCAGGCTGGAGCCGATGAAGAGAAGGGTGGCAGTGTAGAGGGCGGCCAGCGCCTTCCTGATCAGGACGGCCCTGATTTTCTGAACTGCCAATTGTTCCTGGATATGCGCCAGTCGCAGTCCGGGGATGGAAATGGTGTCGCAGAGAATAGCCTCCAGCTCGGCTTTCATGGTGTTGACCCGGTCGAAGACCCTTCCGAGCCGGCCGGACGTGGAAAAGATCAAGGTGCCGCAGGCCGAGATGAGGACCGCCGGGGTGATCATGGCGGTCAGGACCTTGGTGCTATCAAGAATTTCGAGCAGATCACGCACTGGCATCAAACTTTTCCCCCTTTGTTGATGGACTCAATTTCACTCCCCGTACATGTCTCACCCCTCAGAGTTGGACATACGATATTGTCTGGACTGAAGCCACTGATCAAACTTTGATTAGCTCCTGAATAATGCGCAAGTGCTGCACAGATATTTGGGTGCATACAGTCTCGTTTGAAAGGTGTGTCGGCAGTAAATGTTTGTAATATTAATATGATACGGTGAGGGTACGGTAATTGCGAAGTGATGGCTACGCAATGATTGCGGTCAGGTGAAGGAGCGCTTCATGTTTAGCCAGAGACTAGCACAGAAAGCCAATAAACGACCCAGCCTCTTGATCTTGGCAATGACCCTGGTTCTCTCGCTGACTGTTTCCCTCCCTGTTTCCGCAACCCAGACTACCATGAAGAATGTACTTGATGAAACCGGCGAATTTTCCTGCCTCTCCGCAAAGGAGGCAAAACTGTTTCATCTTGTGAATGAATACCGCGAATCTCATGGCCTTCCCCCTATTGCCAATGCCCGGTCACTGAACAAGGTTGCCCGCGTTCATGTTATCGATCTGGTCGAGAACCTCCCTGCAGAAGGGACCGATAGTCGCGGTCTTCTCTGTTCGCTTCACAGTTGGTCGAACGGCGGCGTCTGGAAACCGGTCTGTTACACGAGAGACCATGCCTACGCCGAAGCGATGTGGGACAAGCCACGCGAGATCACGAAGTTTGGTTACACTGGTGATGGGTATGAAAATGCCTATTCTACTAAAGACAATGAAGTCAACCCGGAAAAAGTGCTTGAGGCCTGGAAGGCAAGCCCCAGCCACAATGCCGTCCTCCTCGAAACAGGGGTCTGGAAGGGAAGCAACCTTCTTGCGTTAGGCGTGGGTATCTACAAGAACCATGCTGTTATCTGGGTGGGTTCGCTGGTTGATCCTCTTGGGGCGCTAAAGGTTTGCAGTTCAGCCGCCAATTAAGCCAAGGCCTCCCATAGACCTGACCTTCCTGATACGGGCTGATGATTGTGGGCTAGGCCGGCTACCTACCGATGACTCCCTGAAAGCAGCCCTTCCTTTCATTATTTCTGCCGCTTAGCAATCATCATTTCTAACAAACCTGTTGCAGGAACTCATTGGTGATTCGGCAATGGTTCGTACAGTCCTCGAACGTCAGTTGTATTGCTGCCAGGTTATTGCATCGATGGGAAGATAGAAACTTCAGGGGTATGTTTCTTTCGTGAAACTATATATACTAACAAATTTTATAAATGTGTCGGAGTCGTGAGGCGAGAATATGGCAAGAATGATTATTACAGCTGCGCTCAGGGTGCATGGCAGACACGGTAGATTGGCGGTTTTGTCCTTTATACTGTTGCTCGTCCCGGGACTCTCAACTGCCGAGCTTCCCCCAGCTACGGGTAAGGTTGGTCAGTCCTTCATCGAAACGGGGGAGGGGGGCTCACGACCAACTGTCTGTTTGACTGAAGACGAGGCTGAATTGGGGCGCCTGGTTAACAAGCTGCGCGAGGAGCATCAACTCCCGCCGGTACCAATCGTGGAGCCGCTCTACAGGGCCGCAAAGTGGCACGTGATTGACCTGGCCGTCAACACACCCCACCGGGACAGGCACGACGACCGGGGGATGGCTTGCAACCTTCATAGTTGGTCCGACAAAGGGAAGGAGACCGGAGGTGGGTGGGAGCCTCTCTGCTACACGTCCGACCATAAGCGGGCGCTGGGGATGTGGATCAAACCCCGTGAGATTTCGGGGCACCGGTCAAACGGCTATGAGAATATATACTGGACTTCGGCCCCTCTGTCCCCAGCTATGGCCATCAATTACTGGCAAGGGAGAAGTGAGGAATTGGACATGATTCTGGGACGGAAAAACTGGAGCAGGCATGTCTGGAGGTCCATGGGCGTCGGCGTGTTCGGAAATTACGCGGCTGTCTGGCTTAGCGAGAAGTCGGCCTCTGATTCCGAGATGAACAGGTGCGGGCAGACAGGGAACTGAATGCCGGACTGAACCTGCCGTTCGGGCCAGTGGCTGGGTTATGAAGAGAGGAACGTCGACGTTCCCGGGGTGTTAGATGCCGTACAGACGAAGATCAAGAAGAAAGAGATTTCCCAGTGCATTCATAAAAAGAGCCGGCTTGGTGGTGGCAATGGTGCTGGTTGCCGCGATCTGTTCCGTGGTTGTGAGATCATTACTTGCAGAGGAGAAGATCGTCCGCAAGGAACCGCCGGTGCAGACAGCCACGGCCGACATTCAGGAACCGGGCGCCAGTAGCGAAATGGGAGGCAAGTATTACGGTCTGTGTGGTAAGGACAGTATCCACACGGTAGAGGATTTTCGCCGCACAGTCCAACAGGATGTCACGCTGTCCGCCCACTTCGCAGGATTCAAATGGGACAGTGCACGACTCGGTAAGCTTGATAAAGCAATCTGGACCTTTGTTTCCTACCGAAATGGGGATACCATACGACGGACCTCGAAGCCGGTCAGGCTTCCCAAGGGGGACGGATATATTTCTGATGGTGTCCGCACCGTGCGTACCTTCTGTTGCAACGATTACGTGATCGCCCCATCACCTCCGCCGGAAGTCAGCATTGCCGACCCGCCACACCCGTTAGAACGGGTTGACGGTCCTCCGCGCCGCCTGAACAAGTCTGTTGAATGGGTTGATGGCCCGCCTCTACAGCTGTCGGCAGGGGCTGTTTCCGAAGAGTCGGCAGGCGCCATTCCGAGTTCGCTGGAAAAGGTTTCCTACTATTCCGTCCCATTCTACCCGCTATCTCCGCCGGATGTCCCCTTCAGAGGGTACACGTCGCCACATAAACCGCGCGAACCGATCGTTACTCCGGAGCCCGGCACTGGATATCTCATGGGTGGCGGTGTGGCGGTCATTGTCCTGTTTCGGCTGATGCGCAGGACGAGGGATGCTGCCGGCAAAGGGTGACGAAGGACCTTGACCTCTCCCCTTTGTTTGCCAGCTTGGGTACCGTTCCCCAGTTTCTGGTCACTGCCCGTAGATCTCTGCTGACGTCAATCCCGATATCTCTTGGTAATATCCCCATATGCATCAATCCGCCGGTCGCGCAGGAACGGCCAGGTGCGTCGTACCGTTTCGCTTCTCGTGAGGTCGATGGCAACTACCCTGGTTTCTTCGCGGTCTGCCGGCAACCGGTCCAGGAACTCCCCCTGGGGGCCGGCCACAAAGCTGTTTCCCCAGAAGCGTTGCCCCTTGTCACCTGCTCCGGGTGAGGCCTCGAATCCGACGCGGTTGACTGCCACCACCGGCAGGCCGTTGGCCACGGCATGGCCCCGCTGGACCGTTATCCAGGCCTCAAGTTGGCGATCCTGCTCTCCCGGTGGGTCGGCCGGGTCCCAGCCGATGGCGGTGGGGTAGATGAGCATATCTGCGCCGGCCAGGGCCATGAGACGGGCTCCTTCGGGATACCACTGATCCCAGCAGACCAGTACGCCGAGCGAACCAACCGAGGTTTTCACCGGTGTGAACCCAAGGTCGCCGGGGGTGAAGTAGAACTTTTCATAATAGCCCGGATCGTCGGGGATGTGCATCTTGCGGTAGGTGCCGGCAATGGTGCCGTCCCGTTCCAGGATTACCGCCGTATTGTGGTAAAGGCCCGGTGCGCGTCTCTCGAAAAGCGAGGTGACGATGACGATCCCCAGTTCTCTGGCAATGGCGCCGAAGAGCTCCGATGAGGGGCCGGGAATCGGCTCCGCAAGGTCAAAAATAGCGGCATCCTCGGTCTGGCAGAAGTAGGGTCCGGTATGCAGTTCCTGCAGCACCACCAGCTGGGCACCGGCTGCTGCGGCCTGGCGGATGCCGGCCACGCTCTTGGCGACAGTGGCGCTGCGATCATTGGAACAGCTCTGCTGGACCAGGCCTGTGAGCAGTGTTTTCATGACAGGGTGCCTCTTGGCAGCTGCATGGTGACGCAGTGCAGCGAGCCGTGCTGAAGGATGAGTGGGCGACAATCGATGCCGATTATCTCCCGATCGGGAAAGGCCAGGCGGACTGCTGCCAGGGCCTCCTCGTCCCGTGCGTCGGCATAGGTCGGAACCAGCACGGCACCGTTGACGATCAGGAAGTTGGCATAGGTGGCCGGCAGCCGTTCGCCGTCCGAGTCGAAGCTCGGAGCGGGCCAGGGGAGCGGGATCAGGCGGTACGGATTGCCACTGCGCGTGCGAATGGTTGCCAATTCCTCTGCCATGGCAGCCAGGGCATGGTGGTGCTCGTCGCCGGTGTCGTCGCAGGCGACGTACAGGATCGTGTCGTCGGGGCAGAGACGGGCCAGGGTGTCGATATGGGAGTCGGTGTCGTCACCGGCCAGGTAGCCGTTTTCCAGCCAGAGAAAGCGGTCGGCGCCGAACTCCTCTCCCAGTGTCAGCTCGATCTCTTTTCGCGACAGATGGGGGTTGCGGTTCGCATTCAGGAGGCACTCGGCAGTGGTCAGGATGGTCCCACAGCCGTCGCTTTCGATGCTTCCACCCTCAAGGACCATGCCGACGGTGCGTCGCTTCGCCCTGAAAGCCCCGGCTTCCGCCAGGAGGCTGGTCACCTGGTTATCCAGGTTGGCGGCGAATTTGAGCCCCCAGCCGTTGAAACCAAAATCGAGAAGGAGCGGCGTGCCGTTATCGTGGACGGTGATCGGGCCGAAGTCCCGGCTCCAGGTGTCATTGGTGGGAATCCCGACGATTCTGACCTGTTCCAACGCTGCCCCGGCCTGCTTGAGCATGGTATGGACTCTGGCCTGGTCGGGTGCAGCGATGAGAACTGACTCAAATCGGCTTATGGTTGTGGCGATGCTGCAGAATACCGGTTCGACGGCGTCCAGGCACGGTGCCCAGTCGCTTTCCCGGTGAGGCCAGGCCAGGAGAACGCCGTCCTGTTCCGCCCACTCGGCTGGCAAACAACGTGTGGTCATCGATTATGAAGGCTCCTGCAAAGAGTAATAAGGCATGGTTAGCATACCTCCTGCAAATCTTGCAATAACAATTATCCGGCTATCCATGGCGAAAATATCGGGACTATTCAGGTGGGTGGAGGCAGTGGCGGGCGGCCAGTGGCCGCCCGCCACTGGTCCGGGTTACTTGCCCAGTTTCTCCTTGATCGCCGTCATAACGTGGTAGGCATCGTTGATGGCGGTGTAGATCAGGTTGGGGTGCCGTTCTTCCTGGATCGCTCCCTCGCTGATCTTCATGAAAGACGGCGAAATCGCTCCGCCAACGACGTAAACCCCCTTGCGGGTCGACTCGAACTCGGAGGTGAGGAGCACCAGGCGATCCCCTTCCTTGGCGATCTTGCAGACCCCGGAAGTGCAGGCAATGGTCTGGATGCCGAGCTTGTCGAAGATCGGTACCGGTCCCTGGGAGCCTATGCAGGCAATGACATGCTTCATCGGGAAGCTCATGGCATGGTAGATCTCGATGCCGTCCTCCTGTTTGAACTCGTTGATCCGGATTACCAGGCGGTCGACACCTTCTTCGTCCACTTCGCCGATACGCGGGGTGGCTCCAGGCAGTAACCGGATGTTGCCGCCCAGGAGGATCTCTTCTCCCAGTCGCTGGGCCGTCTCCTTGTTTACGTCAAAGGTCTCGGCCATATGGGCCCAGTAGACCGGATGCGTGTCGTTTGCCTGGCGCTTGGCCTTGAGAATGGCGATGATCACGTCAGCTGCCGTGTTGCCGCCACCAATCACCACGGTTCTGACCCCGACATACTTGGCCGCGTCTTCCAGGGACTTGGCCACCATCTTGGCGTCCCCGTAGACCGAAAGTTCGCGGGGGATGTTGCTGCCGAAGGCCAGGACAACCTTCTTTCCTTTGAAGGTGCCGTGGCTGGTGATGACGGCCAGGCCGTCGCGCTCGTCCCTCATATCCTCAAAGGCCACGTCGGTCTGGACATTCAGGTTTTCATGCTGTACGAAGTGCTGTACGTACTGGATGTAGTTTTCGACCGTTACCGGCTTGTCGGGTGGTCGCAACTCATCAACCAGAAAGGGTTCCGGGGCGTCTTTCGGTTTCGAGGCGTAGACGTGCTTTCCTTCAGGGTACGTGTTGGCGATTCCCTGGAAAACCGTCTTGCCGGACTCGAGTACCAGGTAGGACAGGCCGTATTTGTGGCACAGGTAGGCGGCAGCTACCCCGGCCGGGCCGCCGCCGACAATCAGTACATCATGGATAGTTGGCATGGTTTACTCCTCGCGATACTGGACAATGAAGATATAGCTACTATACTCCGTTGGTTAATTAAGGCAATAATGCCGTGTATCAGGCAGGAGACTGATTGCAATCCGGCCTGTTTACACCCGGGGAATTTCCGGTACAATCTCTCCAGAACAACTGACAGGAGGATGTGACCATGGAAGATAGGAACAATAACGCTGCGGTTGTCGGTGCTCTCATGCTTGTGGCGGGTGGTATCATCGGTGCCGGAGTGGCACTGCTCTATGCCCCCCAGTCAGGCCGGAAAACCCGACGGGACATTTCCCGCTACACCAACAAGGTCAAGCGCCGTGCCGGTGATGTGATCGACGATTTTTCCGGCAGTGTGCACGATATGGTGGAAAGCGTGGGGGAGAAGGCCGAGGAGATCCTGGACAAGGGGAAGGACCTGGCCTACGACGCCAAGCGGGAACTGCTCAACGTTATCGAGGACGGTCAGCAGAAGCTGGAAAAACAGAAGAGCCGGTTGGCCAAGCTGATCGGTTGACGGTCGTTTTCCATCCGGAAACTCCGGATGGAAAACGACCAGTTTCCGAATCGGAAAGGAGGAATTTTTCGTCCTGGCAAGGAAATCAAGGGATTGCGCGGAGGCGTACTACTGTACGCCGCACAAGCTATCCCGCAGATTGACACCGCCAGGGCGAAAAAGAGCCCTTTCCGGACGGAAACTAGCTGTTCGGAACGGGGCGCTCAGTGGGGCGTCCCGTTCTGTTTGCCGTGCATGGTGATGTCACCGTACCAGGCCGTTGCCTCCTCGCCCGTGTTGTCGGTGTCGGTCATGACAGCCACCCCGCCAACGACCGGTGGCTCTTCGCCGAAGAGTTGCCGATAGTCATCAAGGACGTTCCGCTCCTCGTGTACCCACGTTCCCGCCTTGTCGCTTCCCGATTCGGTCGCCATAATCATGACGTTCCCCGTGTAGGGGCTCGGTGCCGAACTCCCCTTGGGCATCCTGGCCGACCAGACATAGTTGATGGCCCGCGTTCGCCAGAAGCTACGGGGGAACGCCACGTACACCCTGGCCACGAAGTCGTCGCCCTTCTTTACCGTCACATCTTCACCCTTCAGCGGGGCCCGTACCTTCCACGACCAGCGGAGGAGCGGGTATTTCTTCAGATCGATGGTCATCTTGCGGACAAGCCCCGACGCGGCTTTCTTGCTCTGGGCCTGCAGAACGGTCTTGCCGTTTTCCGGCACCAGGGTGTAGACGGTCTTCCCTTTGAACACCTTGTCTTCCCAGCCGCTCAGGTCGCTGTCGGAAAAGTCGCCGATCTTCAGTTCGGATGCGGCGGCACCGGACGCAACTGCCAGGATCAGGAGCGTCAGGATGCGGAGGGGAGCTATGAGCGGCATGAATACTGTATCCTCGTAGTGGCTTTGATCGGGCAAGCATAGCACAACCTTGATAAAATGAAATCGCCTCTTTCCTGTTGCGTCGACTGTTGGTATCCTACTGAAACTTTGAATTCTCCGGAGGTTCCCATGTATCCAGACACGGTCAATCTGCCGTTCAACCACACTATGATCGCCAACGACTTCGTCCCGGCCACGCCCGATACCGTGCCACCGTCCGGCGACGGATTCTGGCTGTTGATCCAGGGGAATGGGCTGGCCCTGGTTCCTGGCGAACACGGTCTGGCACTCCCGGCCGGCCACGATGCCGCCGGTATCGGCGATGCGCCACCCGTCCGGTTGGGAACCTGGCAGGGGATGCCCCTCTTTGCCCGTGCCATCAGCCGCGATCTCCAACTGCCGACGGGATGGCTCTGCGAGCCGTTCAACGCGTTTGAAGAGCGGATCCCCGACCCCATCCTCACCCTGGGCGGCTTTGCCAAGCAGGTGCTCTACTGGCAGCAGCAGAGCCGTTACTGCTCCAGGTGCGGCGCCTCCCTTTCCGCGAATTCCGGCAACTGGGGGATGCGGTGCGATGGCTGTGGCCACGAGCATTTTCCCGCGATTCATCCCTGCATCATTGTCCTGGTCCGGCGTCAGGACGAATTTCTCCTGACGCGGAAGGCTGAGTGGCCGCCGGGGCGCTACGGCCTGGTGGCGGGCTTTCTCGATATGGGCGAATCGCTGGAGGAGTGCGTGCACCGGGAGGTGCTGGAGGAAACCGGGATCGAGGTGACAGGGGTGCGCTATGTGGGGAGCCAGAACTGGCCGTTCCCCAGCCAGCTGATGGCCGGGTTTGTTGCCGACTACGCCGGCGGCGAACTGCGGGTCGACCATAAGGAACTGGAAGATGCCCGCTGGTTCTGCCCGACGGCCATGCCTGACTACATTCCCCCCAAGAGGAGCATTGCCCGCTGGATTATCGACAGATATGCCCTCCATCAAGGGAAGTGTGGTTGTTAACCTGTTTTGTAGTGTTGGTTGACGAATCCGGCTGATTGTGCTACAAGCGGACTATTATGACTGAAACATCATTTCGTACCTTTGCCGCTGAACTGGCCGACCTGAAGGCGCGCGGGCTCCATCGCCGCGAGCGCCTGGTGGCAGGCAGCCAGGGGAGCCATGTCTCCCTGGACGGCCGCGAAGTCCTGCTGCTCTGTTCCAACAACTACCTGGGGCTGGCGGATCATCCCCGCCTCAAGGAAGCCTCCATCAAGGCCGTGGAACGCTATGGGGTATCCAGCGGCGCGGCCCGCCTGGTCTCCGGCACCATGGAACTCCACCGGGCACTGGAGGAGCGGCTGGCCCGCTTCAAGGGAACCGAAGGGGCCATAGTCTTCAACGGCGGCTATCCGGCCAATGTGGGTATCATCCAGGCCCTGGTGGGGCGGGGTGACACGGTCTACTCGGACCGGTTGAACCATGCCAGCATCGTGGACGGTTGTCTTTTATCCCGGGCCGAGGTGGTCCGTTACACCCACAACGACATGGCCGCGCTGCGCCGGCTGATGGAAAAGAATCGGGGGCGGGGCCGGCAACTGATCGTCACCGACGGCGTCTTCAGCATGGATGGCGATCTGGCGCCGCTCGAGGAACTGGCGGACATAAAGCGGGAGTTCGGCGCCCTGCTCATGGTGGACGACGCCCACGGTACCGGCGTTATCGGTGCCGGCGGTCGGGGGAGCGTAGAACTGTGCGGCGTGGCCGGCGCCGTGGATATTCAGATGGGAACCCTGGGCAAGGGGCTGGGGAGCTTCGGCGCCTATGCCGCTGCCTCTGCCGAGATCGTCGATTACTTGCGTAACAAGGCCCGAAGCTATATCTTCTCCACCTCGCTGCCGCCGGCAGTCCTGGCGGCATCCCTGGCCGCCATTGACCTGGTGGACAGCCCGGAAGGCGCTATGCTCCGGGAACGTCTGGCACGGCATGCCGAACAGTTCCGGGCAACCCTTGCCGGGGCCGGCTTTGATACCATGGGGAGTTCCACCCAGATCGTGCCGATACTGGTGGGGGAACCTGCCCCTACCATGGAGTTTTCCCGCCTCCTGCTGGAAGAAGGATTCTTTGTCCAGGGGATTCGTCCCCCGACGGTGCCGGCCGGCAGCTGCCGGCTCCGCTGCACCCTGATGGCGACCCACAGCGACGAAGAGCTCTCCGCAGCCCTTGCTGCAATCATCCGCATTGGCCGGCACCTGGCCGTCATCGGCTGACCTCCCCGGACTCGATTCATGCCCGTTATTACTGCTGCAGACAACACTCCCCTCTCTTACGAGACCGCCGGCCGTGGCCGGCCGCTGGTCTTCGTCCATGGCTGGGCCATGAGCGGCCGGGTCTGGCATGTCCAGGCCGAAGCCTTTGCCCGCGACTGGCAGGTGATTGTCCCCGACCTGCGGGGCCACGGCCGTTCCGGTCCGGGATCGGCACCGTCACTCAGCATGGCCGATTTCGCCAACGATCTGGTCGCACTCTTTACCTCGTTGGACCTGGAGGGGGCGACCCTGGTCGGCTGGTCCATGGGGGCGCAGGTGGTGCTGGAGGCATTCCCAGCGCTACGGGAACGGATAGCGGCACTGGTCCTGGTGGGGGGAACGCCCCGTTTTACGGCTGCGGCCGATTACCCGTTCGGCCTTGCGTCGGTCGAGGCGAGGGGAATGGCGCTCAGGTTGAAACGTGACTATTCCCGGACCATGGGGGATTTCTTCAAGAACATGTTCGTCGAGGGGGAACTGGTGGGTGAGCAGTACCAGCGGGTGGTGCGGGAGATCGTCATCCCCGGCCGCCGGCCTGAACCGGAGGCGGCGCTGAAGGCGCTGGCAGCCCTCACCGAGGCCGACCAGCGCCCCGTGCTGGCCGGGATAGACCGGCCTGTTCTGCTTGTGCACGGGACTGCCGACAGCATCTGTCTCCCCGGTGCATCGCACTTCATGGCCGGGCAGCTGCCCGATGCCACCCTGGTACTGCTCGAGGGATACGGCCATGCCCCGTTCATCTCAAACCCCGACCTGTTCGACCCGTTTCTCGCCCGTTTCCTGGAGAGGGTCTATGCCGGGAATTGACCGTCGGCGGGTATGCAACTCGTTCCATGCCCGGGCCGGTGACTACGACCGCCATGCCGTGGTCCAGAAGCGGGTGCTGGAGCGCTTTGCCGACCTCCTGCCCGCTGGGAGCGGAATAGCCCGGGTGATTGACATCGGCTCCGGCACCGGCGTCTTGCTGCAGATGCTGGCGGCCCGCTATCCCATGGCCCGGTTGACCGGGCTCGATCTCGCCCTGGGCATGGCGATGACGGCCCGGGAGCGGCTCATGGCGACCGGCCGGGTGGACTTTGTCACAGCCGATGCCGAAGCACTCCCCGTTGGCGATGCCTGTCTCGATCTGGTGGTGTCGACCTCCACCCTGCAGTGGCTGGAGGGGCTGGAACGGGCCTTCGGCGAGGTGCGGCGCGTGCTCGTGCCGGGCGGGCGGTTCTGCTTTGCCCTGTTCGGCGAACAGACCCTCTTCGAGTTGCGCACCTCCTATCGGGCCGCGGTGACGGCAGTCGGGGGCGGGGCGATTGACCGGACCCACCGCTTCAAGAGTGCTGCCGACGTGGAGCGGGCGTTACGGAGTGCCGGTCTTGCACCGGAGTACCTTGTCTCGGAACTGGAAGTTGAGATCCATCAGGATGTGCCGCACCTCCTGCGTGCCATCCGGCGGATCGGGGCGGGGAATGCGGCACAGATGCCGGGGCGGGGTCTGGCGGAGCGGCGGGTGATGCTGGCAATGATGGACCATTACCAGCGCGAGTATGCCGTCAAGGGAGCCATCCCGGCCACCTACGAGGTAATCTACGGGGTGGCGGGGTAAGGGTGCGGATCAGACCGCCTGCAGCACCACGCACTTCAGGTACTCGGTTTCCGGTACGGCCAGCAGCACCGGATGGTCAGCAGCCTGGGTGTGCACCCCGAGCAGCCGCATGCTGCGACCGGCCTGGCGGGCCGCCTGGACCAGGATCTCCCGGAACTGTTCCCGCTGCATATGGAACGAGCAGGAGCAGGTGATCAGGCAGCCGCCGTCGTCCAGGAGTTCCATGGCGCGACGGTTGACGGTCAGGTACCCCTTCTCCGCTTCTTTCAGCTGCTTCTTGTTTTTTACAAATGCGGGAGGGTCCATGACGATCACCCCGAAGCGGCGGCCTTCATGCTTCAGGCTCCGCAGCCGCTCGAAGGCGTCGACCGTCTCGACGGTAACCCGGTCGCCGACACCGTTCAGCGTGGCGTGGTGCGCGGCCAGGGCTGTGGCCTTGGCCGAGATGTCCAGGCAGGTCACCGATTGGGCGCCGAAGGCCGCAGCGTGCACCCCCCAGCTGCCGGCATAGCAGAAGCAGTCCAGCATCTCCTTTCCCGCCACCAGCGGCTTCAGGAGCAGGTGGTTTTCCTTCTGGTCCAGGAAATGGCCGGTCTTCTGGCCGCCGAGCAGGTCAACGCTGAAGCGGAGACCATTTTCGGCAATCTCCACCATCTCCGGGATCTCCCCGGCAATTACCTCCACCGTTTCCCGCAACCCCTCCAGGTTCCGCACGGCCACGTCGTTCCGGGCCACAATCCCCTTTGGTTTCAGCAGTTCGGAGAGGGCGGCGCAGATCAGATCGCGGCGGGTCTCCATCCCCTGGGTCAGGAACTGCACCGACAGGAAGTCGCCGTATTTGTCCACCACCAGGCCGGGAAGCAGATCCCCTTCGCCGTGCACCAGACGGAAGGTTGCCAGCATGGGGTAGCGGGCGTGCCGGTATGCCAGGGCACTAGTCAAGCGCTGCCGGAAGAAGTCGACCGTGTCGATGTCGGCACGCGTACGGGTCAGAATCCTGCCGGCAATCAGGGAGTGGGGATTGTAGTAACCGATGCCGATGAAATCGCCGCCGGCCGAGAGGAACTCGGCAGCCGCGCCCGGTTGCCGGTCGCCGCGCAGTTCGCGGATCTCGTTGCTGAAGACCCAGGGATGACCTCCCCTGACGCGCCGCTCTTCGCCGCGGCCGAGGATGATGGTGGTTGTTATGGGCATGGGTTGCTCCTGAAAACAAAAATCCCCTTGGCGGGGATTTTGGGTGCGTGACGGTAAGGGAGGAGGCTAGATGATGTCGATGATCTTGCGGGCCAGGGGGTGGACAACGGTATAGAAGACCTCGACGCCGTCCCGCTTCCCCTCGATGATCCCCTTGTTCTTCAGCAGCGCCAGGTGCTGGGACACGGTTGCCTGGGGAAGGCCGAGGCATTCCCAGATATGCTTGACGTTACACTCCTGGGTGCAGAGCCCGGCCACGATCTTCAGCCTGATCGGGTGTCCGAGTACCTTGAGTATTTCTGCTTCCTGCTCGAATGTCCTGCTTATCGTAAAGTCCATGGATGCTGCCTCGTTGCAGGCGAAATCAGTTAAGGTCGGAGTTTCTATATATGAGAAAATACTTACTTGTCAATAGAAAGCTATGCGGCCGGGTAGATTTCGCTGCTGAAGTGGCAGGCGGCCAACTGCCCGCCACCCTTGTCCTCCAGCGGCGGTATCTCCCGCCGGCAGAGTTCGCGGGCATAAGGACAGCGGGGGTGGAGGGGGCAGCCGGGAGGCGGCGCCAGGGGGGAGGGGATGTCGCCATGCAGGATCGGGCTGGCCGGGCGATCAGTCGGCGTGATGTGGGGGACCGCCGCCAGCAGCGCCTCTGTGTACGGGTGGCGGTAATGGGCGAAGACGGCATCGCGCGTGCCGATCTCGACGATCCTGCCCAGGTACATCACGGCAATCCGGTCGCTCATGTGGCGGACCACGGACAGGTCATGGGCGATGAAGAGAAAGGAAAGCGAACGTTCCCGCTTCAGTTCCAGGAGGAGGTTGAGAATCTGGGCCTGGATGGATAGGTCCAGGGCCGAGACCGGCTCGTCGGCGACGATCAGGCGGGGGGATACTGCCAGTGCCCGGGCAATGCCGATCCGCTGGCGCTGCCCGCCGGAGAATTCGTGCGGGTAACGGTGGAACTGTTCCTCGGTCAGCCCCACCCGTGCCATCAGGGCCAGCACCATCTCCTGCCGGCGGCTGCCGGCCGCGATGTCATGGATGGCCAGCGGCTCGCCGATGATGTCGCCGATCCGCTGCCTGGGGTTGAGGGAAGAAAAAGGGTCCTGGAAGATCATCTGGACATTGCGCCGGAACGTTGCCATCCCGGTTTTCCCCATGTCGGGAAGGGGACTGCCCTCAAAGCGGACCTCGCCGCCGGTTGGCGGGATGAGCCCCATGAGGAGCCGGGCAATGGTGGACTTGCCACACCCCGATTCGCCGGCCAGACCCAGGGTTTCGCCGGGAGCCAGGTGAAACGAGACCCCGTCGACTGCCCGTGCCAGCTGCCGTGGTGCCATCGGTCCTGCCTTGACCGGGAAATGCTTGGTAAGGTTGACTGCTTCCAGGAGCGGAGCGTTCATAGGCATTTCCAGCAGCTTACCCGGTGTCCGGGGGTCGGCTCCGCAACGGGCGGGCGCTCGACCCGGCACTGGCTGGTCGGGTCGGGACACCGATCGCAAAAGCCGCAGCCCGGAAGTTCCAGCGACAGCGACGGTACCTGGCCGGCGATCGTGGCGAGCGGCTCGCCGGGGCGCCCCCCCTGGGGGAGCGAGGCCAGGAGCCCCTTGGTGTACGGGTGCAGGGGATTGGTGAGGATATCTTTGGTGTTCCCCTGCTCAACGATACGGCCGGCGTACATGATCGCCGTTGCATGGGCCCGTTCGGCAACGATCCCCAGATCGTGGGTGATCAGGAGCAGACTCATGCCGGTCTGCTGTTTCAACAGATCGATCAGTTCCAGGATCTGGGCCTGGATCGTGACGTCCAGAGCGGTGGTCGGTTCGTCGGCGATGAGCAGCCGGGGCTGGCAGGCCAGCGCCATGGCGATCATCACCCGTTGCTTCATGCCGCCGCTCATCTGGTGGGGATAGGCATTGTAGCGTTCTGCCGGCGCAGGGATGCCCACCTGATCCAGCAGGCGCACCGCTTCTCTCCGTGCGTCCCCGGCCGACAGGCCACGGTGGAGTCTCAGCCCTTCGGCGATCTGAAAACCTGCGGTGAGTACCGGGTTGAGCGAGGTCATCGGCTCCTGGAAGATCATGGCCAGCCGGTCTCCCCTGAGCCGGCGCAGTTCTTCCGACGAGATGGCACAAAGGTCAGTCCCCTGGAACAGGATTTCGCCACCAACGATTCTCCCCGGCGGGGAAACCAGCCCCATGATCGAATAGGCGGTGGCACTCTTGCCGCACCCCGATTCTCCGACCAGGGCCAGGGTCTCCCCCTCGTTCAGGGAAAAATCGATCCGGTCCACCGCCTTGACTACGCTGCGGGGAAGGATGTAGTGGGTTGCCAGCTGTTTGACTTCCAGAAGGGTGCTCAACGTCGGTCGCGCTTTCCGTCTCGATGTGATGATGCGAGCAGTCGTCCCTGACGGCACCGCGTGGGGCTGCGGGTGGACGGGACTGATGGACGTTTATAGCACTAATTGGTGAGAGGGGCAAACAGGTTGTACGTTAGGCATTGATCCTGTCAGGCATGGGCTGCGGCCATCAGGGGGCGGTCATCTTCAGCATGCAGGATCGGAACCTCTCCTTGTTGCACGATTTCGATGAAGTGAGGGACCAGCGCAGGATCGAACTGGCTGCCGGCATTATCCTGCAACTCCTTGATTGCCTGTTCGGGTGGGAGTGCTTTCCGGTAGGGCCGGTCGCTGGTCATGGCATCGAATGAGTCGGCGATGGCGAGAATCCGCGATTCCAGGAGCAGGTGCTCCGAGGGGATGTTGTTGGGATAACCGAGTCCGTCGAACCGCTCGTGGTGCTGGCCGATGCAGAGGCGGACGTCGGTGAGGAACTCTATCGGTTCGAGGATCTTCATGCCGATGACCGGGTGCTGCTGGAGGTCTATGACATCTTCGGCCGTCAGCCTCCCCTGCTTGTGGAGGAGAGTCAGATCGACCCCGATCTTGCCGATGTCGTGCAGTATGGCGGCGCGCTCGATGATCTTCAGCCGTTCCTGGGGGAGCCCGAGTTTTTTGGCGAGGGCAACGCTGTAGCGGGTGACCCGTTCCGAGTGACCCCGCGTGTAGCTGTCGCTCGCTTCGATGGCCGATACCAGGGCGTGGATAGTGTTCATGTAGGTTCTCTGCTGTTCTTCGTAGAGCCGGGCATTCTTGATGGCAATGCTTGCCTGGGCCGCAATGGTCGTCAGCAACTCCAGTTCTTCGTTGGTGTAGACCGAATTATCCTTCTTGTTGACGACCGTAATGGTGCCGACCATCTCGTCCTTGGTGGCCAGTGGGACACAGATGAGGGTCTTTCGCTCATAGCCGAGGGCGCTGAATCGGTCGAACTGGGGGGCGTCGTTGATGTCGGAGATAAGCAGCGGCTTGCCGTTTTCGATGACCCATGCCGAGACGCTGGATGGTTTCATCGGAATATAGATTTTCCCTTCGCCAATGGTCTTGTGCCCGAACAGGGAGGAGACGAGCAGTTGCTCCCCCTCTTGGTCATAGATGACGATGTAGCCTATCTGGGCGTTCAGGGTTTCCATGGTGGTGTTGACGATCAGGTCGAAGAGTTTTGCCGGTTCCATGGTGGAGTTGATTCCCAGCCCCACCTTGTACAGGGTGGAGAGCTTGGAAACGGTCTTTTCCAGGACCGTGTTCTTGTCTTCCAGTTCGCCGGCCAGGTCGGCAATCTTATAGTTTGCCTCTTCGATTTCTTCGATCCGCTCTTCCAGGGCGACGTTAAGATTTTCGATCTCCAGAATCTGCTCTTCCAGCTTCTGGTTCATCAGGTGAATGTCCCGATGGTGGGAAAGCTTGCTCTGGGCGAGGGCCAGTTCCCGCTCGTGGGAGATGGCGGTGTCCATGAGACTTTTCAGACGGACCACCATATGGTTGAAATTGTCGGAGAGTAGCCGCATTTCCGTGCTGCTGTGCAGGGATGTCTGGCTGGAAAAATCACCCTTTTCCACCAGTTGCATGGAGCGGATGAGTTGACGAATCGGTCGGTCGACATAATAAATCAGCGCGGCCGAGATGGTGATGATGATGAGCAGAATGATGACGGCGGTGGTGACGAGCGAGCTCTGCCTGATATTGGCCAGATAGGATTCCAGGTAGTTGAGGGACACATCCACCTGGAGTATGCCGAGCGTGTCGGCACTGGGGTCGTGGCAGGTGTGACAGGTGGGGCCGTTGTGAATGAGTGCGGTGGCGGTAAATGCGTTGGGACGCTGCAACGCGCTGGTGTTCCCTGATTTGAGATGGCTTAAATCGGCAGGGGGGATCGGGTGCCCGACCTCTTCGACGTTTGCCGAGTTGAGAATCTTGCCGCCGGGATCGACGATGCGTATCGAGGTGATGTTTTCCTGTGACTTGATCCGGGACAATATGGTGCGAACTTCGTCGGAGCGGCCGCTGCGCATGGCGTCGGCAATGCTGTTCTTGATGGTTTCCGTGAGGAGGAGGGTATTCCGTTCCGTGATGCCGTTGATCAGGTTCTTTTGCAGGCTGTAAGCGAACAGGCCCGCAACGGCGATGATGGCCACCACGATCGAGCAGGTCAATCCGAGAATTTTTATTTTTAATGAGTTCATACCGTCCGTATGCTAAGAAAAAAATCTCACTTTGACTAGTGATTTTAGCGCTTTAGCGGTTAAAATCGATTAATGGCGCTGCCGGTTGGTCGGCTGTAATGAATCCGTTGTCATATAGGGGTTCGGTTGGCACGGTAAACGTACTGCGATGTTGAGCATTAGTCTCATGGATTCACTATGTTATGGGTCGTGATGGCGGTTTTGTCAGCGTTCGGCACGGGCCTGCATACTGCTTCCTCAGCCGGCCTGACCGCTGCTGTTCTTAACAGATAAAGCAAGCAGCTTGCCAAAGGTAGATGGAATTCGGATGGTCATGGCTGTCGAAAATATGCCCTGAGACCTCTCGTTAGATTTGTTTGAAAAACATTGACGCCACGGGCTGTTTATGATTTTATCAGCAAGTTTCAGGGATGGGATGGTGACGTGAGGTACCATTTATGCATATTGGCGGCACTGTTGGTGTGTGTCGTGCACCCGGCGGCAGCAGCCCCTTTACGTCCGGAAACCGTACGGGTTGCCATTCTCAAAGGTGCTGACGTTATTCGTCTCGATGGCAATGGCGTTTTGGCCACCGATGAGCAGCGGATGCCCCTCAGGATCACCCTGCCTGCCCAGGTGCGGTTTGTGAAGGGTGGCGTGACGGTGCAGGGAAAGACCGTGCGGGGGGTAACCCTGGCTTCTCCTGCCACCATGCTCGTGAACGGTAAAAAGTACCGTGGCTTGGTGGAGCTGATTCCTGCTGACAAGGGTGGGGTGGTCGTCAACGAGCTCCCCCTGGAAGAGTATCTGATCGGCCTCATCAACTGCGAGATATCGTCCCAGTGGCCGATTGACGCGATAAAGGCCCAGGCGGTGATTGCCCGCTCGTATGCCCTGTACCAGAGAGAGGCTCGCAGGTATAGCTTGTATCACCTGGAGTCCAGTGTTCTCGATCAGGTCTACGACGGTGCCGGTATCGAGGACAGCCGGGCGGCACGCGGAGTCCAGGAAACGGCGGGAGAGGTCCTGACGTATAACGGTAAAGTGATCCAGGCATTTTACCATTCCAGTTGCGGTGGACATACCGAATCTGCTGCCAATGTCTGGGGTGGTTCTTTTTCCTATCTCCAGGGGGTTGCCTGTGCCTACTGTACCGAGGCCACCGCCGCCCGCTGGGAAGCATCCATGCCGCTCAAAAAGATGGAGGGACTCCTCAAGGCCGCCGGCATTCAGGCTGCTGGTCTGAAGGAGGTCAGGGCCGGTAGCACCAACCCGAGTGGGAGACTGGAGCAGGTTGTGCTGGTGACTGCGCGTGGCAACCTACCGGTTCCGGCAGTGGCGTTTCGCAAGGCGGTTGGCTATGGTGTCATCAAGAGCACCAGGTTTCGGATCGACTCCCGGGCTGACGAACTGATCTGCAGCGGCATCGGCAACGGTCACGGCGTCGGCTTGTGCCAATGGGGGGCCAAGCAGCGGGCCAGCGACGGGTTCGACTACCGGGAGATCCTGAGTTACTATTATCCCGGCACAAAGCTGGTAAAGCTTTACAGCGACTGACCGATGCAGCTTGACGATTTTGATTATGATCTCCCTGCGGAGCTGATTGCCCAGGAACCGCTGGCCAGGCGGGATACGGCCCGGCTCATGCTGCTCGACAGGGTGTCCGGAGCGCTCGACGAAAGTACCGTAACGGCCTTTCCCGATCTGCTCGACCGTGGTGATCTCCTGGTCCTGAACGATACCAGGGTGATTCCGGCACGGCTTTTGGGCCGGAAAGAGAGCGGCGGCCGGGTGGAGATCTTCCTGGTGCGCAGACGTCCGGAAGAGGGTGAGTGCTGGCTCTGTCTGCTCCGCTCATCCAAGCCGTCCCGGCCGGGCACTTGTATCCTGCTCGACGACGGGATGACCGCCACCGTGACCGGCCAGGATGCCGAAGGGACATGGAGCGTCTCCTTTACACCGGCCGGGGACTTTTCCGACTGGCTGGAACGGTACGGACGGATGCCGCTCCCTCCGTACATCAGGCGGGAAGCCGAGGCAGATGACCGGGAACGGTATCAGACCGTTTTTTCCCGGCAGCCCGGGGCCGTGGCAGCGCCTACGGCGGGGCTGCACTTCACCCCGGAACTCCTGGATGCAGTCAGATCCCGCGGGGTAACAGTCGCCACCCTCACGCTTCATGTGGGGCTCGGTACCTTTCAGCCGGTTCGCGTCGACAATATCCTGGACCACCGGATGCATCGGGAATTCTACCGGATTCCCGAGGAGACGGCCCGGGAGGTGGCGCGGCGCAAGCGCGAAGGCGGGCGGATTGTCACGGTCGGCACGACTACGACCCGGGCGCTGGAACATGCCTCCCGCGAGGATGGGACCGTTCAGTCCGGCGTCGGGGAAGCGGACATCTTCATCTACCCCGGCTACCGGTTTCGGGTGGTGGATGCGCTGCTCACCAACTTTCACCTGCCGAAGTCGACGCTCCTCATGCTGGTGTCGGCGTTCGCCGGTAAAGATAAGGTCTTTGCGGCGTATGACGAGGCGATCAGGCGCCGCTTCCGGTTTTTCAGCTACGGCGACGCCATGTTCATCTATTGATGTTGTAGGGGCGCGGTTCCCGCGCCCAGGGCGGGGAGACCCCGCCCCTACGGAACCATAAAAGAAAGACAGTCTTTGTCAGCCATACAGTTCACGCTCATCAGGCAGGACGGCAACGCCCGGCTCGGTTCTTTGACAACCCCCCACGGGACGATTGAAACCCCCATCTTCATGCCGGTGGGGACCCAGGGGACCGTGAAGGCAATGACCCCGGACGAACTGCGCCTGGTCGGGTCACAGATCATCCTGGGCAACACCTATCACCTGTACCTGCGGCCCGGCCATGAGCTGGTGGCGCGTCTGGGAGGGCTGCACCGCTTCATGGCCTGGGACGGTCCGATCCTGACCGACAGCGGCGGCTTCCAGGTGTTCAGCCTGGGGGAACTGCGCAAGATTACAGAGGAGGGGGTACGGTTCCAGTCCCACCTGGACGGGTCGTATCACCTGCTGACCCCGGAGCGCTCCATCGCCGTGCAGGAGGCGCTGGGGGCCGACATCATCATGTGTTTCGACGAATGTCCGCCGGAGCCGGGCGACTACGCCTATGTGAGCCGTTCCCTGGAGCTTACCACCCGTTGGGCACGGCGCTGCAAGGAGGCGCACCATCGGAGTGACCAGGCACTGTTCGGCATCGTGCAGGGGGGGCTCTTTCCCGAACTGCGGGAACGGAGCGCCCACGAGCTGAGGGAGATCGGCTTCGACGGGTACGCCCTGGGAGGGGTGTCGGTCGGGGAGGAAAAGGCGCGGATGCGGGAGGTGATGGCCTTCTCGGCGCCGTTCTTCCCGCAGGATCAGCCCCGCTATGTCATGGGGATCGGGACCCCCGAAGATCTGGTGGAGGCGGTTGCTGCAGGGTATGATATGTTCGATTGCGTCATGCCGACCAGAAACGCCAGAAACGGGATGCTCTTCACCTCGTTTGGCCGCGTCAGCATCAAGCGGGGGGAGTATGCGGAAGATGATGGGCCGCTGGACCCGGAGTGCGACTGCTATGTCTGTCGCACCTTCAGCCGGGCCTACCTGCGCCACCTGTACCGGGCCGGGGAGATTCTGGCTTCAAGGCTGAACACCTGGCATAATCTGCACTACTATTTGCACCTGATGTCACAAATGCGCCAGGCCATCGGGAATGGCCGTTTTGCCGAGTTTCGTCGGGAGTTCTACGCTAAAAGGATAGATGCTCGGGGCTCGGGGCTCGGGGCTGACAACTTGTAACACTACACACAACGGAGGTTTCAACTATGCTGGGTTTGGCATTCGCAATGGGGACCCCCCCGGGCGGCGCGTCAGGAGGGGGACAGTCGGCACTTCTCAATATCGTGCCGCTGATCTTCATGTTCGGTATCTTTTATTTTCTGCTCATTCGGCCCCAGCAGAAGCGGGCCAAGGAGCACCGGGCCCTGCTCGAGGCCATCAAGAAGGGTGACCAGGTGGTCACGGCCGGCGGCCTCCATGGCAAGGTTACTGCCATCGACGAGGCGGTCGTTACCCTGGAAGTGGCCACTGGCGTGAACATCAAGGTGGACAAGGGGCATATCGCCCGGGTGGTCACCAAGTAGTTTCCATCCGGCACTGACTGCCGGCAGCTGTTACTACCGGGATGCGGGCGTATTCGTGCCCGTGTCTCTTCTGAAAGGAGTACCCAGCATGGCGAAAGGATTTACGTGGCGCGCCAGCCTGATAATCCTCTTCCTTTTCCTGTCGGTTCTCTACATGGTGCCGACCCTGGTTCCCAAACTGCCGTCATGGTGGAGCGGACTGCTTCCCAAGGACAAGATCCACCTGGGTCTCGACCTGCAGGGGGGAACCCACCTGGTGATGGAAGTGGACACGCCGAAGGCGGTCGAGGGGGCACTGGACCTGATTGCCACCGATCTCGAGGATTCTCTCGCTGCCCAGAATCTGCGGTTCAAGCGGATCGGCCGGGTTGCCGGCGACCGGATTCAGCTCTCGCTCTATGACAAGGGGTCTGCTGAAGAGGTCCAGAAGATGGTGAAGAAGAAATACCCGGAGATGGAACTTCTGCCGCAGACCGAGGAGGGGGGCTTCATCAACCTCCAGCTGCGGATGAACGAGAAGGTGATCCAGGACCGGAAGGACAAGTCGGTTGCCCAGGCCCTGGAGACGATCCGCAACCGGATCGACCAGTTCGGGGTTTCGGAACCGGTCATCCAGCGGGAAGGGATCAACCACGTGGTGGTCCAGCTCCCCGGCATCAAGGATCCCAAGCGGGCCATCGAGCTGATCGGCAAGACGGCGCGTCTCGAATTCAAGCTGGTGGACGAGAACATCAACGCCGCCACTGCCACGCCGGGCTCCATTCCCGAGGACGAAGAGCTCCTGATGGAGAAGAGGAGTGATCCGACCACCGGTGCGGTGACCGAGATACCGCTGGTGGTCAAGCGGAAGGCGATGATCACCGGTGACCTGCTGACCGATGCCCAGGTGAGGATCGACTCCCAGTTCAACCAGCCGTACGTGGCCATCGAGTTCAACTCCACCGGTGCCCGACTGTTCGATCAGGTGACCGCCGCCAACGTGGGCAAGCGGTTCGCCATTGTCCTGGACAACACCGTCTATTCCGCCCCGGTCATCAGGGAGCGGATCTCCGGCGGCAGTGCCCAGATCTCCGGCTCCTTCACCGAGAAGGACGCCGCCGACCTGGCCATCGTCCTGCGGGCCGGTTCGTTGCCCGCGCCGGTCAAGATCATCCAGAACGTTACCGTCGGCCCGTCCCTGGGGCAGGACTCCATCCGCAAGGGGCTGATCGCCGGTGCCATCGGCGTGGCCCTGGTGGTAGTCTTCATGCTCGTCTATTACCGACTGTCCGGCCTGATCGCCAACATGGGGATGATCCTCAACATCGTCTTCCTGATGGGGGCACTGGCTGCCCTGGGGGCCACCCTGACCCTGCCGGGCATTGCCGCCATCGTGCTCCTGATCGGCATGTCTGTGGACTCCAACGTCCTCATTTTCGAGCGGATCCGGGAGGAACTGAGGCTCGGCAAGACACCCCAGGCCGGGGTCGACTCCGGCTATGACAAGGCGTTTCTGACCGTCATGGACTCCCACGTCACCACCCTTATCACCGCCGCGGTCCTCTTCCAGTTCGGCACCGGACCGGTCAAGGGGTTTGCCGTGTCGCTGAGCCTCGGTATCATCATCAACCTCTTCACCTCCCTGCTGGCAACCAAAGTCGTCTTCGACTTCTTCCTCAGCCGCGGCCGGGTGCGGAAGCTGAGCATCTAGAGGGGGCCATTCATGGAACTTATCAAAAAAACCAACATAGATTTCATCGGCATGCGGAAGATATCCTTTGTCATCTCCGGCATCATAGCCATTGTCGGGATTATCGGCATGATCCAGATGGCCAGGGGGGCGGCCAACATGGGGATCGACTTCTCCGGCGGCACTTCGGTCCAACTCAAGTTCACCCAGCCGGTCCACATCGACCAGGCCCGGGCCGCCCTGGCCAAGCACAACCTGAAGGAGGCCAACCTCCAGGACATCAAGGAGGGGAACAAGCTTCTCATCAAGGTGGGGAAAACGACCCTGACGACCGGCAAGGCTGCTGATACCATTGAGGACGTCTTTCGAAAGGAGTTCCCGGGTAATGCCTTCGTGGTGGAGAGCTCCACCGAGATCGGCCCGTCCGTCGGGGACAAGCTGCGCAAGGATACGCTCATTGCGGTGGGCCTCTCCCTCTTGGGGATCATCATCTACATTGCCTGGCGGTTCGACTTCAAGTTCGGGGTCGGCGCCACTATTGCCACCCTCCACGACGTACTGGCCATGTTCGCCGTCTTCTTTGCCTTGAACAAGGAGATCAACCTCCTGTTCATCACCGCGGTCCTGACCATTGCCGGTTACTCCCTGACCGACACGGTCGTCGTCTTCGACCGGATTCGGGAAAATCTGCACAAGAACCTGAAGGAGTCGATGTTCACCATCTTCAACGTGAGTATCAACGAGGTGCTCTCCCGGACGGTCGTCACCTCCATAACCACCTTCCTGGCCGCCTGCTCCCTGTTCCTCTTCGGCGGCGAGGTGATTCACGACTTCTCCTTTGCCCTCGTTGTCGGCATTGTGGTTGCCACCTATTCGTCCATATTCGTCGCCAGCCCCATCGTCTCCCTCTGGGAAGAGCGGGCACTGAAGGCAAAAGCATAAGGAGGAGCAAGCCGTGAGCAAAGAGAATATCCTGTATGCGGTGATAGCACTGCTGGTCGGCATCCTGGGCACCGTCCTGATCCTTGGTGTCGTCAACAAGAACAAGACCGCCGTGCCCGCCGGCGGCGGCGTCCCCATGGGGGCCGGTTCCCCCACCGACTATCAGGCACGTATCGTTGAGGCGGAAAAGATCGTGGCCGCAGATCCGAAGAAATATCAGGTCTGGGTCCAACTGGGTAACGACTACTTCGATACCGACCAGGCCCAGAAGGCGGTCAATGCCTATGGCAAGGCCCTGGAGCTGGAGCCTAACAACCCGAATACTCCGAACATCCTGACCGATCAGGGGGTCATGTACCGGAAGATGGGGCTGTTCGACAAGGCGATCGCCAACTTCGAGCAGGCCGGGAAGATCGATCCCAAGCATCTGCAGAGCCTGTACAACCTGGGCGTTGTCTATGCAAACGACCTGAAGCAGCCTGCCAAGGCGATCGAGGTCTGGGAGCGCTATATGAAGATGGACCCCCTGAGCCCCCAGGGGCAGCAGGTCAAGGCCATGATAGAGCAGCTGAAGTCCGGCGGTGGCCCACCGCAGGGTGGCTGGAAGTAACGGAAGAAAAAATCCTCGCCCAGGCGGGGATTTTTTCTTTGCGGCACAAAGAGGAACGGGGATAAGGGAACGAGGAGCGAGGCGCCCTTCCTGGTCCCTGGTCCCGGGGGAGATTCCATCATGCAGCCGGTTACGGAGCGGCGCTGGACAGTTAGAAATGCTGACGAAGCCGTAGTCGGGCAGCTCTGTCGCGAACTCGGGGTAGGGCGGAGCGTGGCAAGGGTACTGGCAGGCCGGGGGTATGGCGAGCCCACGGCTGCCGGATCGTTTCTCGATCCGGCCCTTGCCGGACTGCACGACCCGTTTCTTCTTGCAGGCATGTCAGAGGCGGTCGATCGGCTGGTGGCTGCCCGCACGCAGCGAGAACTGGTCTGCATTTACGGCGACTACGATGTGGATGGCGTATCCTCAACCGTACTCCTGATGGACTTCTTTCGCCGGGTCGGTATTCGGTGCTGCTACCACATTCCGCACCGGATGGACGAGGGGTACGGTCTCTCCGGCGACGGCCTGGCCATGGTGGCGAAAAGCGGGGCGCGGGTGGTGGTAAGCGTCGACTGCGGCATAACGGCAGTCGAAGAGGCGCGCTGGTGTGCCGGGAACGGTCTTGACCTGATCATCACCGACCACCACATGCCGGGACCGGAAATCCCGTCTGCCGTGGCGGTGGTCAATCCGCTCCAACCGGGGTGCGGCGCGCCGTTCCGGCAACTGGCCGGTGTGGGGCTTGCCTTCAAGCTGGCTGTGGCCCTGCGTGCCAGGCTGAGGGCAGAGGGGGCCTTTGCCGGCGGTGGCGAGCCGAATCTGCGGGAATACCTGGACCTGGTGGCGCTCGGCACCATCGCCGACCTGGTTCCCCTGGTGGGCGAGAACCGGATCATCGCCCGATACGGCCTGCAGGAGCTGACCAGCTCCCGCAGGGTGGGGATAACGGCCCTGAAGGAGGTTGCGGGAGTCAGCGGTCAGGTCACCTGCGGGGCGGTCGGTTTTCGTCTCGCCCCCCGGCTGAACGCGGCCGGCAGGCTGGATGATGCGGCCCGGGGAGTGGAACTGCTCTTGACGGACGACCCGGTCCGGGCGCGGGAATTGGCCGTTGAATTGGATGCCGGCAACCGTGAGCGGCAGGAACTGGAACAGGAGATCCTGCGGGACGCCCTGGCCATGGTGCGGGAAGACCCGGCCATGCACGGGCGTCGCAGCATTGTGCTTGCTTCGCCCGACTGGCATCCGGGGGTGATCGGCATCGTTGCCTCCCGGATCGTCGAACTCTACCACCGGCCGACGGTGCTGATCGCGCTCCGGGATGGGAACGGGAAAGGGTCGGGGAGGAGCATCCCGGCGTTTCACCTGCGCGACGCCCTTACCGCCTGTGCCGATCACCTGCTCAAGTTCGGCGGGCACCGCCAGGCAGCGGGGCTGGCCATCGACGAAGCGACACTGGCCGCCTTTGTGGAACGTTTTGACGAGGTTGCCGCCGGCCTGCTCACCCCGGACGACCTGCTTCCGGAGTTGATGCTGGAAGGGGTGCTGGAGCCGGCGGAGATTACATCGCAGCTGGTGCGGGATCTGGAGCGGTTGGCGCCGTTCGGCATCGGCAATCCCGAGCCGCTGTTCCTGGTGCGCGGCGCCCGGGTTGAGAGCCGCCGTGAGCTTCAGGGCGGGCACCTTCGCCTGGCGCTCCGCTATGGTGGCCATTCTTTGTCGGCCATCGGCTTCAATATGTCCGGTCATACAGCCACTGCGGACGTGCTGGATCTGGCCTGCTCCCCGCAGCTCAACGAATGGAACGGCCGGACAACGGTCCAGTTGAAGATCAGGGATATGAAGGCTGCTCAGGGCTCTGGGCTCGGGGCTCAGGGCCAGGCATAAGGCTCAAAGCATGGGGCCAAGCAAGTCAGAAGGGCAAAGGGTGTTCCGAGCCCCGAGCCCCGAACCCCGAGCGGTTATTGCCCCGAACCCCGAGCGCTTTTACGGAGGTTGTAGTGCAACGACAGGAGCGTTTCGGTCGGGCAGACAAGGTGATGCAGATTGGCTTCTGGGCCAATGCCGTCCTGATGGTGGTCAAGCTGTGTGCCGGTCATTTCGGTCGCTCCGAGGCCGTTTTCGCCGACGGCGTGGAGAGCGCCTGCGATTTCGTGGCCATCTTCGCCACCATGGTGGCCCTCAGGATCGGCCGCAAGCCGTTCGACGAGCAGCACCCGTACGGCCACGGCAAGGCCGAGAGCATTGCCGCCATCGTCGTCTCAATCGTCATCTTTGTCACCGGCGCCGGGATCCTGATCCAGGCGGTGCATACCGTCGTCGATGCCACCTACCAGACCCCGCAGCTTCTGGCCGTGGCTGCCGCCTTCGTGACCATCGGGATCAAAGAGGCGCTGTATCGCTATTCGGTCCGGGTCGGGCGAGAGCTGGAGAGTCCGGCACTGCTGGCCATTGCCAAGGATCACCGCAAGGATGCCCTGACCTCCATTGCCACCCTGATCGGCGTTACCGGCGCCTTTCTCGGCCTTCAGATCATGGACCCGCTTGCCGCCGGGCTCACCTCCCTGTTCATCTTTCACATCGGCTGGGAAACCTTCACCAGTGCGGCCCATGACCTGATGGATGCCCAGCCGCCGGAAGAGATGCTGGTGACCGTGGCGCGGCTGGCCGAAGCTGTTGCCGGTGTTGAGCATGTACACGAGATCCGGGGGCGCCGCTCCGGCCAGTACGTGATCATCGACCTGAAACTGGAGATGGACCCCGAGATGACCGTCAAGCAGTCCCACAGTATTGCCACGGCCGTGAAACGGGCCATTTTCGACAGGTTTCCCAATGTGGGTGACGTGATGATCCACATCAACCCCCATGACGACCCCGAGCATGAGGATCTGATCAGGCTGTAACGGGGCTCGGGGCTCGGGGCTCGGGGCGAGCGTATACGGCGAGGTCGTTGATATTGTGGCCGTTCGTCTTGACTGGCTGTAAAAAGCCGGTATCCTGCAACAAATATCATTCAGAGGAGGAGACCCGATGGGCGAGAAATCCACGCAGGACCTGAAAGAGGCTTTTGCCGGCGAGTCCCAGGCCAACCGCAAGTACCTGGCCTTTGCCAAGCAGGCCGACAAGGATGGGTATCCCCAGGTGGCCAGGCTCTTTCGGGCCGCGGCCGAGGCGGAGACCATCCATGCCCACAACCACCTGCGGGCTCTGGGGGGGATCAGGGGGACCAGGGAGAACCTCACTGAGGCGATTGCCGGCGAGACCCACGAGTTCAAGAACATGTATCCCCAGATGATCGCCGACGCCGAACTGGAGCAGGCTGCCGAGGCGCGCCGCTCATTTACCTTCGCCAACGCGGTGGAAAAGGTCCATGCGGCTCTCTACGAGAAGGCGCTGGAGACCCTGGAGGTCAAGGGGGAGGAGTTCGACTACTACCTCTGTCCGGTCTGCGGTCACACCGTCGAGAAGGAAGCGCCGGAAACCTGTGTCGTTTGCGGCGCCAAGGGGAGCGTGTTTTTCAAGGTTTAGTAGCGGTCTGTTTCATATCCCGGCTGGAAGGAAAAGCCGCCCGTGTCGTTGGACAGGGCGGCTTTTTCTTTTCAGTCTGGCAGGAGCAGCCAGATCAAAGCCGAGTCCTTCGCTCTGTTCGTTGTAATAGGCGACAGCTTCAAGGAGTTCTCTCTCGGCAGCAGCGAGAACCACAACGCCGGTCTATTTTTTCCATGCGTTGATCTTCTCGAAGACGGATTCAAGAGGAGCTGCGCTGAGTTCACCGCGATCGTAAGCATCGATGCGATCCTCTGCTTCGGCGCTCCAGAGGCGGTCGAGACGTTCACGCTCGGGAAAGTTGAAACTGGCGATGAGTTCCTCGATCAAAGCAGCCCGTTCGATGGGGGGGAGGCTCAATGCCTCGGCCAGGACCTCGTTTTTGGTATGCATAGGGTCTCCTTTGTTCTCGGCCAGCGCCTTTTCAAAGGCGGATCGTCTCCGGCCAGTTCGCTCATCTTGCTGCGATTGGGAGGGTTTCGCCTTGGACAGGTTCGTTTTCTCGTCAATAGGGTGAAGATATGTCACAGCAGTCTGTTCGTCAACTGCAACGCCTCCTAAGGACAACCCGTTAGCGCTGGTCTACTGTAAGACCAACTCCCCTGATATGAAAGAGGGACTGAGGGGATTTGCCCGAAAAAATGGTCCGTTGGATTTGTGACCTATTTTGTCACACGCCTGTGCTTGTATGGAAAATATTTTTTGATGTGGTTAATTTGAGTGGGTGAATGTGGTAGGGTTTCGGGGGCGGGGTTTGTAGGGGCAGTGATCGTGAGAAAAGTCGAGTTGAACGCTTAAGCCGGGGTGGATGACTATGCTAAGGTGCATCAACGTTCATGATGTCGAGTAGAAAGAAATCTGGTTGCGAGAGGTTACGGGAGGAGCGATGAGCAATGAACTGGAGCCAAATAAAACCGGCAGGGTTGTTCTCTACACTACCGATGACGGCAAAGTGACGGTTGATGTCTTTTTTGCCAATGACAACTTCTGGCTTACCCAAAAGTCCATGTCCGAGCTGTTCGGGGTCAATATTCCATCAGTTTCCCGGCATTTGAAAAACATCTACGGCAGCGGCGAACTGGCCCGTGAAGCAACTGTTTCAAAAATTGAAACAGTTCAAACCGAGGGGGGGCGACAGATTACCCGAGACGTGGAATTTTTCAATCTGGACGCCACTATTGCCGTGGGATACCGGGTAAATTCGATCAAGGCAACCCACTTCCGTATCTGGGCCACTCAGACCCTGCGAGAGTATATGGTCAAAGGGTTTGTCATGAACGACCAGATGCTCAAGCAGGGAAGGACGTTCGGCCAGGATTATTTCGATGAGTTGTTGGAGAGAATCCGGGAAATACGGGCAAGCGAGCGGCGTGCCTATCAGAAAATCGCCGACGTGTTTGAACAGTGCAGCAGCGATTACCGGGGCAACAGTGAGGAAACGCAGCTGTTTTACCAGATTGTCCAGAACCAGCTCCATTATGCAACTACAGGGCAGACTGCGGCTGAAATTGTTCATGGACGTGCCGACAGCGAAAAGCCATTTATGGGCCTGACCACCTGGAAGAACGCGCCAAAGGGGAAGGTTCTGAAAAGCGATGTGGTGATCGCAAAGAATTACCTGAATGAAGCTGAGATCTCGAAGCTTAACCGCCTGGTAGCCATGTTCATCGACTTTGCCGAACTAAGGGCCTTGAACCGGCAGGTGATGACCATGAAGGACTGGCTGAAACAGGTTGAGAGGTTCATGGATTACACGGATCAGCAGATGCTGCGGCATGCCGGGAAAATATCCCACGAAATGGCTACTGCCAAGGCGCACGGAGAATATGAAAAGTTTCGCATCAAGCAGGACCGGGAGTATCTGTCGGATTTCGATGAGGCATTTGCGCGGTATTTGAAGGGTGGGGGAGAGAAATGAGTTACCTTGCCCATAGCAAGAACGATCATGGACAGACACATATGGCGAAAAAGCATCTGGCCGAAGTTGCACATCTTGCGGTCGGATTTGCTGGGAGTGCCACGTGGAGCAGCGAAGCCGCTCTGGCCGGGCTTCTCCATGATCTGGGCAAGTATGCCGATCTGTTTCAGGCTCGTCTGCGTGGTGAGGCCAAAGGCCTTGATCACTGGTCTCCTGGTGCATGGGTCGCGCTCAGCGATTTTCACGCCGTTGCGGCTGCCCTGGCGGTACAGGGGCATCATATTGGCCTGCAACAGGGGGACAACGGTTCCTTAAGGAAAATGAAACAGGCTCATCCGTCAAGTGCGAGGCTCAGTGATGAGGATTTTGCTCGATTGAAGGAGAGGTTTAGCGCTGATGGTTTGATTGGCGAAAAACCGGCAACTCCGGCTATTACAGTACATATTGGATTTCAATCTCAAATTGCCGCCATGCTTGACGTGCGGCTGCTCTTTTCGTGCCTTACCGATGCCGACTTCCAGGACACGGAGGCCCATTTCGAAGGCGATGAACAGGGGAAACGTCCCCGTGATCCGGGACCGGAACTGGATGCGACACAGGCGTTAACTGCACTGGACACTTACATGTCGGGCAAGGTGCGCGGCACAAGTAAAGCGGACAAAACCGTGCTGAATGCCCGCAACGCCCTGTGGGAAATGGTGACAACAGCAGCGGGCAAAGAGTCGGGACTTTTCACCCTGACCGCTCCGACCGGCAGTGGCAAGACCCTGGCCATGCTAAAGTTTGCGTTGGAACATGTTTTTCATAACAAAAGCATCAAACGGATCATTCTCGTCGTGCCGTTTCTGTCGATCATCGAGCAGACAGCGGCAATCTACCGTACCGTCTTTCAGGGGTTCCCGGACAACTTCGTGCTTGAGCATCACAGTCTGGCCGGCCTGGGAAGCGAAGCGGCTCAGGGCGACGCTGAGGCCGTTACCGAGCGCGCCCGTCGGCTGCTGGCGGAAAACTGGGATGCCCCGATCATTATCACCACCAACGTGCAGCTTCTCGAATCGCTCTTCTCCAACCGACCGTCAAGCTGTCGCAAGCTCCACAATCTGATGGAGTCGGTTATCATGTTTGACGAGGCCCAGACCTTGCCGCAGTCCCTAGCTGTGCCGACGCTGGCGGCGCTTTCCCATCTTTCCCATGCATATCGCACGACGGTTCTCTTTGCCACGGCGACACAGCCGGCTTTCGATGCGCTGGACGGCGCGGTAACGAACCTGGTCAATGCCGGGTGGCACCCCGTTGAAGCGGCGCCCGACCATGCCAGCCTCTATGATGCCCTGCGCCGCTACGAGGTGTGCTGGCCCACACATGGTGAAACGAAAGGTTGGGAAACGTTGGCGGAGGAGATCAGGGACGAGCATCAGGTGCTCTGTGTGGTGAATCTGAAGAGCCACGCTGCGGCGCTTCTTGAAGAGCTGAAGCATGACGATGCCGTCTTTCACCTTTCCACCAACCTCTGTGCCTTGCACCGGCGGGCGGTGCTGGACGAGGTCCGTGCCCGGCTGCAGGCTGGCAAGCCGTGCCGGTTGATTTCCACCCAATGTGTCGAAGCCGGTGTCGATGTGGATTTTCCAGTGGTCTATCGCGCTCTTGCGCCACTGGATGCAATTGCTCAGGCGGCCGGACGCTGCAACCGGGAAGGGCGGCTGACCGATGAAAACGGAAACCGGAAAATGGGTGAAGTGCGGGTTTTCGAGCCGGAATTGGTGGGCGACTACCGGAAGCGTTATCCGACACGAGCTTATTTCCAGGCAGCGGAAGTCACGCGAGGTATGCTCATAGAGGCTGGCAAGACGGGCCTTGACTTGAACGATCCGGCAGTATTCCGCGACTACTATCACCGGTTGTATGACCTGAGCAAGCCGGAAGCCCTGAACAAAGACCTTGCGGATGCCGTGACTGCAGTGGATTTCGTTCGTGTGTCAAAGGAGTATCGACTGATCGACCAGTCGGCCATCCAGGTACTGGTTCCTTACGGTCCGTGTATTGACCGGTTTGATGATCTGCAAAGTCAGCAGGACGAAAATGGGATAAACGCCCAGTGGATGCGGAGCGCCCAGGGATTGACAGTTGGTGTGTTTCGACCAAAACCGGATCATCCAGCCTGGGGCGTACTGATTCCGGCGAAGCTCCGTTACGGACAAGGGGGTTCGGATGAATGGTTCATTCTCGAAGACCGCGATGGTGATTTATATGATGATGTTTTTGGGCTGCGTTTGCCGCAGTCGCAGTTGATCATGATCGGCTGAAGAAAGGAGGAACGATGTGAGCAAGAAAACCCACACCCTTGAAGTCTGGGGCGATTTTGCCTGCTTTACACGACCGGAAATGAAGGTGGAGCGATTCAGTTACCCGATCATCACGCCGTCCGCCGCACGGGGGATATTCGATGCCATTTACTGGGACTGCGATCTCAGAAAGGGTGATGGAGTGATTCGACCCTATTTCCACTGGCAGGTGGAGCGGATCGAGGTACTTGAGATGCCTCGTTATATCGCTTTGCGGCGGAATGAGGTGAAGGACAGGGTTCCTTCCGACCGAACCCTTAAGGCCTGGATGGAAGGGCGCGAGCAGCCGGAACCGCTCTGGGCCGACGGTGGCAAGGATGAATTGGGCACCGACCAGAAGGGGCGCACCCAGCGGCAAACCATGGCTCTAAAGAATGTCCGTTACCGCCTGACTGCCCGGATCATTCCCAAGTCGCAGTTCGCTGCACCGGAGCAGGTCAACAAGTTTGACAGCATGTTCGAGCGGCGGGCGAAGCAGGGGAAGTGCTTTCAACAGCCCTTTTTCGGTTGCAGTGAGTTCCCGGCATTTTTCGAGTACATGCTGCCGGGTGAAGAACGAGGTTGTCTAGCGCCGTTCGACCAGCACCTTGGCTGGATGCTCTACGATGTCTTTGATCTACGGCGAGATGTCGTACGGGACGACACGCCGTTTATCTCTCTTTTTGACGCCACGGTGAAGGGAGGCGTGCTGGAGGTCCCACCTTTCGACAGTGAGAAGGTACGGAAGCCTGAAAGGGGGCGCATCTGATGCTGAATGAGCTTGTTCGTTACGCCCAGGCAAATCTCTCCGGTTCTGAGCCCGGCTTTACTACACGGACGGTGCGCTGGTTGGCGGAACTTTCTAGAGATGGCTGTCTCGTTAATATCCTGCCGCTGGGTGATGACAAAGGAGAGCAGACGTCAAAATGCCCGGAGATGCACAACATGAACGCCGGCGGTCGTGCCCATTTTCTTGTGGAGACCCTGCAGACTATTGCGCTGCTCTGCAAGCCGAATGAAGATCCGAAAAAAGTTGCCGGATCTCGCGAAAAGCAGGTGTTTTTCACGAAGATGGTCAGACAGGCATCGACGGTTGCTGCTGCAATTCAGCCGCTGGCGCACTTCCTGGAGAACTCGGAACAGGTTGAGTTGCTGCGAGATCGCCTTGCCGCAGAAAAGGCCAAACCGACTGACTGGTTGCGCTGGCGCGTTGCCGGTGCTGATCCATTGCAGCAGGCCGAGGTGCTTGACTGGTGGCGCGGCTGGCGCGAGGCAGATCAGGCGAAAGGAAAGGCAGATGAAAAGCCGAAACGGGGCAAAGCGGCACACCAACCTTTGCCTGACTTGACTCCAGCCGGAATGGTCTGTTTCCTGACCGGCGAGGCAGTGGAGCCGGTTGCCACGCAGCCAAAAATAACCGGTCTTTCCGGTGTTGGTGGCCTGGGAACCGGCGATGTCATGGCCGGGTTCGACAAGGCGGCTTTTTGCTCATTCGGCTTGGAGCAGGCAAGTAATGCTGCCATGGGTGAGAAGCCGGTTCGCGAATATGTGGATGCGCTCAACCATCTCATCAAAAATCATTCTCGCAAGCTGGCCAATACCCTTGTTGTCCATTGGTTCAAGGAGACCGTGAAGCCGGAAGACGACCCTCTGGCTTTTCTGTTTGAACCACCGGAACTGACCGAAGCGGCAGCCCAGAATTCGGTTAGACAACTCCTTGCTTCCCTGCGCACCGGCCAGCGTACGACACTTGGAAACAATCGCTACTTTGCCATGACCGTATCTGGAGCTGCGGGGCGGGTCATGGTGCGCGACTGGATGGATAGAAGTTTTGAAGATTTGGTTGCCAGAATCGATCAGTGGTTTTCTGACCTCGAAATCTCGGTAAATATAGATAGAGAACTTGCCCGTTATCCAAGGTTCAATGATGTTTGTCTTGCAATGGTTCGTTATGACCCCAAGAAATCATATTCTGAAAACCTGAACAAGCTGCCTGCCCCAACGGCTGCGACCCTCTGGCAAGTTGCCCTGGCCGGATTACCGATTCCTCAGCCGTTCATCGCTCAGGCACTGACCCGTTTCCGGGCAGACCTCATCGATGACAAACCGTTCAATCATGCTCGCATGGGTCTAATCAAAGCATACTTCATTCGCAAAGGAGGAAATCATCAGATGAGTGCCTATCTCAACAAGGAGCATCCAGAGGCGGCCTATCAGTGTGGACGTTTGCTGGCAATGCTGGCAGGACTGCAGCGGTCAGCATTGGGAGACGTCGGTGCAGGTGTTGTCCAACGCTATTATGTGGCGGCCAGTCAGACCCCGGGACTTACCCTCGGACGGCTCTTCGGCAACGCCAAGAACCACCTGAACAAACTGGAGAGTGGACTTGCCTTTTGGTACGAAGATCAGATCGCCGAGATCATGAGTCGTATCCAGAATCGCATTCCTTCGACGCTGAATCTTGATCAACAAAGCCTTTTTGCCCTTGGTTACTACCAGCAGATTGCCGCCAATAGAGCGGGAAAGAATAACGATACCAATGAGATCACCAAAGGAGACAAGCAATGAGCATCCAGAACCGCTATGAATTCCTCTACCTGTTCGACTGCGAAAACGGCAACCCCAACGGTGACCCGGACGCCGGCAACAGCCCGCGTATCGACCCGGAAGATATGCACGGCCTTGTCTCCGACGTGGCCCTCAAACGGCGGGTGCGGAACTTTGTTCTGGAGAAGTTCGGTACCGATATAACGGCTGCCGCCCCAAATGCTGTCTATGTGCAGCATGCCACCAATCTGAACAAGTACATCACCAAGGCCCACGAAGAGACTGGTGGCAAGCCCGAAGGCGGCGGAAACCGTAACCAGGTTGGCAACGCCCGCGACTGGATGTGCAAAACCTTTTTTGATGTCCGTACCTTTGGTGCAGTAATGAGTACCGGCGCCAATGCTGGCCAGGTGCGAGGGCCGGTGCAATTCTCCTTTGCCCGTTCACTTGATCCAATCTTGCCGCTTGAAGCGTCCATCACCCGGATGGCGGTCGCTGAAAAAGTGAGTGGTGCCAAAACCGCCGCCGACTATGAAAAATGGGAAAACGAGCAGGAAGAGGACAAACTTCGTACCATGGGCCGCAAGGCGCTCATCCCCTATGGCCTTTATGTGGCCAAAGGCTTTATCAGCGCCAATCTGGCCAAGGGAACCGGTTTTTCCGACAAGGACCTTGCCAGTCTCTGGGAAGCGCTACTAAACATGTACGACCATGACCGTTCCGCAAGCAAGGGGATGATGTCGTGCCGTGGCCTTTACGTGTTCAAGCACGTCGGAACCGACAGCGACCCGAATCAGCGGGTCAAGCAGGCCATGCTCGGCTGCGCACCGGCCCACAAGCTGTTGGATAAGGGGGCCGTTGTCGAGATAGTCAGGAAATCGGAGAACTCCCCTCGCAGCTTCTCTGATTACGAGGTTGTTGTCCACCACGACCGGTTGCCGGCGGGTGTGGAACTGCTCACCCCATGAGTGAATTACTGACAGAAGGCGCGGAGCCGATTGCTGTCTCCGCGCTCAACCAGTACGCCTATTGTCCCCGTCGCTGTGCGATGATCTTCATGGATGGCGAGTTCGAGGACAACCTCCATACCCAGCGGGGTACCTCCGAACACGATCGGGCCGATCAGACGTTTCATCTCTGCGATGTTGAAGGTGTGCGTCTGGAGTATGCCCTGCCGGTCTGGTCACGGCGTCTCGGGCTTTCGGGGCGCTGTGACGTGGTGGAGTTCCATCCCGACGGCACCGCCTATCCGGTGGAGTATAAGCACGGCAAAAAGCAGAAATGGCTCAATGATGACCTGCAACTGGCCGCGCAGGCGCTTTGTCTGGAGGAGATGCTGCAGATCAACATTGCGCGTGGCGCAATTTTTCACAAAGGGTCACAGCACCGCCGGGAGGTGGAATTTACCACTACACTTCGGCGAGAAGTGGAGGAGGCGGCTCATGCAATTCATGAACTGCTTACCTCTGAACATCTGCCACCACCGATCAACAACCAGCGTTGCCCGGAATGCTCGTTGAAGAACATCTGCCTTCCTGCCGTTGTTGCCGAGAAGGAGCGGAGCCGCCGGGCGGCGCGGGAGCTGTTTGCAATAGTGACTGTGGATGGCCGGTGAAAAGTTACTTGGGAGGTTCCAGCTTGTCCAGGAGCGGTGCCAGATCCCTGGCGCCGTGGACGAAGGCAAGAATGTGCACGTTGGTTTCGGTGACCAGATAAATAAGTCGGTAATGCTTTATGAAAATTTCGTGGATAGCTGGAGAATCTGCCTCCGGGACGACCCTTCCCCGGTTTGCAAAGTGGCGGAGCGAGAGGGCTGCCGCACGGGATTCGCGGACGAGGGCCGCCGCGTAGAATCGGGAGTCACGGGCTATGAACTCAGCGACCCCGGAAATGTCGTCGACGGCGGCTTCGGTCCAGATTACGGTTCGAGCCACTTGGTCATCCTGGCATCGAATTCAGCTTCCGACAGCGTGCGCCCTGCTTCAATATCGGCAAGCGCATGATCTATTTTCTGCCGCACGTAAATGTGGTACTGGATGTCGTCCAGGGTCGTATCTTCCGGTAACTGGTCAAGTATCTGTCTTACTTCTTCTTTTGCCAGAATCATAGTGACCTCCCGAACTTGTGTCTGAAAAGTATCACATGACATCTGGCAAGTCAAAACGTCGAAACGAGGATTTATCATGAAACAGCTTCTTAACACCCTTTACGTCATGACCCAGGGCGCCTACCTGTCGCTGGACCACGAAACCGTGCGGGTGGAGGTGAATGGTACGCTGCAGCTCCAGGTGCCGCTGCACCACCTGGGCTCCATCGTCACCATGGGGAATGTGATGATCAGCCCGTTTTTTCTCGGCAAGTGCGCCGATGACGGCCGGTCTGTAGTGATTCTCGACCGCAATGGCCGCTTCAAGTGCCGGATGGTGGGGAAGACCAGCGGCAACGTGCTCCTCCGTCAGGCCCAGCACGATGCGGTGCGCGATCCTGAGCGGGTAACCTCGCTTGCCGCCGCCATGACCGCCGGCAAGGTGAAGAACGCCCGCAACGTGCTGATGCGCAGCGCCCGCGAAACGGACCGGGCGGATGAAGAACTGCGCCTGCGCAGGTCTGCCGACATTCAGGCCGATGCCTTGTTCCATCTGAAGACGCCCCGCGATGCCGATCATGTGCGCGGGCTGGAAGGTGAGGCGGCAGCCGCCTATTTCGAGGTGTTTCCGCTTATGTTCAAGCCGGAGGAGCGGGACACGCTGCCGATGAACGGCCGCAACCGACGTCCGCCGCTCGACCCGGTCAACGCCCTTATTTCCTTCCTGTACACCCTGCTGCTGAACGACTGCATCAGCGCATTGGAGGGGGTCGGCCTCGATCCGCAGATCGGTTTCCTGCATGTGCCCCGCCCCGGCAGGCCATCGCTGGGGCTCGACCTGATGGAGGAGTTCCGGGCATTCATGGCTGACCGGCTGGCAATCACCCTGATCAACCGCAAGCAGATCACTGCCGACCATTTCGAGCCACGGCCGGGTGGTGCGGTCTATCTGAACGAAAAGGGGCGCAGGGAGGTGGTGGCGGCCTGGCAGAAGCGGAAGCAGGAGGAGGCCGAGCATCCGCTGCTGGCCGAAAAGTCGCCCATCGGCCTGCTGCCGTTTCTTCAGGCAAGGCTGCTGGCGCGCCATCTGCGGGGGGACCTGGAGTCGTACATTCCCTATGTTCATAGTTAAAGAGTTCATAGAGTTCATAGAGTTTATGGAGTTTATGGAGTTTAGAGTTGGGGGCGCACATGGCAAAGATAGAGCAGTTTGAGGATATTCAGGCGTGGCAAAAGGCGCGGGAGCTGGTGAAGGAGGTATATTCCATCAGCAATTCCGGTTCGTTTGCCAGGGATTTTGGCCTGCGTGATCAGATACGTCGGGCAGCGGTTTCTATTATGCTCAACATTGCCGAGGGGTTTGCCAGGAAGACAACGCGGGAGTTCATCCAGTTTCTCGTTATTGCCCATGGTTCGGCAGCGGAAGTCCAGTCCGCGCTCTACGTGGCGCTTGATCAAGGGTATATGACGAGGACCGAGTTCGATGCCTTATATCGATTAGCTGACGAGGTATCTAAAATGGTCATGGCATTTTCCCGCTATCTGAGCAACTCTTCAAACTCAAAGAACTCAAAGAACTCAAAGAACTCAATGAACTCAATGAACTCAATGAACTCCAACAACTCTACGAACTCAAGTAACTCTACGAACTCCAACAACTCAAGTAACTCAGGTAACTAACCATGTGGATTGTCGTCTGTTATGACGTGAACACCGAGACAAAAGAGGGACGCCGTCGCCTGCGCCGTGTCGCCCAGGTCTGCAAGAACTACGGTCAGCGGGTGCAGAAATCGGTGTTCGAGTGCCAGGTGGACGAGATGAAGTATGAACAGTTGCGGCGAAAGCTGCTGAAGGAGGTCAAGTTGGAGCTGGACAACCTGCGGCTCTATCGTCTGACCGAGCCGCGGGAAACGCGGGTCGAGGAGTACGGCATGACCAGAACCGTCTTTTTTGACGAAGAAACGTTGGTCGTCTGATTGCGCGAACCTGGTGCGGAAGCAGGAATGCGGGGATGTTCGCGATGTTTGAAATTACAGTAAAAAACGGAGGATTGTGGAGTATGGGGTGCCCTGCTCAGGCGCGATATCTGCCGGTTCGCAGAATTGGCAAAGTAACATGCTGGAAACTGGCCGCTTTTTAAGGGGTCAGAGCGCCCGTCCTTCGCGGACGGGCGAGGATTGAAACAAGCTGACCGCCGAGGAGTTGGAGGAAGAGGCCCTTGGAGCGCCCGTCCTTCGCGGACGGGCGAGGATTGAAACACGTTGCCAGGCGCGCCGATGGTGATGTCCTTCGGCGAGCGCCCGTCCTTCGCGGACGGGCGAGGATTGAAACTGACAAGGCAAAGGATGATGTCCCCCGACACAAGAGCGCCCGTCCTTCGCGGACGGGCGAGGATTGAAACGTAAAAGAGGTACGTTGCAGCAGTTGCCGCGGGGGCGAGCGCCCGTCCTTCGCGGACGGGCGAGGATTGAAACACGTTGCAGCAGCAACGAACAGAGGAGGCTATCAGAGCGCCCGTCCTTCGCGGACGGGCGAGGATTGAAACTTTGTCGATCTGTGCCCGGTACGGTTTGAGCCGGGAGCGCCCGTCCTTCGCGGACGGGCGAGGATTGAAACCAGTTGAGCGAAGTAAAGGCGTTGTACGGGGAACCAGAGCGCCCGTCCTTCGCGGACGGGCGAGGATTGAAACCCGTTGCCCCCCTTCCAGCTTCCCCCCGCTTGCGGGGAGCGCCCGTCCTTCGCGGACGGGCGAGGATTGAAACATCCCCAAGGCGGTGGTCCGGCAGAAGCTCCCGGAGCGCCCGTCCTTCGCGGACGGGCGAGGATTGAAACTTGCCAGATCGTTTGCCATCGTTATTGCTCCGCGAGCGCCCGTCCTTCGCGGACGGGCGAGGATTGAAACACCTCGATCCGCTCCCCGCCCTTCACCACCACCAGGAGCGCCCGTCCTTCGCGGACGGGCGAGGATTGAAACCCGCTTCCTTGCCCAGGTAGATGGCGTCGAGCTTGGAGCGCCCGTCCTTCGCGGACGGGCGAGGATTGAAACTTGCTGAAGTCCTTGGCGATGACTTCGTACGGCATGAGCGCCCGTCCTTCGCGGACGGGCGAGGATTGAAACTCGGCCTGCTCCCCATCACCTTCCAGGAGATCGATGGAGCGCCCGTCCTTCGCGGACGGGCGAGGATTGAAACCGTGTGCCTTTTCAGCTCTTTCCCCACCTCGAATGAGCGCCCGTCCTTCGCGGACGGGCGAGGATTGAAACAGCAGAGATGCTTTCTTAGGGGTGGAGGACGGAGCGAGCGCCCGTCCTTCGCGGACGGGCGAGGATTGAAACCTGCTGCTCGCGGATGATCTTGCGGTATTCCTTGGAGAGCGCCCGTCCTTCGCGGACGGGCGAGGATTGAAACACTGGGAAACCGAAGCAGGGGACGAGCTCCCTATGAGCGCCCGTCCTTCGCGGACGGGCGAGGATTGAAACACCGTGGCCATGATCAATAACTGGACCGCCGACAGAGCGCCCGTCCTTCGCGGACGGGCGAGGATTGAAACATGGCCGTCATAGCGATTAGCCTGCTGCACACGGAGCGCCCGTCCTTCGCGGACGGGCGAGGATTGAAACTTTGTGGGCAATTTGGTCCAGTACCTGGAGCCTTGCGAGCGCCCGTCCTTCGCGGACGGGCGAGGATTGAAACATTCAACCCCCTGACACTCGCTAGTTATGAAGTTGAGCGCCCGTCCTTCGCGGACGGGCGAGGATTGAAACACCTCCTTTCAGATGGTCAATCGTTCACGCCTGGGGAGCGCCCGTCCTTCGCGGACGGGCGAGGATTGAAACGAACTGACCGGCGACTGGTCGGCCCTGAAGCGGGGAGCGCCCGTCCTTCGCGGACGGGCGAGGATTGAAACACGGCAAAAGCTTATTGATGCGTACAAGGCGGCAGAGCGCCCGTCCTTCGCGGACGGGCGAGGATTGAAACTTCCTGGGCCGTGGTGATGTTCGAGTACATCTGGAGCGCCCGTCCTTCGCGGACGGGCGAGGATTGAAACAGATAGCCATAAAAGGAGAAACTAGAATGGAAACGAGCGCCCGTCCTTCGCGGACGGGCGAGGATTGAAACCACATATGAAACCTCCTTGAAATCAGGTTCGAGGAGCGCCCGTCCTTCGCGGACGGGCGAGGATTGAAACTTGGGAAGAGGTGCTGAAAACGCTCGTCTTCTGGAGCGCCCGTCCTTCGCGGACGGGCGAGGATTGAAACCAGCACCTTGGCCAGCCGCTCGGCCGCGACCTTCAGAGCGCCCGTCCTTCGCGGACGGGCGAGGATTGAAACGCAGCACCATAGGCAAGCACTTCGAGGACTGGGCGAGCGCCCGTCCTTCGCGGACGGGCGAGGATTGAAACCGGGGCGGTGTAGCCGGCAGCGGCGAGTTGCTCGGAGCGCCCGTCCTTCGCGGACGGGCGAGGATTGAAACACCCCGCCCCTACGCAACCCACCGGAGGCACCATGGAGCGCCCGTCCTTCGCGGACGGGCGAGGATTGAAACTTGGCCGATTTTGAGCAGCATTGGTGCCTCCTAGGAGCGCCCGTCCTTCGCGGACGGGCGAGGATTGAAACATAGAGTATGCAAATGGTCCCGACCATATAGGTGGAGCGCCCGTCCTTCGCGGACGGGCGAGGATTGAAACAGCTTCTCAGGCTCAGATTATAGGGTTTATAAAAGAGCGCCCGTCCTTCGCGGACGGGCGAGGATTGAAACAGAAGACACCGCGCCGAGCCCTGAAGACATTGCCGAGCGCCCGTCCTTCGCGGACGGGCGAGGATTGAAACATAGTGTGTTGCCTCCTTTGTGGGTTCAACGGGTGAGCGCCCGTCCTTCGCGGACGGGCGAGGATTGAAACTGGAATGTCGGAGACACCATTATATCGAAAGGTACCGAGCGCCCGTCCTTCGCGGACGGGCGAGGATTGAAACCTGGTACTCGTAGGACTCTTTGCGCCAGCGAACCGAGCGCCCGTCCTTCGCGGACGGGCGAGGATTGAAACGCCGAGTTCGTAGACTTCGGAAACTTCGTAGCTCGAGCGCCCGTCCTTCGCGGACGGGCGAGGATTGAAACTCGTTTCCACCACGCCGGACGAGAAACCGGCGGAGGAGCGCCCGTCCTTCGCGGACGGGCGAGGATTGAAACCTTAGCGTTGCCGCGGCCGACCAGTTGTGAGTCTGAGCGCCCGTCCTTCGCGGACGGGCGAGGATTGAAACCATCCCAGCTTTTCAAGGATTTCACCGGATGATTGAGCGCCCGTCCTTCGCGGACGGGCGAGGATTGAAACACCCGGTACCAGTCCCCCGCAACCCTGGTGCAACGGAGCGCCCGTCCTTCGCGGACGGGCGAGGATTGAAACAAGCTGAAGCTGATCTGGAAGGAATCGATCAGTGACGAGCGCCCGTCCTTCGCGGACGGGCGAGGATTGAAACATTGCCACCATGCGGGACAACATCACCGCCGACGAGCGCCCGTCCTTCGCGGACGGGCGAGGATTGAAACACCTTGACCACGGTGTGGCGCTTGCCCCTGAATACCGAGCGCCCGTCCTTCGCGGACGGGCGAGGATTGAAACTTGTCGACCACGACCATGGCATTGATGCCGGGCGGGGAGCGCCCGTCCTTCGCGGACGGGCGAGGATTGAAACAAGAACCGGTTGCCCGACGAGGCGTCGCTCTTCGGAGCGCCCGTCCTTCGCGGACGGGCGAGGATTGAAACAGGAGTGAAGGGGGGATGAGGCTGGCCGGGCTGGGAGCGCCCGTCCTTCGCGGACGGGCGAGGATTGAAACGCCAAAGATGATGGAGATGAATCCATAACCGGTGCGAGCGCCCGTCCTTCGCGGACGGGCGAGGATTGAAACGTGTCTGATGCGGATGCGAGAGCGACACGTCCGGGAGCGCCCGTCCTTCGCGGACGGGCGAGGATTGAAACTCCAAGGATCTGGCCGAATACCACGGCCAGCGGGTGAGCGCCCGTCCTTCGCGGACGGGCGAGGATTGAAACCGCTGCACACTGACGACGAAACACTGATCCTGATGAGCGCCCGTCCTTCGCGGACGGGCGAGGATTGAAACTCCGACAGAGTGACGATGCCGTTGGCGAACTTGGGAGCGCCCGTCCTTCGCGGACGGGCGAGGATTGAAACCACGGAGCCATGGCAGACTGACCCCACCGGGCGTGAGCGCCCGTCCTTCGCGGACGGGCTAGATTCAATCCCCCCCTGTTGAGCTTTTATGTTTCTCTATTATTCTTGTGGTGAAGGTGCGGTCGACGTGCCGGCATTCCAGTGCCGGCCAGTCGGACAAACTCCTTCCATACCACTCAAGAAAACCTCTCCGGCGCCGACAGGAGAAAAGGCCCGGCGAGATTGAGGACGGGACAATTGCAAGGGGGACGTAATGACGGAACTGGCCGCTGTTGCACGGTCTGACCGCCCGGCGCGGTGGGACGAGGAACTGGCCACCCTGGTGGAGATCGGCAAGGCCCTGACCTCCAGCCTGAACCTCAAGGAGGTTCTCGACGTAATCATGGGCAAGGTGGGGTCGTTGCTCAAGCCGAAGCTCTGGTCCCTCCTGCTGGTGGACCGGGAGAGCAATGAGCTCTATTTCGAGATCGTGGTGTCGCCGGTGGCCGAGGAACTGAAGCAGGTTCGGCTCAAGATGGGGGAGGGTATTGCCGGGTGGGTGGCCCTGCACGGCGAGCCGCTCTTGATCGGCGACGCCCAGAGCGATGACCGGTTCGCCCGGCAGATCGACCAGCAGGTCGATTTCACCACCCGTTCGCTCATCTGCGTGCCGCTTATGGTCAGGGGACAGGTGCTCGGGGTCATCGAGCTGGTGAACAGTCTGGAAGACAGGGAATACGGCGAGTCCGAACTGCACATCATTGCGATGATCGCCGATTATGCAGCCATTGCCATCGACAACGCCCGCAACTATCAACGGGTCTGCGAACTGGTCATCATCGACGACCTGACCGGTCTGTATAATGCCCGGCACTTTAACACCCTGCTCGACCGGGAGGTGACGGCTGCCAGGCGTTTCGGCCATCCGCTCTCCATGGTCTTTCTCGATCTGGATCGCTTCAAGCAGGTGAACGATACGTTCGGCCACCTGGTGGGGAGCCGGGTGCTGAGCGAGATGGGGGGGGTCATCAAGCGGAACATTCGAGTGGTGGATTATGCCGCCCGCTTCGGCGGCGACGAGTACGTGCTCCTGCTTCCCAATACCCCCAAGTCCGGGGCACTGACCTTTGTCAATAAGCTGCGGCAGGTGATGCGCGACCAGATATTTTGTTCCGATGACGGCCGTGAATTCCAGGTGACGGCAAGTTTCGGCATTGCCACCTATCCGGACGATGCGGCTTCGAATCTCGATCTGGTGAGGCTGGCGGACGAGGCGATGTACGCGGTGAAAGGCGGGGGCCGGGACGGGATCAGGGCTGCCAATCTCCCGTAACGCTCGAGTCGGCGGTGCCGGGGTTCGGCGACGAAACAAGGGCTGTTGCTGCAGGCCCTGCTGGTGAAGTGATTGAGAAGGGGCTCCGGGCGGAGCCCCTTTTTGTACGCGTGGTGGGCGTCAACAACAAACGGGGGGACAATCTGTCCCCCCGTTTGTTGTGCTGCACTGTGATGTGCCGTTATTTCTGCTTACCGTCTGTTGGACCTACCACCTCTCGGTACCATGGCAGGAGTTCGAGCAGCTGCGCGTCGTGGCGTTCCAGCCACTGGTGCCTCCCACGTTCTTGACACCGTTGTTGTGCGTGGCCGCGTTTACGGCCGTAGTGCTGTAGCCGGTGCCGTGGCAGGTGGCGCAGGCTACCCTTTGGCTGAGGTGCTTGGAATGCTGGCCCGTTGACGGAGGAAGGGCGTGGCAGCTCCCGCATGCCGGCGTCGGTGCCGGTGTCGTTGGCGGAGTAACGGTCGCCAGGGCCGTGGCGATTGCCTGGACCTGGGCCGCGGTCAGGGTGGAGAGGTAGCCCATGCCGCCCACATTGCCGTTGATGGCCGTCTGGGTGCGGGTTGCTGTGGCGCCCGCCTTGGTAGAGCTGGCCAGCGGTCCGTGGCATCCGGCGCAGCTGGTGCCGTAGAGCGCTGCTCCATCGACCGGCGCCGGGGTCGGAGTCGGCGTCGGGACCGGAGTAGGTGTAGTCACGACCAGTACGTCCACGATGGCCTGCTTCTCGGCAGCTGTGAGGGACGAAAGGGTGCCCATGCCGCCTGCGTTGCCGCTGATGGCCGCATCGAGTCGGGCAAGAGTTGTGCCCGGCTTGTTGGTGGTGGCCAGTGCTCCGTGGCAGCCGGCGCATTTGGTGCCGTAGAGGGTGGTTCCGTCAACCGGTGCCGGAGTTGGTGCCGGGGCCGGTGCGGGGGTGACCACGGCCAGGACGTTCACGATGGCCTGCTGCTCGGCCGAGCTCAGCGAGGAGAGGACGCCCATCCCGCCGGCGTTGCCGCTGATGGACGATTGGAGACGGGCCAGGGTGATCCCCTTCTTGGTCGAGTTGGCCAGGGTGCCGTGGCAGTTGGCGCAGTTGGTGGCGTAGAGCGCCGCTGCGTCGATCGGTGCCGGAACAGGCGTCGGTGTTGGTGCCGGTGTGGGGGCCGGTGCCGGAGTGGTGACGGCCAGCGCGCCAACTATGGCCTGCTGCTCGGTAGAGGTGAGGGTGGAGAGATACCCCATGCCACCGATATTGCCACTGATGGCTGACTGAAGGCGGGCGAGGGTCATCCCCTTCTTGGTTGAGGCGGCCAGTGCGCCGTGGCAACCGGCACAGTTTGTTGCGTAGAGTGTTGCCCCATCAGCCGGTGCCGGGGTCGGAGAAGGTGCCGGCGAGGGCGAGGGTGCCGGGGCCGGTGAGGGTGCCGGGCTGCTGGCCAGGGCATCCACAATCGCCTGATTTTCGGCGGCGGTCAGTGTCGAAAGGAATCCCATGCCGCCGATGTTGCCGCTGACGGCTGTCTGCAGTCTGGTGGCGGTCATCCCTTTCTTGGTGGTGGTGGCCAGGGGGCCATGGCAGCCGCCGCAGTTGGTGGCATAGAGGGCAGCGCCGTCAGCCGTTGTCGACGGGGCAGGAGCAGGTACCGGCACCGGTGCGGGGGACGGTGCAGCCGGCGCGGTAGGCGTTGCAGGGCTACCCAGGACCGTTGCGATGGCCTGGATCTCCTGGGAGCTCATGGATGAGAGGTACCCCATGCCGCCGCTACCCGCTGTGATGGCGGACTGGATACGGGCCACCGAGGCGCCCGGTTTGTTCGTCTTTGCCAGGCTGCCATGGCAGCCGGCACAATTGGCGGCATAAAGGGCCGTACCATCCGGCGTCGGCTGGGCCTGGGAGGGGGG